>CAYOZM010000060.1:0-2017 GCA_964408475.1 uncultured Candidatus Bathyarchaeia archaeon | reverse complement strand
GGTACCCAATTGATAAAAGATTCTTGAGCGGAGGAAGAAATCTATCGAGCTGGGATGCTGCCGAATTTCTTGGTCGAGTTATTTATGGGGTCGACGTGGATTACACAGTGTTGACAACCGGTCTTCCGACCGACTCTTTCCTCGACTTCATGGGCTATTCTGTCCGCTTCTTCTATCGGTGTGCCTTTCGCCACCTCTATATGAAAACCTGTGTGGACAACGTTCGGCCCTATATACTCAGCCTTCAGATCGTGAACGCCTAGAACACCTTCTACTGACTTTGCTGTTGACTCCACTTTTTCCATGAATTGCCTACTAGGAGCTTTGCCGACAAGGTAGTGGACGTTGTCCTTGAAGAGGTATAGGCCGCCTAGGGCGATAACAGAGGCTACGAAAACAGATGCTAACGGGTCAGCTAGGTAGTATCCTTGCGAAACGAGAAACACGGCTACCAGCGCGGCCATGTAAGAAATCTCATCTTTGAGAAGCGCAACGAGCTGCGCTTTAACTGAAGCACCTCTTGCCTTTACTCTCAAAATATCCACGGTCGGAATAGCTATTACAAACATGCCCACCAATATCACTATTAAAGCGAGATTTGTGTTCTGAGATTCGCTAGCTCCCGGGGCTTGGAAGAGTTTCGGGACGGCCTCTCGAAAAGCCTCAAGGCTCATGAAGAAGATCAAAATTGTAGCTGAGACCAGTGCCGCTACGTTCTGAGCTCTTCCGTGGCCGAACATGTGAAATTCATCCGCTGGTCTCCGCGACCAATAGACAGATAACAAAAGAAAACCGGAAACCAAAACATCGCTCAACATTTCCAGCGCTTGAGCAAATAATACTAAAATGTTGGTGAGAAAGTAAGTTGCTAACTGCAGAACGACTAGTATTATGTAACTTGTCAAAGCGATTTTAATGCTACGCGTCTCAGTGGCGTGTTCTGTCAACTAAACCGCCCTACAGCTTTTTTAGATTGAGCTAATATTTGTGTCCACCCATGCCTTGTTCGGCGTCTTCCCCCTATGCGCTTCATATGTGGAAAGATAATGATTCCTTGAGGAGTCGTTTGTTTCGATTTCAAGCGACGCGTGTAGCCAGCTTGATTGCAGAGAAGCTCGAACAACGTCATCACACAAGACTGTCGCCCGATTCAAAAAGTACCCAATAGATTTTTCAAAACAGTGCTTTTTCGAACCGCACCTCTTATGCCTCGACAATCTGCCTGTGCATGAAACCCATTCTAACCTGCATGGTCATAGCCTAGGCGATCAGCCTGATCTTTTGACTATTCTACGGAGTATCAGCGGAAGCTCTAGGAGACAATTACCTGACTGGACAAGGGCGCCGTCTTTCCTGAAGTAGATATTCGTCTGGCAGATCGTATCTTCGGGCTCACCGAGTTCCGACAAAAGGCTTAATATTCGGATGAATCCTAAATATTTCGGAGATGGACTTGGCGGAGTACGTCGTCGAGATAAGGGACAAGGGTGAGGTCACAATACCCAAGGAGCTACGCAAACGATACGCCCTTGAGCCTAAAAAGAGCGTTAGGCTCATCCCTAGAGTGGAGGGAATTCTCATTAAACCGAGACCTGAAGATCCTCTAGCAGAGCTCAGAGGTATAGCAAGGGAAGTTTGGCCTATTGACCAATCGAGCGTAAGAATCGTGAAAGAGATCCGTAAGCGCGTAGACTTCGAGGCAAAGGAGAAGCTCTAATGCGGGTCTTGGTCGATACGAACATCTTCCTGAACATAGCCCGTGAAGAGAAAGAGTTTCTGGATGGTTCAGAAGAGCTCTTGAAGAGGATTACACGCGGAAAAATTGAAGGGTTAGCGTCCTGCGTCGTGCTTATGGAGATCAAGTGGGCGCTTTACGAGAAAGGAGAGCTGGCCAAGGCGGACAAGGCTATCTCGCTCATCGAGGAACTGGTCAGGATCGTTTCTGTCGACAAAGAGATAGCTAAGGAAGCTATCGAGATCAAAATAAGAAAGAAACTGGAGCTACTAGACTCTATTC
>CAYOZM010000059.1:0-6081 GCA_964408475.1 uncultured Candidatus Bathyarchaeia archaeon | reverse complement strand
AACCCGAGAAAGAGAGCTGAAACTATAATCGCTTCGAGGATGAAGTGGCCTGAAACAACTAAGGGTCCAGCTCTGTAGCCTCTCTTAGCAGATTCCGCAACGGTCACAGCGAAGACTGGGCCAGGTGAGACTGCACCTGCCAGTGCTGCTAAGAATGAAGCGACCGCTAAACCCAAAAGGTGAAGCATACCGGAAGCTCCTTCGTCGGCAATATCCTTCTATCAGAGTCGCGTTTAATAGTTGTTGTATAACGTATTACTCGAGGCAGCCTTGAAATGGAGACACTTGATGTTTCAATAAATAATGAAGTTCTTCGAAAAGTTCCCGACTTGTTTGCGAAGACGAGAATTGTCAGAAATATATCTGTAAGAAATACTCCACCAGAACTTCAAGACAGGAAGAACAGAATTCTTGAAAGGTGGAAAGGGAAGAGTGAGAGCGATTTAGAATCTATTCCTGAAATTGTTGCATATCGCCGTTTACAAGAGATGCTCGGCTCCGATCCAAGAGAGATTCTTCCAGCGGTAGAAGGTATGCTTGTGAGAGGAGTCTTGAAAGGCAAATTTCCCACAGTAAATTCTGCTGTAGACTCCGCGAACATAATTTCCATTGAAAATCTAGTTCCGATAGGGCTTTTCGACCTAGATAGAATAGAGGGCGATGTTGAATTAAGATTGGCACATTCAGGTGACGAATTTATACCGATCGGAAAGAGCAGTCCTGAAAAATTGAAAATGAATACTCCAATCTTGAGAGATTCCAAGAAGATTTTCTCAGCGGTCGGAGCTAGAGATTCAAAAGATACAATGATAACACCTGCCTCGAAAAATCTACTTCTATTTAGCTGGGGAACAAGTGAAGTTGGTCAAGAAAAAGTCATTGAAGTTCTTGATAAATGCGCCTCCCTAATCCAATCAAATAAATGAGTGGCGACTGAGCTCATGCAATTTTCGATAGATTTTTCGTTATAGAAGGTCTCTCATCTTGTCTCTCTATCCTTCAACCATGTAGCGATCTTCTTGGCGACAAGGCTTGAGGATAGGTTTACGACTGGGACCCTTATTCCATCCTTGGTCTCGATGACTGGATGGAAGTTAGGCATCAAGGCGAAGTAGATAGCCGCATAGTATAACTTCGCTTCTTCGATCAAGGCTTTAGAAAATCTTTCACCGCTGAGAGGGTACGCTGCGAAGGCTACTCCTTCAGCCCAGCTAACTGAAACAGCATGGCCTGCCGCGGCTACAGCAACCATGCGCGCTAGATCTTCCGGCGATGTAAGTCTAGCCCAATCCCTTACAACTATCTCCTTAATCGGCTCATACCTCACATGAATATCACGTTGCAATCTGAATGCCCCGATATTTTACCGTAAGCAGCCCGGATTTCTTGTTCGATTCCCTGCTAAGGGCAAAGTGTCAGCTCGCAGGTAAAAAGCGTTTACGAATGTTTAATTTCAACGATAAGCATATAGGTTTGAGTCAAACTCAATTTTGAGTAATGTAAAATGACGATTTGCAGTTGGTGCGGCAAGCAGATAGAGCAAGGATTTGCGAAATGCGGCCTATGCTCGAGGGTATATTGCAGAAGCTGCGCCCTCGATTTGAGAAACTGTCCAAGCTGTAGAGGAGAAATAGGATGAAACTTTTTCTCAAGAGCTGGCAGACATCAAGGATGATGTCAAGATCTGACAGGTTCGAAATGCACGTAGAAAAAGAGCCGATCCTTCCTAGGGAAGCTTAAGATAGAAGTATTTTCTCCTCATTTCCTTTGATATTATTCCAATTCCACACCATCTTCCGAGGGTTTCGAAGACCACCGCTTTATCAGGGTCTTTAAGGCTAACTCTAGGTTCTAAGCCGTCTCTTTCCTTTAGAGTTGCGAAGATGAATGTTCCCACCTCTTCAGCAACCTGCTTTGAGGAGAAGGATCCCTTAAGACCTCTCCGCTCAACCTTAACGCAGAATGATTCCATCTTCTTGATTCTCTTGATGAAAGGCTTGACAACTTCGCAGAATTCTTCTACCGCCTTCTCAGGGGAGAATTGGAATGATCTTACGACGGGTACAACCCTTGATAGAGATAGAATATTTCTCTTTTCAAGCTCTCCAAGAAAAACATCGAGGTCTTCCACCTCGCCTCTAATCACGTCTTTGAAATTCGTTCTCCAAAATCTTCCGAGCTCCCTCAACTCCTCTAGAAGCTCTCTTTCTCTATATCTATAGGAGGTTAAGACAAGCTCCATTTCATCATCGATCTTCTTATCTATTCCAATGCGGAGGCTCAGCCATATCCTGCACAATTGACTTGATCTTGGAGCTGAGATATTTCCTAATCTCGAGGGCGAAGCTGAGGCTAGAATATCTTTCTTCATCAAATACTTTCATATGCGTGTATAACGCGTAGCTTTGGAAGGCCATGCGTACGCCCTCTTCGACGTGGGAGACTATTTACAAGCTACCCATCTTATGAAGATCCTCCCTTTAACAAGCTTGATCAAACCTGCAATGAGTTTAGAATCTCTGTAGGACTTGGAGATCGAAGAGTTAATTCGATACCTCAAGGTTATCCAGCGGCTTAGGAGACACGATCTAAAAGCCAAGGGCTTCATATCCAGTTTCTATAGAACATTTGAGGTTGGCTTAAGAGAGAGGACTAGGCGTAGCCGACTTGAACAAGATGAAGATCTTGGAAGTGGAGTGAATGGGAGACTACCAACGTTTCTTGACACCTAACTCTAAGCCTTTCAACCCATTGGAGCTAGCTGAGGGAACCGAGAAGATTGTTACGAGAATGGGACCTGAGGGATTGGAGAGGAAGTACGTCGGTATCTACTCCGCCCCCGTGTACGGAGGGATCGCTACAGGATACGCGGCAGGATGCTGCTTACGCTGCATATATTGCTGGAGCAACTGGTCGAGAGACTTCCCTGAGAGAACTGGTAAATTCTATTCTCCTAAGGAGGTTGCTCAAGAACTGTGCAAGGCAGCTGAGGAGGGGATAACCAGCCTGGGATGGGAACGCTTTAGACATCTTAAGGTCAATAAGCTTCGACTTTCAGGTTGCGAACCAACGATAGGGAAGGGGCATCTATTACCATTGCTTGGATACTTGAAGCGGTCGAAGTACCCGCTATTTATCTTGGAAACAAACGGCATACTTATCGGAGCTGATAGAAACTATGCGAAGGACTTGGTGGAGTTTGCAGAGAAGCTTTACATTAGAGTATCATTCAAAGCAGCAACCCCTGAAGGTTTTACTCAAAGAACCGGTGCTGTAGGCGAGTACTACGAACTCCCATTTAAAGCGTTCAAGTACCTTCTTGACGAGGGGATTTACGCACGAGCAGCAGCTATGACCGACCCGAAGATCATGCCTGAGGAGGAGAGGAAAGCGCTGATACATAAACTGGGTGAAATCGATAGACGAATCTCAGATAATTCTGGAGAGCTGGAGGAAGAGCAGATAGATGCATACGACACAACAATACATCGTCTGAGAGCAGCGGCTGATCAAGACTATGCGATGAAACTCGAAAGAAGAATCGCTGCTGAACTTACACTAACATGATTGCAGTTTTTCGAGAGAACCTTCAACTAAGAAATTCTATCAGCTAGGCTGTTGCCCATATCTGCTCCGCTTTCTCTCTCGCTTCTCTAAATCGGTCTGGAGGTCCCTTCAATATCTTCTCTCGATAGTATTTCGCGACAAGCTCTCTGACTATCTCTTCAACCTTTCTAGGGTTCTCCCGCAAGAGCCTACTGAGCCTCTTCTCTAGCTCAGAGCATCTAACGCCCCCGGCTAGAGCGAACATTCTCGCCAATTCTTCTTCTAAATGGTAGACCAAGGGGTGATGCTCATGTATCCCATTAGGACTTTCAGGTATGTTAAGGGCGACCACAGACCTCTGTATTATGCTATGCAACAGTGCCATAATCACTTTATTCGACAACTCAATCTCGTTCTCAACCAGTGTTTGGGGACGCCGAGATATTAACAGATAGGAGAGAACTCTGGAAGTTTGAAAAAGGCCTGTCAACGGTTCGAATAGCTGCTCGATATCTCTTCTCTTCTCGATCCAGTAGTGGCCGCAGTCTTTGCATTGAAACTTCCCGTGAACCCGGCCATACCTAGTTCTTTTAGGCTCGGTGACTTGAAGGACATTCATACCGCGACATCTAGGGAAGATAATTGGCATATTCAGAACAGACCCTCTAGTGACATCAACCTCTGGCCAACTTCACGTCTTCCGCTGCTTCATCAACCACTCAGTAGCCTTATCAACATCGCTTGGATTTACCCGGATAAGATTAATAACTCTAGGCCGGTTGACCACTGTTCCACACCTGTCGCAGTATCGAAAACCCTCAATCAACTCTCTTCCGCAGCGGTCACAGTACCTTTCCACAACTCCTCACCAAAATTGCATCAAGGTTCTGGAATTTATTAAACTTGGAGCTATCGAGAATTTCTCCCAATGATACGGGAAGACGAGGACTCGTCAAATTCCAACCTCAAGTTTAAAAGAGTTTTCCAACGCTTATTGATGAGGGTAAAAGATTCTGCTCGAGAAAGATGCCCGAGCATACGACCTTGAGTCGCTGAAACTAAGGGTTCAAGGGATCGAGGCTCAGCTGAAGCGTTTATTCGACATGCTGGACACAGTCCCAAAGGCGAAGTTTGAGGATCTCGAGGCAAAGTTGGCTGACTCCATACCGAGACGTGAGGCTGACATCAAGACTCGTGCATTAGAAGCTAGGATAAGTGAGCTTCAAGCAAGAATCATTGAGCTTGAAGCTGAGCTAACTCAATCTGTGCCAAAAGCTCAAGAGCCGAAACCCGAAGCCGCGGCGACCATGCTGAAAGTTAAACCTGAAGCTAAGGCTGATGTGTTTGAGATCGAGATACCTTCTAAGGTAGTTGCGCCTGCAAGCTTCATTCCTGAGACTCCTGTAGCGCGCAGAAAAGCTGAGCCGTCCAAAGTGTTGTCTAGCAGACCTATAATAGCCGAAGGACAAGAGTGCGAGGTGGTCATCCAAGGGATAAGCAAGAGGGGCGATGGTATCGCTAGGATTGGAGATTTCACAGTTTTTGTTCCACAGAGTGAAGTTGGAAGCAGACTGAAGATTAAAATAATTAGAGTTGACCGATACGCAAGATACGCCATAGCCAGAAAGGCTGAATAACGCTCTACAGCAAATCGAACCCCAATTTTATAAGTTCCGCCAAGGGTTCTTTTCTGGGTGAGATTTGAGTTTGGCTAAGAAAGTTAAGAGAAAAGTAAGATTCAAGATTGAGCCACCTCACGTCAAGAGGCTGAGAACAAGAGTTAAGAATTTAGAGTCCAAGCTTGCTGAGTCTGTTCCCAAAACCGAGTTGGAATCTCTCAAAGCAAATTTTGAAGCTAAGATCGCCGACCTTGAAGCTAGGCTAGCCCAGTCTGTACCGAAAAGTGAGGCTGAATCTCTGAGAGCCCGAGTTAGCCAGTTAGAGGGAAAACTAACCGAAGCGAAGATGAAGCTAGAGGATGCTGGAACGAAGATCGAGAAACTTGAAAAAGAGGCCGAGGCCTCTCGAGCGAGGATCAGAGAGTTAGAGTCCAAGCTGAGTGAGTCGATTCCAAAGGTTGAGGCTGAAGCCGAAATCCATCAACTTGAGAAGACTCAATCAGAGTTACGAGCTGACATGGAGAAGCTTCAGGAGAAATTGGCTGAGTCAGTACCTAAGATTGAAGCTGATAACCTGAAGACGAGGATTCAGGATTTGGAAGCGAGGCTTAGCGAGTCCGTACCGAAAGTTGAATCTGAAGCTAAGATCAAAGAAGCTGAGGCCAAGATTCAAGAGCTTGAAACAAAGCTCGCAGAATCTATTCCTAAAGCCGAGGCAGATGCGTTAAGAACCAGTTTTGAATCCAGAGTTCATGAACTGGAGAGCAAGCTTGCAGAGTCCATACCGAAAAGCGAAGTAGATGCTGCTGAAGCTCAGTTCGAAGCGAAGATAACGGAGCTCGAGACCAAACTCGCCGAGTCTGTACCGAAGAGCCAAGCTGAAGCATTAAAGAAAAGGCTTGCGGAGACGGAATCT
>CAYOZM010000058.1:3609-6098 GCA_964408475.1 uncultured Candidatus Bathyarchaeia archaeon | reverse complement strand
TCCTGCCTATCCTTCGGTTTCTCTGCTTGCGCTAGGCCCCACTGCTCCTCCCATGGCATTCCTCTCAGCTCTAACGTTATCCCTAGCTTCGCCAACTCGGCTTTCAGCAGTTCGCCACTTCGCCTTTCATACTCGTCGCCAGCATTGTACGTGTAGAGAAGCGAGAACCCTCCCTTAGGGCGGCCGGCTTTCGCAAGGAGCTCCTTAGCCTTCGCTAAGTCGTACGTGTACTGGAACACTTCTTCACTATGCCCCCACATGCCATAAGGCACGGGTCCCTTCGACTGACGAGCATTTCCACGCATAACATAGTTTACAATGTCCTGGTATGGAACGGCGTATGAAATGGCCTCTCTCACCAGCTTGTTGTCGAGCGGAGGCTTCTTCGTATTGAAGAATCCGAACATGTTTTGATATGCTGGTGTCCGAACTATCTCGATCCCTTGAACTTTCTCAAGCGCTTCAATATCTTCAAAGGGCAAACGGTCGACGATATCGACGTCTCCAGCTTCAAGTTGCAGTCTAGCCGTCGCCCACTCAGGTACAGACTTGATAACAACCTTGTCAAAATGCTTCCCAGCCCAACCACCCCAATAATCATTGAACTTCGCTAGGGTCACTTGATCCAGTTCCTTATCCCACTTCTCAATCACGTAAGGTCCTGTTCCAAGATCATGCCCCTCATAGAACCATTCATGCCCATACTGTTCAGTATGCTTCGGACAATACATATGCGCGCAATACGCAGCCGAGGCAACGTTAAGCAGAGCCGCCGGGTAATTCAACACGAAACGTACAGTATAGTCGTCTATAACGTTGATCTCCTTGACAGGGCCCCAAATGTATGATGCACCTTTCGGGCCGCCTCCGTCCCAGCCTTTGAGGTTTCGTTCAACCGAGTATTTCACAGAACTCGCGTCGAAGTCATCTCCACAATGAAATTTCACGCCTTTCCTCAAACTGAAGTCGTAGGTCAATCCGTCCTCAGAGACTTTCCAATCGGTTGATAGAACTGGCAGATACTTGTCTTGAAGAGGGTCGTACCTTACCAGCTGTTCATAAGCATTGTTCATCACTACAACTTCATTTGAGTAGGTTTCAGACGGGTCCCAGAAAACAACTACATCCGTCGTTGCGTAGGCGTAGACCGCGATTGAAGGTTTCGTCGGCGTGGGTGTCGGCGTTGGTGTTGGCGTAGGCGTCGGGGTTGGCGTTGGTGTAGGCGTCACTTTTGGTTTGCTCATCTCGTAGATTCCGTATCCAGCCGCTGCGACAACTCCGACAACTACTACAGCGCCAGCGTATTTCAAGTAGCCACGTCTAGAGACTCTTTCAGTAGCCATTTACAAATCTCCTCGAATTGGTTTTCAGGATTTTCATCAGCATGCTTCGAGAATTCTTTTTTCTCAAAGCCTTAGTTCAAGTTCAAGACTTGATACAATATATAAGATTTGTTTCGCCGTATTTGCTTGGTTGATTAAGAGTGTGCAAGCCTTCTCTCGTAAAATGTAAATTTCTCTTCCTCTCAGAGACGAGAAAACTTTTTACATTAATGCAAGAAGTTTGATTGTTTTCGGGAGATAGCATAGTGAGAATATTAACTGAAGATGATCTACGACATCTAGTCTCCGGCGCAACTATCTTGGGAACAGGTGGCGGAGGAGAACCCGGCTCAGGGCTCAGGACATTGTTGTCCGACTTGAAGTCAAAGAAGAGATTTGAGCTGGTTGAAGCGAATGAGCTGGATCCGCGATCCATAGTTGTTTGCGCATACTATTGCGGGGTAATAAGAGCTCCTGGCGGAAAAAAGGAAAAAAGGGTAAAGCCTACGCGGAGGCGGGAGGCTTACATGCGCCTAGCTCTGGAGACGCTTGAGAGAAGGCTTCGAAGAAGAATTTCAGCTGTAATTCCTACAGAGATAGGAGGCGGCAACACAGCATCGGCATTACATCTAGCCAGTATCTCAAGATTGCCGGTTGTTGATGCAGATCAGGCAGGGAGATCTGCACCGGAGCTCGTTCAGTCCTCTTACCATATACACAAGATCCCAGCGACGCCTTCTGTTGTGGCGGATGAGCTTGGAGACGTGATCGTAGTGGACAGATATAGGAACGTTGTGGACTATGAGAGGATTATCCGTAAGTTCGCCGTCTTGGCAGGGGGATCGGCATTCGTCATAGACAGCCCTGTTGAGGCGAGAGAGGTGTCTCGAATAGCGATTATGAATAGCATATCGAGAGCAATCGATTTGGGAGAGTCCGTGGAAAACGCAAGAGAGAAGAGCGGTGACCCTGTTCAGGCAGCATTAGAATTCTTAGAAGGCCTCCGGCTCTTTAACGGGCGGGTAGAAGATTTCGAGCTACTTGAAAGCGAAGGCTTTCTCACTGGATATATTAGATTCAAAGGTGCTGGCGACTGGAAGGATCATTCCTTCAGGATTTGGGTGAAGAATGAGAATATAGTTGGATGGAGAGATGATCGGGTCGTCG
>CAYOZM010000058.1:0-3509 GCA_964408475.1 uncultured Candidatus Bathyarchaeia archaeon | reverse complement strand
CAAAATACTTGCGGTCAATCCCATAATCTCAGCGAAGTTCAACGAGTTTGATAGAGATTTCTTCAATAGGAATGCGCACCCACATTTTGAGGTCGAGGTCGTAAACCTAAAATATGGGCCTGCATCGATCGAGTCTTACTACGATGATTCTCTCGCCGCGCCTTTCGTTGTCCAGAGGATTCTTGATGCTGAGAAGAAAGGATTTGCCGCGTCGATCATAAACTGCTTTATGGACCCCGGCTTAGACGCCGCGAGAGAGGTTTCTGGCATCCCCGTGGTTGGAGCGGGTGAGTCAGCCATCTGTCTTGCGCTCGTGGTCGGAGATAAATTCTCTATAATAGACCCCGGCCCAGCGAAGTATGTCTCTCGAAACCCTACGAAGCAGGTGAGAGGCATGGGTGTCGAAAGCAGATTCGTCTCTTCAAGGGGCGCAGGGATCCCCGTCCTCGAGATCGATAGAGACCTAGACGCAACCTTGAGAAAGACCAGCGACGAGGCTTTGAAAGCCGTGAAAGAAGATGGAGCGGACACGATCGTTCTCGGCTGTACAGGGTTTGCGGGGTTGGCCCCAAAGGTCGAAGCTGTAATCGGAGCGCCAGTGATCGATCCAGCTCTAGCCGCTTTGAAGACTGCTGAAACCCTATGTCAATTGAATCTACGTCAGAGCAAGGTGGCGTTCCCTAAGCCTCCTGAGAAACCGAGAAAGATAAAATTCTTGCAATAAAACAGATTCATCGATTGCAGGTTTGAACGCATCCGAGAATTGTTCTGGCAAAACTCATTCCGAATAAGGTGGCGTAAGCTCGAGCGCCCATAAAGTCGCTCAAACTTTCTTCGTGACCACTTATGCTACTCTATTTTTCCGTCTTTCTTCAATCTCTCAATAGAAGCTTTTAGCTCCTCCATAGAGATTCCTAGCTCTTCAGAAGCTTGACTTAAGGAAATAGCGCCTTCGTGCTTAACTATATAGTCAAAGACTTCATCATCGGTTGAAAGGGAAGGCTCTACCGGAATTATTCTAACCGTGGGTTGAGGCTTCGCCTCTATGCGTTTCGGCATCTCTCGGATGCTTTCCCTCGCCAACGTTAAAGGTCTTCGGCTACTTCTCAATAAGGCAACGCCTCCTAGTACGAATAGGCTTAATCCGGGAACAAACGCTGCGTAGCCGTAGTAGACTCGTCCATAGTCATAGATCGTCTCAACCTCTGTTCTATACTCGGTTCTGTACCTCGTTTCGACAGTTGTAACGGTCCAAGATTCCCTGCCACTGTCAGAAACAGATTTGCTTGCCGCTGGATCAGGAGAAGAGGAGTTATCGTATATCAAATAGTATATGCCCGACGATTTTGGGGAGAACTCTAGGACCCCCTCCCTGACATTATCCAACCTCGCTTCCGCAAGGCAAGGGAGCCCTCTTGCCCATAGTGTATAATTTTCGCTATCGAGAATGTATACGTTGATACTTCCCTCCTTGACCTTGAAGGAGTAAACTATCCGGTCGCTGCCCAGATCCTTATTCCTCAATTCGACGACAAGCCTTCTCGTGTTGTAGCTATCTGTTCCGACAACGAACTCACCAGACTCAAGTTCTCTTGTCCAATTCTCAACGTTAGAAACTGAATATGGTGTTTGAGTTGGGATCTCTCGGGAGACCGTTGAAGATGTAGGACCCTTTGAGATCTCGATAGCGCCCGCTATTGACAAAAAGATTCCGAAGAGAACGATGAGAAAAGCGTATCGTAAGGACTTCACTACAACTCACTTTGTGCTGACTCTTTCTTCCCAGTCTATGAGGTGGAAAGTTCTTTTCTCAGCGTGATCCAGATCGCCCCGATCAAAATCAGGCTGATCATTACAGCCAGTTGCAGGCCAGTCCCTGTAACGTTTGTCACGAAGGTCGTTCCCACGAATACTGGATTCCAGTTTAACCAAGGGAGAAGACTTGGAACGGCTTCCTTGAAGAGAACAAAGTAGACGTAGTCCTCAAGCCCCAAATTGATGACGATAATTCCCTCGAGAAAGATGCCTAGGGATATCTTCCAATTGGCTCGGGCAAGGTAGTGGATCGCTCCGAGGGAAGCGAAGATTACAGTTGACATTACATTGAAGAATGCGAAATGGAATATCTTGATTTGAGATAGGGCGTTCGCAGGTTTCAAGACCATCTCTACTACCATGCGGTCTGCGAAGACAATTGACAAGAATACTGAAGCGATTATGCATTGCAAAGCCGCGAAACGCCATGTCCAGACTGGTTTGGCAACACGACTGCTGAGGTAAGATTTTACTCGGCTGAATTCAATTTTCATTGCTTCAGTCACTCTTCGAGAAAGAGTAGCTCAAGCATAGCTTTTGTCTCGCTTGGAGATAACTCAAAGGTATTGGAAGCTGCAGGCCGAGGCCATAAGAATAATGTCTTCTCATCTGAATGTTAACTCATCCCTACAGACTTCTCATAGATCCTTCTTAATGTCCAGCGTATAGCGTTCTTCAACTCCAGAAGTCTTCTCTCTTCCCCATAATTGGTGATCACAATGGTTTTCAAGAGATTTCCATCTTGCTCGATTCTGTAGGACAAGATCCTCTCAGCGGATAGCTCTCCGGTTCTCGCAGACTCTCTATCTTTAGCCTGCATAGGTTCTAGAACACGCCCTATCAAGAACGCCCTCAAAGGTGGAGAGTTAACGTCATACTTCATGTTTGGGGCTGGAACTATTTTCAATTCTTTATCTGATACATATACGTCTGCCAAGTGCACTCCGGTCACAGTCTTCAGCGGATATGCTTGTTGATATGGTGAAGGAGCAGGCGCGGCTGGAGGCGGTGCAGCCGGAACGGTCGGCGGCATCTTGAATGGAGGAGGCAGCGTCTTCGGAGCCTCCGCTCTCTTGAAACTCTTCTCGGTCAACGTGACATCCACTACGTCGAGAAACGATCTGAGCTTTGATATCTCCCCTTCGAGCTCGCTTATGCGTTTCTCCAAGTATGCCTTAGCTTCAGCAAGCTTCTTCACGGTTTCTTCTTCACTCATCAAAATCCACCCATCGAGACCTACGAGTTACAACTCCTTCATTCTAAGGTATGGATAAGCGGCTCTATGAGTCTTTTGTTGAGCTAGCTTCGAGGTCTCCGATCGAAACCAATGCATGCTGGAACTGCCGTAATGGAAGATGTTATCGTGCGATGATATTGAATGACTATCCAACCATCAATAAAGACGTTTGTTCATTCCTTACGCGAGGATCGTTTTCCTGTTTCCACGACAGCGATAGCGAAGTCTGGGCAATACAGCTCACAGAGGTGGCAAAGAGTGCATTTGTCCTCCTCTGTCGCGACCGCCAGATGGACACCGCTCTCACTCAAATCCTCTTTGAGTTTGAAGACTCGCCTCGGACAGAATTCAACGCATATGCCGCAACCTTTGCACAAGTTGCTGTCGACGTATATCCTTGCCACTATCTCTCGCCCCGTCACTTTCGTTTATTCTCTTTCTCCAAGAACTTCTTGAG
>CAYOZM010000057.1:0-6126 GCA_964408475.1 uncultured Candidatus Bathyarchaeia archaeon | reverse complement strand
AGCAAAGACTCTACTATCACTCTCTCAGCAGCCTATCCAGTTCAGGAAGACTCTACCGGTTGTTTCGATTTTAAGGCTTATCAAAGGGAAAGGAATACTTCATTTTATTCAAAACGCAAGGAAACGCACTGAGTCGATCGATAATGTCCGGCGAGTTCTCTAGAATTCGTGTCAGATTCTTACTGGAGAATATAGGAGAAGCGGAAGGTGAGCTGGTGAGGTACTTGGCTCCGAGAACGATTGAAGCCCTGGTGAAGAGTATGCCGATAGACGGCCGACTATCAGTTTGGAAGGAGGAGGTCTACTTTGAGACTCCAGTAAAAGTGGGAAGCGAGAAACCTAGATCCACCGTGGAAACTGGCGCCATCGCCTACTGGCCGATGGGCGCTGCCATCTGCATTTTCTATGGAAAATCTCAGCCTTACAGCCCCGTAAACATGCTCGGAAAAGTGACGAAGAATCTTGAACTCTTCAAACAAGCGAAGCAAGGATCGAGAGTGAGAGTAGAAAGAGTCTAGGCAGCGGCAATTTGATAAATCCTTACTCTAGAGTTGCCTCCGATCGGCCTTATCAACTTCCTTCTTTCCAGTTCCTCCAAGAGGTCTTTGGCAACGCTTATTCGAAGATTGAAATGTGATGCGACGGCGTAGGGCGTCACGGCGCCGATCTTCGTAAGCTCCGTTAGGAATTTCGAATCATTCACATCTGGCATATCCATTCCCCTTGACTTCTTCTCTACAACAGGTTTTCCCTTGGTCTTCTTCGTCGGCTCGTCCTTCTTCTCTTGAAGAATCTGCGCTTTCTCCATCTGAGCCATACTCTTCTTTTTTGCTCCGCCCATCCAGCTCACCGATGTTCACTATCAAAAAGATGGCTCAATAAAAACGTTTGGGGAAAATCTTATTGTCTTCTTCGGAATGATGAGTAATTAAATTGTAATACGGTGACGACCAATGAAGCTGGTTACAGTCAAATTGCCTGAGGCGCTTTTGGACGGTCTAGATGAGCTTGTCAAAGCTGGGATGTACCAGAGCCGAAGCGCCGCGATAAGAGCGGCTGTTAGGGATCTATTGAAGCGAGAACTTTGGCGTACAGAAGCTCCTTAGAGACTAGTTCGCTCTCTTTCCTTCAATAAACTCCTCGACCCATTGCTTCGCGACCTCGTAAGGAGCTTGCACAGGGGGGTGTTTGAAAGCGTATGAAGAGATGCTGATAAGTGGACCTGCTATATTTCTGTCTAGCGCAATCTTCGTCGCTCTAATCGCATCGATGACTACACCCGCGCTATTCGGAGCGTCCCAAATGTCGAGTTTTGCATCGATACTAACCGGCGTGTCTCCAAAGTATCTCCCTTTCACCCAGATGTAGCAGATCTTCTTGTTGAGAAGGAAATCCACGAAGTCGCTCGGTCCGATTCGCAACGGGACTTGATAAGGCACCATAGCTTGAACAGCGCTCGTCTTGCTTATTCGTTTCGACCTCAATCTCTCTTCTTCTAGCATATTCAGGAAGTCTGTATCTCCTCCAATGTTGAGCTGATAACTCTTATCTACAACAACCCCTCTGTCAACAAGAAGTTTCACTAACGACTTGTGGAGCACGGTAGCGCCGATCTGACTCATCACGTCGTCGCCGGCTACCGGCAGCCGTGCTCTTCGAAATTTCTCCTGCCACCCCGGATCTGATGCTATGAAGACAGGGATGCAGTTGACGAGTGCACATTTCGCTTTGAAAGCTTGCTTTGCATACCATTTCGAAGCCCTCTCGCTTCCAACCGGCAGATAGTTCAGAACGATCTCGGCATCTGCTTCTCTCAGAACTTCGGCTACACTCACAGGCTTCTGCCCGCGATCAACCTTGATCATGGATTTAACATATTTGCCAATGCTGTCGACAATTGGCCCACGCATAACTTCAACATTAAGCTTCGGAACGTCTGCGAATTGCCTAGTGTTGTTTGGAGGTGAAAAGACGGCTTCACTGAGATCCTTTCCGACCTTCCTTACGTCGATGTCGAAAGCTGCAACGAATCTTATGTCCGAGGGCTTGTAGCCTCCGAAGTCCACATGCAGGAGACCTGGAACGTTCTGGTCTCCGCGAATGTTCTGGTAGAAGTGAACTCCTTGCACAATTGCCGATGAGCAGTTTCCAACACCGATTATAGCAACTCGAATCTCGGACATCGTTACATCCTCCCTCAAGATACGACTGACCGAATATAAAGAAGTTCTCAAGAATTGAGTTTGAACATGAGTTTACGAACTCTCTCCCGAAACCTTCGGGACGCCTCTCCCGGATCATCAGCTAAATAAATGCTTCTTCCAATTATCAGATACCTCGCGCCGGCCTTGACGGCGATTTCAACATCTCCTCCTTGCACCCCGACACCAGGCGAGTAGATCGGAATTTCATCTTTGACGATTTCATGTATCCTAGAGATTTTGTCAGGATAGGTGGCTCCCACGATCAAGCCGTCGGCCCCCCAAGTTAGAGCTCTATCCGCGAAGACCTCATATTGGGCCTTCAGCTTTCCAGTCTTCGAATCTAACACCGTCTGCCCATATCCCTCAGCTGCTCCTTTATGACTCATATAGCAGAGTACGAGGACACCCTTCGATTGCCCTCTCGCAAGTTCAAAAACCGGTTGTAGGCCATCCTCCCATCCGACGAATGGGCTAGCTATCACGGCGTCGAATCCCGCGTCGAAGTAACATGCAGCTATAGCGGTGTTCGTATGGCCTACATCATTGATCTTCGCGTCCATAATCGCAGGCATATTCAATCTATGCGCGTACGCTACTATTCTATCCGCACCTGAATACAAGCCCAAAGGAAGAACGACTTGTCTGTTCAATTTCACGGCGCAGATATTGTCGTGTACGGATTCAAGGATAGCCATGCTCTTTTCAAGCTGAGCTTTCTTATCGGTTAGAAAAAGGTCCAATGCCAAGATTATGTTAGTTTCTTTCTCTCGAGAGTACGCCTCGATGTTTTCTTTAAAACTACGCATACTCATCACTGCCATAACATGTAAACTTTAGAGATTCATCTGTCTCGCTTTCCAGAGACAAACTCATAGAACCATCTTTGAGCAATTTCAGGAGGCGCCATTTTCGGAGGAATCTTGAAGGCGAAAGCGGATACGCTCAAGAGCGGCCCTGAGATTCCTCTATCTACAGCGACTTTCATCGCTCTAATAACGTCTATCATTACTCCTGCACATGCAGGGCCTTCAACAGTGTTCAATCGAATATCCATAGTGAAGGGTGCGCTCCCGAAGTATCTCCCGCTGATCCAGAAGTAGCTTGTTCGAGAGTTTTCCATGAAGTCGACGTAATCTGATGATCCTGCCACAAGTGGGAACGAGTACGGAACGACCGATCCAACTGACGCCTTCTTTGTCGCTCTCTTTATCTCGGCCCTCGTTCTCTCTAGGGCGTTTAGTGATTCCGTCCCCCCGCCAATGTCGAGCTGATAGCTCTCGTCGATTAGAATTCCACGTTCGACAAGTGTCTTGAGAACGGCTTTATGTATTATCGTCGAGCCGATTTGATCCATGACGTCGTCTCCAGCTAGCGTAACTCTGGCATCTCTGAATCTTTTCTGCCAAGCTTTGACGCTTGCGATCTTTGCTGGGGTTGCATTTGCGTAGCCGCAGCCAGCATCTATGGCTTCAGCCGCGTAATACCTTGATGCTTTCACTGCTCCTGTAGGGAGGAAGTTGATGAGAATTTCCGCATCAGCGTTCTTTAAAAATTCAGAAATGTCGACAGGACTCGCAGGAGATACCTTTATTCTATCTTTAACATACTCGCCGACCCCATCGAGAATCTCTCCTTTCTGAACAGCAACCCCGAACTCGCTGACGTTAGAGAACTTGATAGTATTGTTGGGTTCAGCGAATATAGCCTTCGCGAGATCTTGACCAACCTTCCGTTCATCCACATCGAACGCGGCTACGAACTCGAGATCTGAGACTCTGTACCCACCAATTTCAACGTTCAGAATACCTACTCCTCTTTCATCTTTAGGCGCTGAATAGTATTGAACTCCTTGAACGAGAGCAGAGCAGCAGTTCCCGACTCCAGCTACTGCGACCTTAATCTTGCCCAACCAGAGGGCCTCCATCTCTCCTGTATAGACTTTAACCATATTGAAAAGATTTAGGAAAGCAAAGAGATCAAGCCAGCGATAAATGAAGAAAGCTTAAAAGGAAGATACTGTATCACGTACAGAAGGGTTCTCTGCCAAACTCCAAATGTGATCGTAAAGAAATAGAGAAAAAGGCTGTTCTAGTTCTCGAGGACGGCACGATCGTACGCGGCCGAGGGTTTGGTGCGGCTAAGAAAGTCGAGGGAGAGGTCGTCTTCAACACAGGGATGGTTGGGTATACAGAGTCGATAACGGATCCATCTTATAACGGTCAGATATTGATGCAGACATACCCCCTAATCGGAAACTATGGAGTCAGCCCGGACCATTTCGAGTCGAGCGGCCCCAAGATCGAGGGATACATCGTTCGAGAGGTTTGTAGAAGCCCGAATCATTGGTCATCAAGATGGACTTTGAACGAGTTCCTCGAGATGCATGGAATACCTGGAATCGAACAAGTCGACACTAGAGCATTAACGAAGAAGATACGCACCGAGGGCGTCATGCTGGGCATACTTGAAGTCTACTTTAAAGGAGAAGAACCAGACCTAAGGGAACTGAAGAGAGAAGCTCAATCAATGCCTGATCCAGCTCAGAGAGACTTGGTAGGCGAGGTATGCACAAAAGAAATCAAGCGCTATCCTGGTCGCGAAGATTGTCAAGTCGTACTGATAGATTGCGGAGTTAAGAATAGCATAGTTCGCAACTTCACCAGTAGAGGCACAACTGTAATTCAGGTTCCTCCAGCCACATCTTCAGATCAGATTTCGAAACTCAAACCTGATGGCGTTGTTCTCTCAAATGGTCCAGGAGACCCAAAACGCATCAAGGATGTGATAAGAACTGTGAAGTCGTTGATCGAACTGCATGTGCCGGTATTCGGCATATGCCTTGGAGCGCAAGTCCTTGCCCTCGCCGTCGGCGGCGACACATTCAAACTCAAGTTCGGCCACAGGGGTCAAAACCACCCATGCTTGGAGTTGAAAACTGGCAGATGCTATATTAGCAGTCAGAATCACGGTTACGCTATCGATCCTAACTCTCTGTTTGGAACGGGCCTCGAAGTCACTTATGTCAACGCGAATGATGGAACAGTCGAAGCCATTGAGCATAGAGATCTTCCTGTGTTCGCAACCCAGTGGCATCCTGAAGGATCCCCGGGCCCTGATGATACTAATTTCATGTTCGATAAGTTCATGGCGATGACAAGAGACGCGAAGAAGATGTCAAGGTGAAAAGGATGCCGAGGAGGGCGGACTTGAAGAAAGTTCTTGTGATAGGGAGCGGCGGCATAGTCATCGGGCAGGCGGCTGAATTTGACTACAGTGGATCTCAAGCTTTGAAGGCGCTGGATGAAGAGAACATAGAAACTGTGCTGGTCAACCCCAACGTCGCAACGATTCAGACGAGCTACCGAATGGCGGATAAAGTTTACTTGGAACCATGTACCCCTGAGATGGTCGCTCAGATAATAAGAGTAGAGAAGCCGGAGGGAATCCTATTGGGATTCGGCGGGCAGACAGGGCTGAACGTTGGGGTTCAGCTTGAAAAGAAAGGGATCTTCAAGGATGAGCATGTTGAGGTTCTGGGCACAGGAATAGAAGCTATCGAGGCGACTGAGGATAGAGGTCTCTTCAAGAGAGCGATGGAGAGGATCGGTGTGCCTGTGCCGTTGAGTGATGTCGCCTACTCAGTCGATGATTCCTTAAAGATCGCTAAAGACGTGGGCTATCCGGTAATCGTTAGAGTCGCTTACACGCTTGGTGGCGGAGGGTCCGGAATAGCGCATAGTGAATCCGAACTCAAGGAAATTGCAGAGAGGGCATTGAATCTAAGTATGGAACACCAGGTGCTGGTTGAACAGTACCTCGAGCATTGGAAGGAGATCGAATATGAAGTGATGCGCGACTTGGTCGACAATACGATAACAGTGGCGGCTCTCGAGAACCTCGATCCTCTCGGCATTCACACAGG
>CAYOZM010000056.1:0-6156 GCA_964408475.1 uncultured Candidatus Bathyarchaeia archaeon | reverse complement strand
TCGTATCCTTGGCAGCGCGTCTAATGTTTCGAGGCGTCGTTGTATCTTGAGATACTTCATTGAGAATGACCATGGCTTGCTTAATTCTCGATTCGTACTCTTCTTTTCTCTTGGCACGGGCAGACATTGTGATGCACCCCTCATCTTAATAACCATCAATGAATCAAAAGTTAATAGAGCCGACTAAAATCCTTTCCTGATTGCGGGGGAAGAGGAAGATGGGCGCCGAAGTTAAGAGAATGGCTGAGCTTTTGAAGGCAGGGGCGGCTATGCTCTCAGATATTTGTCCAGAGTGTGGAACGCCCTTGTTCAAAATGGGGGAAGAAATCTTCTGCCCCAAATGTAATAGACCTGTTGTTATGGTGAAGTCCACTGAAGACGAGAGCAAAATAGTCACTGAACATGTGCTAGCGAATACAGAGCAGACAATCCTGACGAAAATCAGAGAGACAGATGAAAGCATAAGAAGAGAGAAGGACCCGGAGAAATTGATTCAGCTTGGGAATGCTCTCTCCGGATGGTTAACAGCGCTTGAAAGAATTCGGAGACTGAAAGAAACGCCTTCATGATGCTTCTTCATATTTAGATGAGAGTATCTTTCTGATCTTCTCCGAAATCTTTTTTCCGATGCCTTCCACCTTCTGCAACTCTTCTTCAGATGCAGTGAATACTCTTTCGATACTGCCGAAAGTTTTCAGCAATCGCTTGGCTAAGACTCTATCCACATGGGGAAGCCCTGCAACAATAAACTCTTGGGATTCGCTTAGCTTCTCAGGTTTTGTCTCGGCTCTGATCCTAGGCTCACGCTTTTCCTTCAATTGTTCGCGTCTTGCTATAGAGAAGAGGAATAGCGCAGCTTCAGGTGGAGTTTTCATCCAGACGATGGGTACATCGTAGTCGATAAGTATGCTCACGAGAGCGCCCATAACTGCTTCTGGACGCACCTCCCTTGCACTATAGAGAGTCTCCCCTTCAACGAGGACGATAGGCCTCTGATACATGCTCTTCAGATTTATAGCTTGAGTAAACAATCGGCCGTCAATTATAGACGATGTGAAATCTTCAGTAGTCTTCTTCTCGATCGCAACTCTGTCTGACAGAATGAAGTCGCCGATCTTCAGAGTTTCAAGATCTATTTTGACATCAAATTTCGACAACTCCTTAATGATCGGTGAACCAACTTCTCTACTGTCGACAATGATTGTGACTTTATCCCCGGAAGGCCCAACCGCAGATAGCCGTCGCATGAATTCTTCAAGTTTGGGCTGCTGTTTGTCCTTCGGAGTGGAGGTCATCTGCCTTGGAGCTCTCCAAGTTTATGCGTTAAGTCTGTTGATACTAGTCTTCACCGCTACCTTAATTCTCTTTCATCTCGAAATTGGAACTTCTTAAATGGTTAATGAGGGCTAAGGAAGCCCGATCCTCGACGAGCAGAGAACTAAGTTGAAAGAGCGCAACATTCATAATGATATTGACAATAATCTCGCTCTTACAATCGATACAGTAGCTTGCTGGGCATTTCACCGACCAGACTTGATTGAGTGAAGAAAGATGGCTGAACTGAAGAGAGAACTCGGAGTACGAGAAGCCGTCGCTCTCGTTGTCACTTCTATAGTCGGAGCCACAATATTCATCATGCCTGGGGTAGTCGCCGCCAAAGCTGGACCGCTATCAATACTCGGTTGGGTAATCTCAGGAGCCCTAACCGTTCCGATGGCTCTATGTTTCGCAGAACTTGCAGGATCATATGAGAAAGCCGGGGGGCCATACGTATACGTAAGAGATGCGTTTGGTAGGCTTCTCGGTCTTATCGTAGGTTGGTCACTGACAGTGGTCTCATGGGCAGTTATCTCCCTACTCGCCGTAGGCTTTGGACTCTATTCAAGCTATATTTTCCCCAGCAGTCAACAGTTCCAAATGTTCATCGCTATAGCCGCGATTTTGTTCTTCACTCTTCTGAACTACTTAGGAGTCAAATTGAGTGCGACAGCACTGAACCTATTAGCGTTAGGAACTGTGGCAATTATTCTTGTATTCATCGTAGGCAGTCTTCAGTTTGTGAGGTTGAGTAACTTCATTCCATTTGCACCCTACGGCTGGTTAGCCCTCGGTCCTGTTCTGGTTTTAACCTTCGTTCCTTACATGGGTCTTGAAGTTGTTGCTTTGCCCGCTGAGGAGTTCAAGAACCCTAGGAGAGATATTCCAGTTGGCATACTTGTCGGAACGATCATCGTTGTCGCGATCTATGTTCTTGTATCAGTTGCTTCGTTGGGCACTATTGGATGGCAACGACTGGGCGCCTCATCGGCGCCGATAGCAGAGGCTGCTGAATTTGCCTTCGGGAAATTTGGTGGCTTTCTGATCGACATTGGTGTTCTTGTAACGATTCTCGGGTGCATGAACTGTAGCATCTTCACATTCTCAAGATTAACGTACGCGATGGGTCGCGATCGAGCGATTCCATTGGTGTTCGCCACGCTAGATACCAAATTTTCTACGCCGGGGATAGCGCTCCTTTTCCAAGCGGTACTCTCAACGATCCTCGTGATATCGGGAACATTCGAGAAACTAGCTTATCTTACTGCGTACATTACGCTCCTTATCTATGTAATGATATTTCTGGCCTATGTGAGATTAAGGAGAAAGGCCTCGGCGTCGAAAGCCTTCAGAGCGCCGTTCGGCAATGTAATGGCGATCTCCGCTATAATCTTCTCTGCGATCCTTCTAGCGTATAGTGATCTTTGGGCAGCTGTATGGGGAAGCTTGCTTATCCTTTTGAGTATCCCAATGTACTATGTTCAGTCTCTCGTAAAGGCATATAAGAAATCATGAGTGTACGATATGCTCAAGTCTTCTCAACTATCCAAAGCCTATGAAGTTTAAGAGCCGAGAAAAGTGACTGTAGCCTCGAAGCTTTCTATCGCAAGAGGTCAAGCTTCTTCAGTTTTGATCGGAGATCATCGATCTCTTCTTCAGTCATCGGTCTGAGAGGCCGTTTAACAAATCCTGCAGGGATACCCCGCATCTTCATAGCTTCTTTCACGGGCTGGATGAAGGGTTGGGCGTGTAGTCGCAGCATTCTGCGAGTGAGGTTAATCTTGAATTGAACTTCACGCGCCTTCTTGTAATCGCCCCTCTTGAATAGATCGTATAAGGAGACATATAGCTCAGGGAAGGCGTTGGAGTAAGCTGACATCGCTCCAGACACGCCCATGATCAACGCGGGGAGAATGTAGGCGTCAGCACCGTTTAGGATTATGAAGTCTCTCGGAAGCTTTTCTATGTATTCAAGAACTTGCATGAAGTCCCTGCTACTGTCTTTGATGCCTTGAACTCGAGGTGCCGCTGCAACTATCTTCAAAGCGATATCTGGAGTAATATTCACAGTTGTTCGATAAGGAATATTATAGATGAAGACGGGTATTGCAACATTCTCTGAAACTTGTTTATAGTATTCTACGAGTGCTTCTTCATCCGGGTTATAGTAGTATGGGGTCACAACAGCGACGGCATCAGCGCCTACACGCTCAGCATGTCTGGAGAGCTCAATGGTTGTCGATGCATCCGATGCTCCGACTTGGACGACGACTGGAACACGACGTCCGCTTTTCTCGATGACAATTTCAGCAACTCTTTTACGTTGTTCCACGGTCATCGTCGGGCCTTCTCCAAAGGTTGCGCAAGGATATAGTCCATGAACTCCTTTCTCTATCTGGAACTCAACGATTCTATGTAACGCATTCTCATCAAGCTCCCCATCAAGATTGAAAGGAGTCACTAACGCTGTCACGATACCTTCGATTCGCTTTGTCAACCGGTTTTCTCCCCGTTTCAATCTAACAATACCTAAACAAGTTTTGGCGAAGACTTAAAAAGATGATTTCTGAAGATACATAGCCCGAAAACCGCGTGGAAGGAAGCACTAAGGCGCGTAAGGTGAGTATTGATGAAACCTACTAGACTGAAAGAGGAAGAATACCCGGAATACTGGTCTGAAAGCGAGAAGCAGCTGCGAACCTTGTTCAAGGAGATGAAAGAGAAGCATGGAATGGTTGCTTTGAAGCTTGGAACAGAAGTTGAGGACTGCAGCTTTGAATACATAGACTATCTCAACAAGTTGACGCGAGGCATAATGCCTATAGTAGTTAAGATCGGCGGACCCGACGCTAGGAATGACATGAGAAAACTTCTGGAGATTGGAGTAAGTGGACTCATAGCGCCAATGGTCGAGTCGCATTATGGGCTCAAGGATTTCATAGAAGCCTTGAAAGAAATAGCTACAGAGGGGCAGTTCAGATTCTTGCTCAAGGCCGTAAATATTGAAACTGTATACGGCTATCAGCATCTGGGTCAGATTTTAGGTTCTCCTGAGGCCAAAGAACTCCAACAGATAACTGTAGGGCGTAGCGACCTATCGAAATCGGTCGGAAAGACTGTGGATGACATTGAAGTCATGAAAATGACTAAGGAGACAACCCAGAGGGCACAAGCGGCAGGCTTAGTGGTGTCAGTCGGCGGCGGCATTACTCCATCAAATGCTCGAAGAATAGCTGATGAGATTAAACCTGATAAGATAAACACACGGCACATAGTCATTAGCCTGAAGCATTGTCCCGACCCAGGCGAAGCGATAAGAAAAGGACTTGAATTGGAAGCTGCTTTGATGCGAAACGAGCAGGAGAGGCTGAACGCTCAAGTTGCAGTCCTTGAAAAACGCATCAAAGAATTAGAGAAGAGGGCCATTAAGTACTGAAACGATTCAAACTCGCCTGTTCATATCTAGTGACTATATCTTGAAGGCTAGACCCGAAGCCGTATGCGGACCTTGCACACTTGAGGCTGTTTATAGAACCATAAGACTAGCGACAAGGAACCAAGCCCTACAGAAGAAGATAATGAACAAAGCTATACCGATTCTAGCTGAACGAATGGCAAATGGCATCACACCATCAAGAATAGCGACTGAAATTTACCGAGTTATCTACAAGATGTCGAACAATCCCGACCCTTACAAAGAGGCGAAGAAGAGAAGCAATAAAATCGCTTTGAAACTGGTTAATTCGGTCGCAAACGAGTTGAGAAAGCTACCTGAAAGAGAGAGGCTCTACAAATCAATCTTGATGTCAATAGCCGGAAATATCATTGATTTCACATTAGGGAACTATCAAGTCGCTCTAGATGTTCTTCCTCAAGCGCACCGCCAAGTTTTGAGACAAGGGCTAAATAGAAAAGACTTCGAAGCATTTCGCAAATTGATTTCAAAGAGCAAAAGAATGGTATTTGTAGGCGACAACGCAGGGGAGATAGCCCTTGACACATTGCTCCTCGAATACCTATCCTCCAAGGGAGCGAAGATCACCTATGTCGTAAAAGATTCCCCGATAAGCAATGATGCTACACTCGAAGACGCTCACCAAGTTGGAATCCATCGTTATGTAGAAAAGGTAATTACAACTGGGTCGAACGCTTTCGGAATAAACTTCGATGAAGCCTCATCTGAACTCCTGTCAGAGCTCAGGAAAGCAGACGTAATCATAAGCAAAGGGCAGAGTAATTTCGAATCATTTTGTGATAAGAAGCTTGGTAAACCGGTCGTAGTTATGATGAGGACTAAATGTGAACCGGTCGCGCGGATGCTGAAAATGCCTGTTGAGAAAAATGTCCTCAAAATTCTGCGACAGGGCAGATTGAGCGAGGACTAACCTTTATAAAAACTGAATCATCAACCGTTGTTGAGTGAGCTTTGATGGTAGATGCGGTTACAATGGGTGAAATGATGATTCAACTCAACCCGGTTACAACAGGCCCTCTCAGACATGTCGGTTACTTCGAGAAGCATGCAGCTGGAGCTGAGGGGAACTTTGCGATCGGCCTAGCGCGAATGGGGCTGACATCAGGGTTTATAACTAGAGTTGGAAATGATGAGTTCGGCAAATACATACTGAGAGTCCTCCGAAGTGAGGGTGTCGATGTCTCTAAGGTTATTATCGATAGAGAAGCGCCTACCGGACTGTACTTCATACAGAGAGGTTACCCGATTCCAGAGAAGAGCAGTGTGATATATTACAGAAAAGGATCTGCAGCGAGCAGGTTAGCTCCTGATGATATTGACCCGAAATATATAGCTGAAGCAAGACTCTTCCATGTAACCGGGAT
>CAYOZM010000055.1:0-6213 GCA_964408475.1 uncultured Candidatus Bathyarchaeia archaeon | reverse complement strand
CATTTTCAGAAAGACCAGAATGTTTCTCTTTCCGAAAGACTACATTATCTATCGCCTAACAAACGAGGCAACCACAGACCATTCGATGGCTTCTAGGACAATGCTCTACGATATTAGGAGAAGAAAATGGCATGACGAAATTTGCCAAAAACTGGGAATCCCAATTGAAATGTTACCATCTCCTGTAGACTCGCCTAAGACTGTAGGCGAAGTCTCATCGACTGCCGCGAAATCGACCGGACTTAGAAGAGGAACGCCAGTTGTAGCTGGCGGTGGAGACCGTCCATGCGAGGCAATCGGAGGCGGTGTATGTGAACTGGGATACATCAATATAGGTTCGGGAACATCAACAGTAATGACCACGCCATTATTGAAGCCGAAAGTTGATATGAAAGGTCGTATTGACTGCTGTTGCCACGTTATTCCTAATATGTGGGAATATGAGCTGCCAATTCTGACGACCGGTGCCTCTTTGAGATGGTTTAGGGACAATTTCGGTTACGAGGAGATTGAGAAGAGCGAGAAGACCGGGGTTGACCCGTATGTCTATCTCGATGCACTAGCGAGAAAAGTTGAACTTGGATCTGGTAGCCTGTTCTACTATCCATACCCAATGGGAGCGAAGTCGCCGAAATTCGCCAGCAACGCGAAGGCTGTGTTCTTCGGGATAACTTTGATTCATACAAAAGCCCACCTCGTTAGAGCGATTCTAGAGGGTGTTGCATTCCAGTACGCGGAGACGTTGGAGCTTCTCGAAGAACTGGGAGTGAAGGTGAAAGAAGCGTCCTTGGTTGGAGGGGAGGCTCGCAGTCAACTCTGGAATCAGATAAAAGCCGATGCGCTGTCGAGATCGATAAGATTGCCAGACGTTGAAGACGCAGCTGCGCTAGGTTCAGCTATGCTCTCATCTGTCGGCGTCAAGGTCTACAAGGACTTAAAGGAGGCTGTGAAAAACATGGTAAGAATAAGAACTATCTATCGACCTCGAATGAAAGAGAGCCCCATGTACGCGGCTTTCTATGAAAAGTATAAGAAAGTTTACGAATTTCTTAAGCGAGGCTACGATGTCATCGCCTAGTTTCTAGAGATAAGGGCATGCGCCTGCAGTAGCGGCATAAGGTCGTGTTCAGCAAAAAACGTTTATCTATTTCTTTCCGAAGACTAGATGTGGGCCCGCGGTAGCTCAGCCTGGTAGAGCTTCCGAGCCGACCTACATCGATAGGTCGACGGAGACGCTGTAGACGTGCGCCATCCGGCGTGCGCCGATCCAGCCTTCCAGGCGTACAACGGAGACCGGAGTGTCGCCGGAGAGTCTATCTAAGACTCGGCGAATTCAAAATGGGCGTTGTCCCATGAAACTCCGGCCCGCGGGACCATTTTTACTACCATTCTATCACTTGATCCATAACCGTATGGTCAGTCTTCTACGTTCATTCGGCTTGAAAGAAACTCAAAATCAGCTCAGAAAGCGGATTTCGATTGGCGGGCCCGGTGGGATTCGAACCCACGATCCCCGGCTTCCCTCACCTAGCGAAGTTTAGAGGGCCGATGCTCTCTATGGGACAGTTCCTCTCTATCCATGCTGAGCTACGGGCCCGACTAGGTTTTAGAAACTGTTAAGTACAATGCTTAAACTTTCCGTTTACGGAAGTTGCAAGACCTTATATTCTCAATCATGAAGGGTCAGTATCTTGGCGCTGTAGCTGTTCCTTAGAATCTCGCCTGCGAGATCGAAGACAGCTCCAGCCTTGGAAATTAAGACTGAGTCGCTTGTTGCAATGATGTCGCCGAAATTCAATGTGGATACGTCAGCGCGCTCAACGGCGTAAGCGCTCCCATTTAAACCTGAACGTTTCAAGGTTCTTCGAACGCGCGAGGCGAGTTCTCCGCTCTTACTCACTTGAGCGTCGAAGAAGAAATTGGAATTGGCTGGTTTCAGTTCCTTCAACGCTTTAACAAGCATGCTCAACGCCCTCTCAGTCGTGCTCGTTATTCTATACTTTCCATGGACCGCTGAGATATCTCGAATGAAACCGTCGTCGCAGAGGATTAGAAGTTCACCGCGGAGACCGCTCTCAACTGTTATTAGAACATTGTATCCGTCTATGGCTAGCTTCGAAGCCTTTATTTTATCGACTGTGACGATCTTCTCTTTGTGCTTCGCTGCTGTTGAAGCGTCGTAGACAGCTCTATACAACAGGAGTTTCTGTTTCATCAGAAGTTGATATTTGTCAACGATCAGTCTTAGCGCGCTTTCTCTGCGGTATCCTCTCTCAAGAAGGTATCGGAGATCTTTAGCTGCCTCGAAGGCTCTTGTCTCCCAACATTTCTGTACTTCCAAGGGTATCTTCCTATTGCCATGCTATCGATGGATGATTATGATAGCTGAAGATGATATAACTGCTTTCCAAGATTCTAGAAACTCAGACCAATTTTTCCAGGCTTGTATCAGAATTTTCTATTTCTTCGATTAGCGAGCAGAGGACCACCGTAAATAAACCGATATACATTTCCGCAATTTGCTCATTATACTTCCTTCTGTAAGGCTATTCTGATCTCGCTAATACTGGCTTCGATGCGAATCGGCTTCTCGGATACTCTTCTTATTGATTTTGTGTCTTTCAAACCACTTCCAGTTATTATGCACACAATCTCTTCCTGTTTGTCGACTATTCCGGTTCTAGCCATCTTCAAAAGGCCTGCAACGCAAGCGGCGCCTGAGGGCTCAGCGAAGATCCCCTCAAGCCTTGCCAACAGCCTCATCGCTTCCACTATCTCTATGTCGGAAACGTACTCCGCATGTCCATTTGATTCCTTTAGAGCCTTAATTGCCAGAGGCGCATCATAGCCCCATCTACCCACCAATCCCTCGGCAATTGACTTACCACTAACGGCTTCTGGGAGGGCTACTCCTTCCTTGAATCCTTTCACTACTGGTGCACCTGCGATTGGCCCTACTGCAACCATTCTCGGCGTTTCCTCTATCAGATCTAGCTTCCTCAACTCTTTGAAACCTTTCCACATCCCATATAGGTGGGTTCCGTTACCAACGTTGTCCACAATCCATTTGGGCGAACCCCATCCGAATTGTTCACAGATCTCGAAGGCAATGGTCTTATCGCCTTCCGGTCTGAACCTGTTATGGCCCGAGCTGGACTCAACGATGTCTAATCCCTTAAGCGCTTTGATGTAGAGTTCGAAGATCTCCTCGTAAATTCCATTTATCAATAACGTTTTTGCGCCATATGCTGCGCACGGATATATTTTTCCTTTGGATGCGGTTGCTGGCATGAAGACAGAACACTTTAAGCCGGATCGTGCTGCGTATGCGGCCAAGGAAACGGCTGCGTTTCCGGAAGAAACGCATGACACATGCTTAGCGCCGAGTTGCAGTGCTTTAGTCACTGCCAGAACGCTTTCACGATCCTTAAATGAGTGCGTTGGATTCTGGGTTTCATTCTTTAACCATAATTTTTTAAGACCAAGTTCTTCAGTAAGCTTTTTACATTTTATTAAAGGAGTTCCCCCTTCGCCTAAGGTTATGATTGTATCTTCTTCACCAAATCCTAGAAGCTCCTTGTACCGCCAGAGATTGAAAGGCCTCTCCTCAAACTTTTCCTTGCTGATGAAATTGGCTAGTGCTTCATAATCATATTGTACCTCAGTTGCACCTCGGAAGACGGAGATTCCTCTAACCTTCTCTACGCCGCATTTTGGGCAAACAAAAAAATCGGCTTGAAGAGGGAACTCAACTCCACAATTTATGCACTTTAAGCCAATCGCATACATTGCTTCCAACTCACAGCCTTCAAATAGCGGTACAGGATCATCCGATTGAGGAACGTCGCTATTTCGAATATATGGTTTGTTCCGATGAACCTACCACGCCCCATTCAAGTTACCGATGAATCCGATGGTTCAGAAGAATGAAGGATTGTAAGAGGGCCGCAGTCTCACCCTTAAGCTGGACCAAGGGGCAGTTTGTCTATACAATACCTCTTCATAATCTTTCTTGCTACATCGTCCAGATCCTTCTCGATATCTATCGGCAGCGGTTCGGGTTTGTGATCCTTGAGTATTCTTTGAGCTATTTCTCTGGCCCTTTGAAAACTATCCTTTGACCCTTGCTTCTTCCAAAGTTTCAAATCTTGCCTGTCGACCAAGTCTGAGGGAGTGAACAGTTCCTTCTTGAACCATTCCATTGTATGCTTGTCGGCTAGGTAATGGCCTCCAACGCCAACTCTTCTGATAACATCGACAGCCAGAGTTTGATCATTCACATCGATGCCCCTTATGAGCCTTAAAGCCATCCCACAAATAGTGTCGTCTACCACAAGTTTTTCGAAACTTTGGCAATTCTCAAAATTCAACATGCCCGGGCCCGCTATCACGTTTATTCCTGCAAGCGCGCCCAAGGTTATGCCGATTCCAGACTCGAACCCAGATTGGGCATCAATTATCTTGGTATCGCTTAAGCCTAGGTACATATGGGTTGGCAGGCTGTAGTACTTTCCGATCTGAGCATAGGCGCAACCCATCATAACGGTTTCTATAGCGCCCAGGCGCGCTGTACAATAGCGCATGTCGAATGTGGTAGGTGAGCCACCGTAGATCAAAGGTGCCCCTGGATTAGTGAGCTGTGAAATAACTAAGCCGCTTAGGAATTCCGCATTGAATTGAACCAGCGAGCCTGCCAGTGTTACAGGCCCTGTCGCGCCAAGCTGAGGCATCGGAAGGATCTCCGCTGGAATCCCGTATTTTGCACAATCGATCAGATTTTGAGCAATGAACTCTCCCCACTTCAATGGCGCCGATGGGCAGACGTCGAAGATCGCCATCGGTTTTCGAGCCAACTCCCTTTCGCCTCCAACGACCGCGGCGAGCATATCCTTCATATCGTATAAGCCGTCTACGCTGAAAGTGCCGGTGATGATCGTTTTTGGCGAGTTCTTCAAAACTATATATAGTCGATATCGATCGACAACCGCATCCGGGACGTCGGAAACCACGAGCGCCGTGCTTTGCGCCTGTATGTGCTCCAACGCATCGGCTAGGCGCACAAAATCAGCTAGATCTCTAGATATCGGTCGCCTAGCTTCCCGAGTTTCACTATCGAGCAGATAGTAGGCTGTTGAACCTGGATTATAGGTAACTCGGTTACCCTCCAGCAGTAGGTCGTGTTTCCCGTCGCGACTGTACAGCCTTATAGTCGACGGCGCTTTAACTAAAGATTCCTTGACCAAATGTTGCGGGATACGCGCAATCCTTCTGTTTGCGTCCACATCTGCTCCGGCATTAGCAACGATTTTCAAAGCCTCCTCACTTTGGATCATTACACCAACTTCCTCCAAAATCTTCAGTGAGGCCAGATGGATCACCTCTATCTCATCTCTTGACAATAATTGAAGCAACGGCTGATTTGAGAACGACAACTTTGTCATCGCTATTACTCCTGTCTCAAATCTCGCGTTTCTAAGGGCGTCTCCCTGACGTTCTAATAGTTGCGGCTCCATCCATATAAGATTCCTACCCTATAGAACTCGTCGACGGTGAGAATCGCTAAACCCTCAATCAGAGATTCTCCGCAACCTCGCAAGCGTTAATTCTCAGCCAATGCAATATTGGCTCGAACAGTCTTGACACCTAGACTGGAAATATTGTCAAAAAACGAAATCTACGAGATTCATCTAGCAACCCTTCGAGTACTCGAACGAACCGGCGTTAAAGTAGACGACCCCAAGGCATTACAGATGCTGAGAGATGCCGGAGCAACTGCAGATCCTGAGACTTCTATAGTTAAAATCCCAGAACACCTTTTGAAGTACGGAGTCAGAAAAGCGCCAGGCAGTTTCACTCTTTTTGGGCGTGACACAAGCTACAGATTGCGATTTCAACGTGGGCAAACACACTTCTCATCTCAAGGAACATCAGCGTTCGTTATAGATTTTGAAACAGGAAAACGGAGGAAAGCCGCCCTCAAGGATGTGAAGTCGTTCTTCATACTTTCAGATGCCTTAGAAAACATTCATCACGCATCGCTAGCTGTCTGGCCTAGCGACGTTCCAGAGAACGTTGCTCATGCGTATGCGTTGCTAGAAGGCTTCAGAAACACGGCCAAAACTCAGGACGGGTACAATTATGGCGAAAGAATATCTATCGAAAATATCGAAATGGCCTCTGTTATTGCGGGTGGGAAAGAAGAGCTAAGAAAGA
>CAYOZM010000054.1:4791-6230 GCA_964408475.1 uncultured Candidatus Bathyarchaeia archaeon | reverse complement strand
GCTATCGCCAGCCCTGGTTTGAGCCAGTCTATGAAGTTTATGAATCTCTTACGCTCCTTCTCTAAGATTCCGAGCGCCACTATGTTGGCTGTGCTCCCTATCATGGTCAGGTTTCCGAGGTAGCAGGCTCCGAAGAGAATGCCCCAATAGGATGGAAACATGTCGTAGCCTACTTTCTCAAGGCTGTGAACTATCGTTGTAAGAGTTGCGACTGCAAGGATGTTATCCATGAAGGCGCTCAGCCCGCCGGCGACCCATGTAAGCATTACCGTTATCGAAACCGTGCTTACGCCGGCGAACCTTAGTACGCTTTGAGCTATCAAATCGGTTATCCCTGTGAAGGCTAGAGTTCCGACAGATGTGAAGAAGAATATGAAGAAGGCGAGGCTCCACCATTCAATCTTGGTCTCGAAGATATGTCTGGCTCTTTCTCCGCTTAAAAAAAGGGAGATCCCAGCCATGATTACGGGGACCGCGAGGAGAAGGCTGTTCGTCGAGAGACTTAATGCGTTTTCAAGCGGGTGGTGGACCACGAGCCCTCCTATCGTTGCTAGGAAGACTATCCATGGGACGCGCATAGACCTAGACGATGGGGGTTCATCGGTTTTTCCAACTTCGGGCGCATTTTTCATTCCAACGTTCAAGGCGTGAACGTAGGGTTTCCAGTAGAGTAGAGCTAGGGCTATTGTTAGAACTAGGGCGGCTACGCCTACAGGTATAGCCCAATGGATGAAATCTATGAAGGTTAGTTTCCCCTCGAAGGCTAAGAGGACGCCTATTGGGTTCCCTATGACAGTGTAGCTGCTTCCAACATTGGTGGCCATAACTGTGGCTATCACCATGGGCAAAGGATCTAGATTGTAGCGTTTGGTAATTCTGAGCGTCAAGGCTGTAACGAAGAGGATGGAGGTAACCTCGTCCACAAGCGCTGCAAAAAGCGTGGAAATTACGAGGAGACCTGCGAAAAGCATAGTACCGCTTCGGCTGAAGACCTTCATAATCTTCTCTAGGAGGTACTCGAAGAAGCCTCTATCATCGAGGAAGCCTACAACGGTCATCATCCCCATGAGGAAGACGATTACGTCGAAGTGGGCGTAATTCAAAAGGTGGGGAATGTCTAGGACTCCCATAAAGAACATTATCGCAACTCCAGCTGTAGCGAAGGCAAGCCTAAGCCTCCAATACGTTATCGCGCCTAGGATTATGGCTAGAAAAATTGTCATAGAGATTGCCTGCTGAAAATTCAGCTTGAAATAGATGGAGAGAAGTGCTACGATAACTACGCAAGCAACGTAGCCAACAACCTTGAGGATATTCGCCGAGACCATAACCAAACGATCCTTTAGAGACCTTCATCGTATACGTGGAAAGCAAATGTTTCGCTAAACTGTATGAGAAGTATGAAGATAAATCTAATCCAGATCGAGAGGAAGCTTAGG
>CAYOZM010000054.1:0-4691 GCA_964408475.1 uncultured Candidatus Bathyarchaeia archaeon | reverse complement strand
CCCGAACTACATTCTTGAAGCTGTCTATCGGAACGGCGAGCAGTACGGAACTCGCTTGACTGACTGCAGAAGCCTTGTCCATAACAGAGACGTCAACTTCCCTGCTCACCTTTCTCAGCGCTTCTTCACTGACGTCTGAAACAGTTACCGGGATGCCCTCGTTTGAAAAGAATCTTGCAAACCACCGGCCCATTCTACCTGCGCCGATTATAGCGATTCCTCGATGCCACGGCATATCCTTTCTAAACCTCGCGAGATCTCTTGCTCCGGTACGGTCAACGCAATTCTGAAGTGGTCGCGATAGTCGCCGAAAGCGGTTCCAGGGGTCACAGCTACTCCCTGATCAAGGAGATTGAGGGCGAATCTCTCGGAATCGAGGTTTTCATACTTCGGAAAAATGTAGAACGGCGCGTCGGGTCTAATGAACCGAAGCCTAGTCTTTGACAGAACTCTACATGCTACATCAGCACGACGCCTATACTCTTCCCTTATCTTCTCTGCAATCTGTACCCTCAGCTCCAGAGCCTTGAGAGCCGCCTCCTGAATGAAGACTGGAACGTTTGTCACCGACATAAAATTGAGCTTCACTATTTTCTCGGCAAGTTCCTCAGACGTGACCGAGTAGCCGATCCGCCATCCAGTCATCGCGAACGTCTTGGAGAAACTCTTCACAAGTGCATTATTGCCATTAAAGTCCAGAATACTCTTCGTTTTCACGAAGCTAATATCAGAATACACTTCGTCTGACAAGATCGTGAACCTCTCGTCAACCGTAGAGATGACCTCTTCGAGATTCCTTTCGTTCAAGGCTACGCTCGTTGGATTACTGGGATTACATAGAATTAACAACTTCGTCCGTCCATCTATGAGCTTGCCTAACTCCTCGATATTAATCTGCCAGCCAGAGTCCAGTTCAGTTCTAAGAAATCTCACTTCCACTCCGAGGTTTTTCGCGATCAACTCATATGCTGTCCAGTGGGGAGTAGGGATGATGACGTTTCCGCCATTCTTGAGCAGTAGGTACATTATTGCGAAAACAGCCCACTTTGAACCGGGCATGATCACTACTTGGTCAGGAGAAACATTATGAATGCTCGCGAGCACTTCTCTAAGCTTCATCTCACCAGCGCCGGAGCCGTACTTCGTTTTTCCTTTTCGAATTGCCTCATATGCAGCCTCAACTATCTCTCGCGGAGTCTCCTGATCTGGATCGCCTATGTTGAGCTTGACTATCTTCCTCCCTTCTCTCTCGAGCTTTATGACCTTCTCGTTCATCTCGTACAGCATTTCTCTTCAGCTCGCCCTTGGGTAGGAGCCCAAGATCTTTACGAAAGTCGACTTCTTCCTGAGGCCTTCCAAAGCCTCTTTACAAATCGCGTCCTTTCTATGCCCCTCAAAATCCAGGTAGAAGTTGTACTCCCAAGGGTTCTGCTTGGTTGGCCTAGACTCAATTTTCGTCAGGTTGATACTTCTAACCGCGAACTCCTGAAGCGCATCGTACAGCGTGCCGGGCAAATGCTTAACGGAGAAGATTATAGATGTCTTGTCTCGTCCCGAAGGTGGAGCGTCATCCTTCGACAGAACGAAGAACCGTGTATAGTTGTTCGGACTATCCTCTATAGCTTTTCTAATGATCCTCATGCCGTAGACCTCAGCTGCCTTTTCGCTCGCTATTGCAGCTGAATCTACCAGCCTCTTGTCTCTTATCATCTTCACACTGCCTGCTGTATCGTATGTTGAGACCACTTCGCAATTCAAGGTCTCTAAGAAACGTCTACATTGAGCTAAAGCTTGAGGGTGAGAGTACACTACTTTAATATCGCTTAATTGCGTCTCTGGGTTGGCTATCAAACAGTGGACAACTCTCAGATTTATCTCACCACTCACTTGAAGGCTGGAATCTAGGAGCAGATCGTAGGTCTCGTTGACGCTACCCTCCAATGAATTCTCTATTGGAACGACTCCGAAGTCACTCTCCCCCTTATCGATCGTTTCAAAGACTGTGCGCAAGCTCTTACAGGGCCTAACTGACGCAGTTGGCCCGAAAAACAGAAAAACTGCTTGCTCGCTATAGGCGCCTACCTCGCCTTGAAAGGCCACGTTGGGAGTTTTGTCGGAGCTGCGCGCTCTTGGGTGCATAGTGATCTTTTCTTCTGTGCTCTGGAGGCTCTGAACCCTTGTGCACATCCTCATGATTTCTCTATAGATCGATCTTATGTCTGAGACAGCTAATCCTAGCGCTTTCGCTTTCTCAGAGAGTCTTGCGTAGACATCCTCCTCTCTTCCTTCGTCTATGATGGGCAGTCTTTTTTTCTTTTTCAGAACTCCAATCTTTCGAGCCAGTTTGACTCTCTTCTCTAAGAGGTTAAGAATTTCTCGGTCGATCTTATCTATTCTGCTTCTGAGCGAAGAAAGCTCTCTCACAGTTTATCTCCTCAACAGGACCCTCGGGATGTAGCCTCCTCGAAGCATATGGTCTGCTAACACGATTGCAACTCCAGATTCAACGACTGGAACAGCTTTAGGAACTACGCAAGGATCATGCCTTCCCTTGACTTGAATCGCTTCTTCCCGCATCTTCTCCAGATTGACTGTCTTCTGTTCTCGGGGGATCGACGATGTTGGTTTGAAAGCGACCCTGACTACTATAGGCATCCCTGTAGATAGTCCGCCTAGAATCCCACCCGCATTATTGGTCAAGGTCACAATCTTTCCGCTTTTGATAGCGTATGCATCATTATTCTGTGAACCGGTCAACTCGGAAGCTTTGAATCCCACTCCAAATTCAACGCCCTTAACTGCGGGTATATCAAAGAGGAGCTTGGCGATATCAGCGTCCAGCGAGTCAAACAACGGTTCACCGACACCGACTGGAACATTCAAGGCATGACATTCTACCAGCCCGCCTAAGCTCTCACCTAGTTTTCTAGCTTTTTTAATCGCTTCTTCCATGCTCTTAGTACAATTGAGGTCGGGACATCTAACAGAACTCTTGTAGGTGTAAGCCTGGATCTGCTCGACCGTGGGGAGCGTATCTACTCTTAGAGATCCTATCTTAAGGGTAAACGCAAGAACCTTTATGCCGATCAGGTCCAGAAGCTTCTTGGCTATTGCGCCCGCCATTACGAATGCAACGGTGATCCTACCGGAGAACCTGCCTCCACCGCGGTAATCGTTATACCCCCCATACTTCATTCTAGCAGGATAGTCTGCGTGTCCCGGTCTAGGAGTATCCTTGATCAACTCGTACTCTCCAGGCCTAGCCCTTTTATTCATAGTGATGACACATATCGGCGCACCAGTTGTGAAACCGTTGAAGACGCCGGATAGAATCAGAGACTTGTCTTTCTCTCTGCGAGATGAGACGATTTTGGTTTCCTCTGGGATCCGCTTTGCCAACTCACCGTCGATGTCGCTCTCGGAAAGCTCAAGCCCGGCTGGACAGCCGTCGACTACAACCCCGACGCATTTTCCGTGACTTTCGCCGAAACATGTCACGGCGAATTCTTTTCCAAAGGTGTTACCTGCCAATGACGTCCCCTCCCAATGATCTTAAGTCCTCAAAGAACCTCGGGTACGACTTACTCACACAACTAGCATTGTAAATCTCAGTCTCTCCATCAGCACCCAACGCAGCCACCGAGCAAGCCATAGCTATCCGATGATCACCGTGCGGGTCAACCGTAGCCCCGCGTAGTTTACATGGACCATCCACGACAATGTCATCTCCGACAGTGGTAATCTTGGCTGCCATTCTATTCAACTCAGTTACCAAGGATTCTATCCGATCAGACTCCTTTATCCTCAAACGCTTAGCATTTCGTATCACAGTTCTGCCCCTAGCGTAACAAGCGAGCACAGCGCAGACGGGAGCTAGATCGGGAATATCCCTTGCATCTATCTGAACAGCCTCCAGTGGTCGCGCACCCTCAACCTCGACGCATTCATCGCGAACTTTGAGATCGGCGCCCATCTCCTTCAATATCTCTACGATGGCACTGTCTCCTTGAATTGTACGTTTTTCCAGATTCGCCACTGTTATCTTAGAGGAGGTCACTGCAGCTGCTGCTAGTAGGAAAGCCGCGGATGAGTAGTCCCCTGGAATAGTCCTACTATAAGGCGCTAAGCACTGGTTGTTGGGAATAAGGAACTTCCCCGCGTCCGGTGACCATCTGACAGTTACCCGGTGGTCTCTTAGGACCTCCAGAGTCATCTCCACATATGAACGGGACTCAAGCGTGGATGAGAGTCGAATCTCAACGTCCGCCTTAGCCAAAGGAGAGGCGAAGAGTAGGCCTGAGATAAATTGAGAGCTGATGTCGCCGGGAATGGAAGCAACCCCGCCTCTGATGCCCCCTCCATGAACGACCAATGGCGGTCGTCCGCTTCCATCCAAGGAATAGCAGACGACTCCCAACTGCCTCAAAGCTACGAGTAAGGGTTCCATAGGTCGCTTTCTAAGCGATTCTCCACCGGTAAGCTTAGTGACCCCTGACCGATTTGCGGTAATAGGCGTGACGAAACGCATAGTCGCAGCCGATTCGCCGCAATCTATCAGGTCCTTTGTCATCTCAAGACTTGAGGTACCGCTCACAATCCATTCAGCCTCTTCCTCTTCGACCTTCGCCCCGTACGCTCGAACAGCGTTTACCGTTGCCTCGGTATCATCGCACACTAATGGTCTCTTTATC
>CAYOZM010000053.1:0-6265 GCA_964408475.1 uncultured Candidatus Bathyarchaeia archaeon | reverse complement strand
AGACTATGAATATGCTCTCAAATGGACTACGATTGTATGCTCCAGTGCTTGAGCTGAAGGAAACAAAGATTCCGACGCAACCGAGGCTATTGTACAATTTCTAGGTTGCACAACTTCACATATCGCAAGATCTTTCTTCTCTACCAATAAAGATCGTGTAATCAGATATCCGTAGCTCTAGGAATTGATCGCAAGAGAGATCGATTTCAGCTTTAACAAGCATGGAGACGGCCTTCACTTCTAGTGCGCCCTCATTCCGTGAACTAACCGCAGCACTCGCTGATAGTTTCCTTATGCTATCAAAACTTTAGGAAGTATTCCTCGTTTATCTGTCTATGAAGTTTTAGCAACTGCCTCGTCAAATTTATGACGTACCTTGCTCATCCGGAGGTCTATATCCCCTTCCGGCGTCTGCAAGCAGTCGTCAGGCCGCAAATACAGAATCAATAAAAGATATTATCTTCAACACTCAACTCTAAATTATTAGCCAGAGGGGGATCTCCGGCTACAGAAGGATGGTCGTCGAGAATGAACTATAGAGCGAAGATCGACGATGTCGAGATAAGGGCTATAGACGATGAGGTCTGGTTTCTGCAGGATGAGAGGGTTTGCTGGATCAGTAGAAGAGAAGTTTGGGAATCCCTCTCTAAAGTTGCTCCCACACTGAAAGCTCGGGGGTACAGCCTGGACATCCACAGTTTCTCGAAGAAGCTTAGAGAGTTCGTTATAAATCCTTCTAAGATTGGTGAAGAAATGTTCTAGCTAGATCTCTTGATGAACTCACCGCATGGCGCATGACTATTCTTCTGCAGCAGATAACCGGCTAACGCATGATGAAATAGAGCGCGAGCAGTAGAAATGGGAAAACTGTAATCCCACCCAGTAGTTTCCATACGATGCTATCTATCTTCCAGTACTCTCGGACACTTCCACAGGTAGGACAGTTCCAAGCGATCGGCCTATCCATCTTGTCACGTTCGAGAACCATCTTAACTCCACATTTAACACATTGTAGAGCCATAATCGGTCCCGAGGTCGTCTATGTAGTTACTCTATATTTATACATTTACTATAAAAGGGAGACCAAAATCATTTTAAGCCTACGTTAACGTTTCTCTAGGCTAATGCCGGGGATGAACAGATGAGGAAGATCCTGACCCTTGCATTCTCTATGTCCGTATTAGGGCTTCTCATGAGTCTTATTCAAAAGGTTCTAGCTCAAGCTGGACAAGAAGGAGCCCGGGCTGGCGATCCTATGATTGGAGCTGGTTTAGCGATAGGATTGGCCGGGCTAGGGGCTGGTATAGGTATGGGCACAGCCAGCGCCGCGGCTATAGGTGCGATCGCTGAGAAGCCTGAAGTTTTCACCAAGACTTTGATATTCATCGTCTTCATAGAGGCTATAGCTATCTATGGACTGGTCATCGCCTTCATGATCTTGATGGGAGCTTAACTGTCCCTGCCAGCCATGTTGGAAAACCCGCATTTTGAAGATTTAGAAATTTTCGGTTTTCGACTTCTTGATTTTGAGGCGAGAGGCTGGTATTCGCTTCTTGCTCTTGCCCCTGCCCTTTATTAGGATAGCACTTTTCAGGGGAGTGTTTGAACATGGAACGAAGAATCGGTCAGACAGCGGTGAATCTTCGAGGGATAGTGAACGGTTTATACTCGATTCCAGTTCCAGAATAAAACTTCAGGAACCATTCTACCCAATGAAGCCTAAGTGTATGAATGAAGGATAGTAAGGATTCAAAGCATAGAATCAGCAGAAACGTGAAAGCGGCCCACATAGTCCATCCTATCGCTAGCATTATGGTCCCATCTAACTCGGTGAAGCTTAATAGAAGGCTGCTGAAAGCTGAGTGAGCCAATGCTAGCGCGAGAATTCGGCCGTAAGATATAGTATTGCTTAGAGAGGCTATGAGCGACTCTAATGCATGGCCAAAGCCATCCATACCATGGAAGGCGCTTCTGGCAATAATTATCACTGTGGCTGGGAGTATTATATACAAGCCTAGAATGTCTGACCGCTGGAAAATAACAGCAAGTACTTGTGACTTATACCTTAGAAACAGATAGGCAAAGCTAAAGTAGAACCAGATCCAGAGTCCCGGCCCTAAAACAGCCTCTCTATATCGTCTGCCTCTAACTTCGTTGATCAATCCGAGCACTAGCCCAAACGATATTTGAATAATCGCAACGTATATCGAGACGAGGAGCATAGACCTAGTATCTTCAAACGGACTGAATGGAAAAGGAATCCTAATTCTGAATCCTGCTATGGTGGATAGGAATCCTTCAAGGGAAAGAGAAGCCCCCCTCACAACCTCATGAATCTTAATGCCACTAACGCCGTATATCGCTTCTTCCACTATCTCGTAATAGTGATGTGATCCCAAGACCTCACCGTAGAGGAAGCCTACGATGATAGAGGCGATTGAGCACATTATTAGAAGAGGTGATCCTTGAATCAGGTAATTGAACAGTTCATTTGTCTTAAACTTCTTTGTCTTTGCTACATACAGCATCAAAGAGAATGCCAGCAAGATCAAGCCGTGTCCCACATCCCCGAACATGAGTCCGAATATTGCTGGAAATGAAAACAACATGAATATAGATGGGTCGACTTCTTGGTAATTTGGAATTCCAAACGCAGTTGCGATCTTCTCGTATACGTATGCTATTCTAGGATTCTTCAACAGGGTCGGCGGTGAAGCTTTACCTTCGACTTCATGTTCGCCTCGGACATCTTCCTCCAGTGTTATGAATGAAAAGTATCCGGAAGAGGCCTCCTCAAAAATCTTCACCAAGCTCTCCGTCTCATCCCGTGGAACCCATCCCTCCAATACGTACGTTCTTTTGGTCTTCCCAGTCTTAGTCTTCGCTTCCTCTATAACTCTTGTAATCTCAACCCTTTCCCTATCGACCAGTAGCTTTATGCCAACCTCATCCGCAAGTTTGCTAAGCTTCTTCTTCTGCTCCTCGATCTCCTTCAACTCTGAGGACTTTTCTTTCTTCTCCAGTTCAGCGATCCGCGTAGAAGTCTCCGCATACTCTTCCTCAATTCGGCCAAGATTTCCTTCAACTCTATCGATATCTTCATTCGTGAGGATGTGCTGGAACTTAATCTTCTCTACCGCCTCTCCCTCTTCGATCTTAAGTGTCGAGATGAGCATTTGAATGCGAGATAGCACTGAAGATAGCCTAAAGAGCGTCTCCGAAGGCTCTACTGGATGGACATGCCCCTCGAAATCCCTGAGGCTTTGCCTAATATCTGTTTGATGCAAAAGTCCAGCTTGGCCTATTCTGAACAGAACTTCATCTATATAGTCGTCGTGAATATAGAGCCTTAACCTAGCCATGCGCTCAGCGAGAAGCATTCAGCTGCCTTTCCCCATTGGCGGAACCATTTCGAAACACAATTAACGGGAGACCGTATTTAAAGCTAAGTCCGCTCGCGGCACTCATCGTTACGAGGCTCAAACTTCAGATCTCTCTTCCGCATGGCCTTTCCTCTTTCGAGTTCCGGTCTTCCGTTCCCTGCCAGCAGTAAGGTACATTATATGGTTTTATCTCAAGCAACATTGCATGTTCGCTACTCGAGTGCTATCAAATCGTACAGATGGCTAATCGAGATGAAGAAAAAATCGGATTGCTCTAGTGTACTCCACTTTCTTAACTGTAGTTCTGAGTTTTGCGTGGTTTCGGCTTATGCGCAAGCGGAGGAGAAGTTTTCAGCAAGACTCTGATCTATATCGTCTTGACAGAAGCGATAGCGATCTATGGTCTTGTCATAGCGTTCATGATTATGATTAGATTCCAGAGACAAGTCCTTTGATTTTCGTAAGCGCCTTTCGCACTTGTCTCTAGCACTTGTTTTCGGTCTCCAGAAGCAGCATTAACCCGAGGAGAACCACAAGCATGAACGCAGTGACGACCAAAGCCATAGAAAAGTGAGGCCTTATACGCGTCCTCCTCACTAATGCCCAGATCAAGAAGCATAGCTGACTTTGTTGTAGGTCAAAAGTGAGATACGCTGGTTCGAAAAGGACTAGAAGATTAGCTCGTCGCTTTCTCAGACAGAGCAACTTTCAAAGTTTTCAACCAGAATCTTTCGACCGCCACAATCATTCCGAGTCTGAAGCCACCTTCTCTCATCTTGTCGGCGGCTATTCTTATGATGCCGACCCCTTCGTCCTTTGCTAAAGCTTTCTCAACCTTGGCCCTGACCTGAGCCGAGTTAAGTATGATACCATGGACATCAACCTCGTCGCCTGGCTTCACATCAAGATACCTCATTGTAGCCTTATCTACTCTAACAACTCCGAAATCTCCTTTGACCGGTTCAGCAACAACTAGTTCCGCTCTTCCACCCATTTACCTTCCCATTCCTCAATCGACTGGCGCTCTGATCGGAAAGCCCATTTTACAGTTCTTTGATTTGGCAGTTTTGACGTTAACTTTTGGATTTCTTGAAGACGCCTTCTGTCGCCAATATTGAGACCCATAAGAGAAGTGTTCCGAACAGGGTGCCGACTAGAGCTCCAATAGCGGGTTGCTGCCCTGTCGAATTGAATAAGAAGTATCCGAGGAACGCCATGATCGGGATATCGAAGCTTTGACCCACTATCCAGACGGACTTCTTGAAATCGTCCATCCAACTCCCCCTTCCTATAAGCTCATCAGTATCATGAAGGCGAGCGTCAACGCATAGATAGCGATAGCCTCTACGAAGACTATGAACAATATAACCTTAGTGAAGACTTCTGGTTTCTCAGCGACAGCACCTGCGCCTGCAGCGCCCAAAGTTCCCAATCCGATGCCAACTCCTAATCCAGCGAGGCCGAGAACCACGCCAGCTCCGAGGACGGCGAGACCGTATCCGATGGAGAAGTCTTCTGGACTAGCGGCGTAGACTGGGCTTATCTCAGCGACAATAAATCCTAGCGTCAATACTGCAAGGTTCCTAATCAATCTCAATCGTTCCATATTCGACTACCGGGTGTAAGTAAAGGAACCTTCGATAAATATTTGGTGTATGTATTTTAAGCTCTGTACTTACACGCCTTAACCGCGTACGGGCATGGGCTCGCATATATTGTATTTACACGCGGTCTTAGGCTTCTTCGCAGAGTTGACTTGACCTAATCAGACTACGGTTAATCGCGAGCTCAGCTATCTCGGCTCCCAACTCAGCTATCCTTCTAATCCCCCAAGCAATCCTCGTCAAACAAGCCACTGCATGCGAATTCGGTACCTCAACAGGTAGCCGTTTCATCAACTCATCCTCCTCAGCCTCGATTGTCTTCTTGAAGGTCTCTATAGCACCGTTTGCGAGCTCGACATTCCCAGTATAAACACATTCCATCGCGCTATAACATACATTGTAAGCCGTCTCGCTGATTTGTGATAGCCGGTTGACCGTTTGTTTTCCGAGCTCAAGCCCGCGATCCTCAAGGATAATAACATTTCTCGCAATGCTTTCTCCCCAATCAGCCATTCTCTCCAACATTCCTGCAAGCACTCGGCTTGCCGCTACCTCGGAAGGGTCTTCCATACCCATTTGGTCAGCTATCGCTCTTTCACGTTGCGCCATGAAGAGAAGCCTAACTATCAACCAGTAGATCATGTCAGCATCGTCCTCACGGCGGGCTGCTCCTTCCGCCAACTCCCGATCAGAATCCACTAGAGCCTGTATAGCTTCTTTATGCATCGTTGAGGCTATTATGTAGAGCCTTCTCATGACCAGAGGTATCGGAAACTTTGCTGCGTCTATTGAGCATTGAAGAATGATTTGAGTCGGCGTCTCTTCGATTATTCCCATACCCATAAGCTTTCGAACAATCTTTTGAACCTCCGCTACGTGAGCTGGCTTTATACGTTTGGCAGAGACCACTCTAACAGTATCGCGTCCCAACACATAGTTCCCAACAACGATTCTCTCAAGGATTCCAGTTACACCACACAGATCTGAATTCACAACGTACTCTTTAGCCTCGGCTTTACGCTCTGCAAGGGTGCTCAACATTATATTCAGAGACCCATCCTTCTGTGGAGCACAGAACACTAGATCGCCTTGCTTGATCCCAGTCTCCTTCACCCAAGCTCTAGGAAGGGAGACGGCCAGCGTAGCTCTGCCTACACGTTGAATCTTACGTCCTTCCATTCTAAGCACGCTCAACGTACAGTAATTACTATACATACATACTGCTCTAAATAAAAGGATTTGACCTAGCGATACATGAGTTGTAGAATAAGATACGGC
>CAYOZM010000052.1:1743-6348 GCA_964408475.1 uncultured Candidatus Bathyarchaeia archaeon | reverse complement strand
AGATAAGCTTCATCTAGGTCGCTGCTTTTCAAGATGTATTCTCTCACGTAGCCGACGTGTTCACGGATCAGTTCCTCCATTCGATCCTCAGTCAAGACTTTTCTTTTACTTTCTAATCCAATCTCGTTTCTGAGAATCTGCAGAGGAGTGAAATAGTATGGAAGATCAATGTACTCTAGTTGAGCATCTTGACCTGAGCTTCGAAGCCGCTTGAAGATAGATCCTCCTTTAACTCCTGAGACGTAGACAGTGTCTTCATAGTCCTCAATCACATCAGCAGCAAAACTCGTCTCCCTCTCGAAAGCCTCGGCTTCCATTAGCAATTCAGATTCAAGCAGTTTCCTCCAAGCGTCCAGATCGATCTTCCCTGTAGAAGCAGAATTGAAAGTGAGCATAGATATCTTAACAGCTGTCTCAGCGCTCTTCTCTTCGTAAACTTGATCCCCATAGCAGAAGATGTCTAACAGCTGGTGCTTATGCTTCATTTCCCTCAATGCTCGCAAGAGAGGCTCAAATGTGTGCGTCCAAGGCTGCAGCGGTTCCGCTATCAATTTTGAGCGTTTGAGTTGCTCAACAAACGATTCATACGGCAGCCCGGAAACATACTCCTCAAGGAATCTTTGAAGCGCTGTAGGAATTGGAACTAGAATAGCGTTAGACCTTGTTTGCTGGATGCAACCTGCTGCTCTCACAAATGACCTTCTCAGCCTCGGGACGGCGAGGATTGAAACTCTATTCACGAAGCTATCACGACAGTGAGGTGGCTTAACCTTGTCTTAAGCCAGTTCTCTAAGTTTTCTGAGATTCCCATAGTCGTCGCGGCGATTGTCAATAGGTGTTTCAAGTATGAAAGGCATATCTTTGAGTGATTGATTGTGTAGAATAGCTCTGAAGCCTTCATCTCCAATGAAGCCCATGCCGATATGCTCATGCCTGTCTATACGGGAGCCTAGTTTTCCTTTCGAGTCGTTTATGTGAATAACTTTCAAAAGTTGAAGGCCAAGAGTTTTGTCGAAGGCTTCTAGAGTCTTCTCAACGGCTCCGGCATTTCGGAAATCATAGCCAGCGGCGAATCCGTGGCAAGTGTCGAAGCATACGCCTACACGTTCTCGCGCTGAAATGCGGTCCATTATATATCGAATGTCTTCGAATGATGAACCCATGCTATTCTTTGTTCCAGCAGTATTCTCCAAGAGGAGCATCACATTATTCTTGACTTTAGAGAGTGCCAGATTACAAGCTTCAATTATCCTCTCGAAGCCTACCTCCATACCTCTTCCAAGGTGGCTTCCTAGATGAGTCACAAGATAAGGGATTTTAAGTCTTCCACATCTATCCAACTCTGCAATCAAAGTCTTCAAGGACATAGCGTAGATACCCTTCTTAGGTGAAGCGAGATTGGGGAGATAAGGCATATGAGCTACCGCTGGATCTATACCTGATGCCGCTAGCTTATCGATAAAATTCCTTGCTTCGTCACTCGTTAACTGCTTGAATTTCCAGCCTCTCGGATTACGAGTGAAGATCTGAAATGTTGTACAATTTCTCTCAACAGCCCGATCAACGGCCATTTCTATTGAACCGGAGATCGAGACATGAACACCCAACTTCAAGTTCAACTCACACACTTAGAGTTTGATATCAGTGACAGATGAACCTATCCTAACCAGTCTGACAAACTATAAGATGCACTTTTCTACAATGAGTTCTTGGTATGCTCGAGGAATAGTAGTTGACGAAATCTTGCATTGCAAGAAATATATCTGAGGCGCCTCCTTTCAAGTTGGACGAGATCATCCGAGCAATCAAGTTACCCAACGCTATCAGCTTGGCCTTCGGTGAGCCTGATCAGGCGACACCCGACCACATAATCAAGGCTGCGATTGAGGCTTTGAAGAGAGGATTTACCCATTACACGGCAGAGAAAGGGTATATTCATTTGAGAGAAGCTATAAGTCGAAAATTGAAGCGAGAGAACGGCGTGGAAGCCGATCCCCGCTTTGAGATTCTCGTAACCTGCGGCTCCGGTCAAGCTGTTGATCTTGCCTTGAGATCCACTTTGAATTCCGGGGATGAGGTCTTGACACCTAATCCGGGATACTTCGCTTATCATTACTGCTTGAGGTTCATAGGCGTTAAAGTGGCGAGCTATCCAGTTCTGGAAGATAACGACTTCAAGCCTAGACCAGATGAAATAGAAGATAGAGTAACCTCGAAAACGAGAATGGTGATCTTGAACTCACCTTCGAATCCAACCGGCGCCGTTCTGGATAGAAAGACTCTTAGAGGAATCGCTGAAATAGCGGCAGACCACGATCTCATAGTGCTTTCCGATGAAATCTATGAGAAGTTGATTTACGACGGGGAGCGACACTACAGTATCGCCTCCTTTCCTGGAATGGCGGATAGAACCATAACGATCAATGGTTTCTCGAAGGCTTATGCTATGACCGGTTGGAGGGTTGGCTACGCTGTAGCGAAGAAAGAGGTTGTCGATGCTATGTCGAAGATTCAATCCAATACTTGCGTATGTGCTTCAGCCGCCTCGCAGATCGCTGCTCTAGCCGCACTTGCGGGACCTCAAAAGTGCATTGAATCAATGTTGAGGGAATACCGTAGAAGAAGAGACCTTATCGTCAATAGACTTAACGAGATCGAAGGGTTTTCATGTGGAACGCCTAAAGGAGCATTCTACGTATTCCCGAACATCACGGCTCTTGGAATGAGTTCTCAAGAAGCATTTGGGTTATTGGCTAAGAAAGCGAGGGTCGTCACCATGCCCGGCTCATTCTTCGGTGAGCTCGGGGAAGGGTACTTGAGAGTATCCTATGCGAATTCATACGTCAATATCGCGAAGGCGTTGAAGAGAATTGAAGGACTGCACTTCAAGAAGAAAGACGCAAGTCTGGCTAGCGACTAGTTCTTAGCAAAGATAATCGATAATAGCGCTCAATCAAATTCCCTATCAGTAATTTTTGCCTTTATTTCTGGGAATGCTGTCAGAGACAGTTCATGGAAAGATTGTCGGTGCATTACCTTGGCTTCCATCGTAGTTGCTGAGAATTTGAGGAAAACGTTTGGAGAAGTGGTGGACTAGTCGAGATCGCTACTGCTAGGGTTCATTAACCATATTGTGAGTTTTTGACAATTGTCCGGGGTCAGCGTGGTATTCGGACATTTCCCTGAAAGATCTTCGCCGCAGCCTGAGCAAGGGATCTTGATGATTGAGTCGACGCTCGAGAACTTGTGGACAGGATATATTCTATAGGTCCATTTGCCGGCGCGAAGTTCCTTCCTCCTCTTTATGAAACCTTTCTTCTCCAGTCTTCGCATCTGTCTAGATCCCTCCCTACCGTCCCAGCCAAGTTTCTTCCATAGGTCCGACTGGAGAACCCCCTTCTCTCCGCTTAATCTAATCGCCATAAACGCATCGTTCGCAGTCGCGCCATGGGCGTCAAATCCAGATTCGATCGACGACCCCTGCATTAACTCAGGTCTAGAGTTCGCGATCTCCTCTAGGCATTTGGCCACGCTCTCACCCTTCTTCGTGAGCTCATAGCTTACGGGTCTTCGCCATTGCGCGATTCTCTTCTTCTGTTTGAGTCTACTGAGATACTTGTAGGTTCTTCTGAGGTTTATTCCAACAAGCTTAGAAAGCTCTCGGGCAGAAACTCCTGGGCCGCGGTTCCTCTTAACGGCGTTGAGGATTCTTCTCTCAGTGGGAGATAGTTTACCATCCAGCTTCCCATTTATCGTGGAGAAGAAGACATGGTCAGACGAGTGGTTTCTTACGATCAACTCGGCTTTCTCTAGCCTTTTCAGAACTCTCTGGAGAGTAGACGGCTCGAGAATGCTAGTAAGCTCTTGATAGGTCCTTCTTCCCGATCTCAAAGCCTGTATACATAGTTCCTCATAGCAATTCGAGTGGGGTGAGAATGGTTCGAGTTCATTTCTGCTTAAGATGTCTTGAATCTCTTTACCAAGCGACGTTAATGTGTATCTGCGATTCGCGGTTCTGACGAGTTGTGTCTCGATCAGTGGTTCAATGTACTTTTCGACAGTGTTTAGGCTGTGGTAACATCCTTCATCTTTCAACTCAACTCGTAGCTCTCCGAGGTCGCGTGGACATTTTGAGAGAATTTGGAGAATTTTAAGTCTTCTTCTATTTTTAATCGCGTTGAGCAGACGTACTAGCTTCTCGTTTTGTGCACTCCCTTTTTTCATGTCGGCCTTGGCTTTCTCTCTGATAGGCTCTTTCTTGAGAAAGCTTTCAACCTCAGGTGAAGTGAGCGGCATAGACTCATCGAATCTTGAGCGGAGTCCGTGCAAATCATGATCGACATGAACCCGGCTTATCCTCTTTTCAGGCTTGGCGAGATCCTCGTATTCCTCGATCTCTTCCATTTCTGACTCAGCCATGGTCTCACTTTCTTTGGCTGTATTCTCTCTTGGGAGTGGTCTGGAAGGCTATTAACGCCGTTAATATGGATGCGCCACGTTAATTAACTTAACGCCGTTAATTTGGAAACCTTCAAACATAAGCCAACGATAGGCTCTTAGGCATCAAGTGAAATTTACTTCAGGCGCCATCACTGGCCTCTGATG
>CAYOZM010000052.1:0-1643 GCA_964408475.1 uncultured Candidatus Bathyarchaeia archaeon | reverse complement strand
GCCTCTGATGCGAATTCTTATATAGTATTCCCTTTTGCTGGTCTAGTTTAACAGCGTTAAATAGTTGTGAGTGCCTTGAAGCCACCTTGTCTGATCGTTGTTTCTCAAATCCTACCAGCTATGCGTGCTATCATATCGAGAGAGATGGTCGAGAAGGGTGGGCTGGGGCCGGGCGAGGTAGCGGCCAAGATGGGCGTCACCCCTGCCGCCGTGACCCAGTACCTTAAAGGAGTTAGGGGAGGCGATTCTGTCAGTATGGTCAATAAATCGACGAGAGCTAGAAAGGTTCTGCTGGAGCTCGCTTATGAACTTTCGAGAGAAGAGACAGACATGGTGATGGTGCTGCGCAAGCTGTGCGAGGCATGCAACTGCGTTAGGAGTGAACGACTAATTTGCGAACTGTGTCAGAACTCATTGCCTAGGATTGACAGTAGAAAATGCGACATATGCACTAGGTAAAAAAGTCCTGATACAAATCTTCTATTTGATCATCAAAACCTCGGTTCTTAGATCTCTAAAATGCTCATCGCCAGTGATTATTCTACATTCATTCAGTCTGGCAGTGGCTAGAATGATCGAGTCAACAATTCCCCATCGTTCTATTTTCCTTTTCCTCTCCACGCTGAGTCGCCCAGCGTATTCTGCAATCCGTTCGTCGAGAGGGATCAGAGTAGACCGGAAACTTATGAACTTCAGTTTTTCCTTAAAGTCCGCCCCAGCCCTCATATACTTCTCCGAAAGCTCAGCAACAACAATCGTAGGCGTTAAAGTCCTTCGTTCCTCAATATGATCGGCAGCTCTTTTCCCTGCTTCGCTTCCTGAGAAGTATTCGAACCATGCGAACGAGTCGATGACAAATCGATCTCGGTCCACCATTTTGACTCACTAGCTATGCGTGTCCTCAACCATCTTCTCATGTTCTTCTTGTGTGAACTTCATCATAAGTTTGGCATCCACACCGAACATGGATTTCGGAATCCTCTTCGATCTCTCAATGAGTATTGTTATCAGGTGATCGAAGTCTTCAGCGCCTTCATCTTTCATCAATCTTCTTAGCTTCTGCCAAGTAGATTCGTCCACTGCTATTGTCTTCGTCAAATGCCGCCACTCCGGACAATTATATAATACAGAATAGATAATATAAACCGATCCTAGAACACACTTTTCCCGCTCAACACTCGATAATGAGCCACCCGAACTAGACATTTCAGCTGGCGCCGGGAGTGGGATTTGAACCCACGAGACCCAGAAGGGTCATCGGCTCTCTGCGTTCAATCGATAGCAAGCCGACGCCATACCTGGCTTGGCTATCCCGGCATACTTGTCCAGCTAACACTTGACGAAACGCTTTCAAAAAGGTTTCTTCAAAGAGACTAAAGCGAAAGTCATGTGCATTCTCTCAACTCTAAGACGATACCTTGGCTTCTCGTGATCAACGAATCCAAAAAATGGACTCAAATATTGGAAGATTTTGCAAGAGAATTCTGAAAAAAGAGGGAGAGTGTTTTAAGTTTACTGTTTTCCAAGCTTCTGAGCATACTTTGCTAGCTCGCGGTCTATCAACTTGCCCTCATGCATAATCTCGACGCCGTCAAGCCAGACAGAGGAGTTTAAGCAGATTCCGTCTGCATGTGAACTCGCTG
>CAYOZM010000051.1:0-6375 GCA_964408475.1 uncultured Candidatus Bathyarchaeia archaeon | reverse complement strand
GGGGTAACTTGACAGATCCTGTTGTCAGACTACTTCTTAGCTACGATCTCGCTCAAGGCATCATATCTGGTTTTGACTTCATCATAGACTTTGGTTCTCAACTCTTCGCCGGATAGCGACAATATTTTAATTCTCTCCAGTCTCGCTGCTAACTCCATGTCTCCGAGAACGTTCTTCACCCAGTTCTCGAAGTCCCCTCTTCCCATATGGAATTCGATCGAGGTCACGCCTATGGTCTTTAACTGATTGCAGAATTCTTCTAGGCTTGCTGCAGCTTTCCCTGTTGGCGCTCCGACGTCTGTATAGAAGTAGAAAGCGCTCTGCGGTAGGATGGGACTCAAGACCTTCATCGCCATGTCCTTCGAAATCTTTACGGCTTTCTTCACGCGAATCCTAGACTTAGGCATAACCGAAACCTTCCAGCCTCTTTTGTTCAGCCGTGTTCTTTATAAAGATGTCGTAGATCTCCGCGTTTAGAAGGAATCGATAATCTTATTACGGATCACATTGGGCATCTATTAGGCGTATCCTTTCGTTCCTCAAAGCTCAATGCAAGTTGGAGAATTGTATGAGAATCGCGATGTTCGTGTATGAATTTCCTCCGAAGATCGTTGGAGGACTAGGCACCTACGCCGCGGAGATCTCTCAACAATTCATTAGGATGGGTCACGATGTAGCCGTCTTCACGATGAATGATGGAACCTCGCTCACGAGAGAAACTTGGCGTGGAGTTGAGATTCATAGACCGATGCTCGTCGAGATATCTGATATACTTCCAGCCTTGGTCCATGAGGACCTGAGGAAATGGGGGAGAGGTATCGCGTTCTTCTCCAACATCTTCGTCTATAACATACTTACTGCTTCAAAGCTTGTGAACGATCTGGTGAAGAAAGAGGAGGTAAAATTCGATATAGTCTCGGCTCACGATTGGCTCTCAGTCATCGCAGGAGCCTCCGTGAAGAGGGAGCTCCATGTTCCCCTCGTATTCCATGTTCACTCCACAGAGAAAGGCAGAGCAATGGACGGCGGTTCCGAGGTCGTCAACAGTATTGAATTCTATGGAGGACAGATCTCAGACAGGGTAGTAACAGTCTCTTTCGCCATGCGAGACGAGCTGAGAGGTCTAGGGTTTCCGGAACAAAAGGTAAGGGTCTGCTATAATGGCGTAGATCCAAACAAGTACGACCCAAGCAAAGTCAAGCCTGAGGACGTAAAGGCGCTTCGTAAGAAGTATAGTCTCCGGGAAAGCGATAACATGGTTCTCTTCGTAGGCAGACTGGTCTCGGTTAAAGGAGTCGACAGACTTGTGATGGCTATGCCTGAAGTCTTGAGAAAGCTTCGGAACACCAAGCTGGTGATCCTCGGATTGGGGAACATGGAACAGCAATTGATGAGCCTTGTTAACTCGCTAGGGCTTCAGAATTCAGTCATATTGAGGTTTGAATTTGTTCCTGAAGAGGAAAGGATACTGCACTACGCAGCTTGCAATGCCGCTGTCTTCCCAAGCCTCTATGAACCTTTCGGAATAGTATGCACCGAAGCCATGAGCATGAGCAAACCGATCGTTGTGGGAGCAAGAGGAACGAGTGGATTGCGAGAACAGGTCGTTCCAAGCGGACCTGAGCAATGCGGACTCCACGTAAACCCGAACGACTCTTCAGACATAGCTTGGGGAATAATCAGTCTGCTAGCCGACCCGGTGGCTGCGGCCAGATTCGGTGAGAACGCTAGAAGTAGGGTTCTAAAGTATTTTTCATTGGAAGCGATGGCGAAGAGTACTCTAGATGTCTATGGAGAACTCCTTAAGAAGTAAGTGCTTGCCCTAAAGTCATACCGACCCCGCTATCTTCTTCTCATAACGCGGTCTTTTCAGAAGGACATCTTCGACGTATGCTCTCAAAGGCTCAGCGACGCTCCAAGCCTGGGAGATACAGCCTCTCGGACGGGGGCTATCGCCATCTAGTATCTCACTCACCGCCCCCAACCCTCCACGGTAAACCTCTTCCTTGAGAAGCGGAACCAGAATACTATTGAGAGCAAAGTTGCGCGACTCTGTTGAATAGCTATTCGCCTTTACGTAAGCTGTTACAAAGGGACCTATCAGCCAAGGCCAGACGGTTCCATTGTGATACGCTCGATCTCTTCGCATCCTGTCGCCTGAGTAGACTCCGTAATAACGAGGATCTTCTCGAGGCAAAGTTCTCAGTCCGTAGCCGCTCCATAGCCTCTTCATAACGTTTTCGACCATTATCATCTCTCTACCTTTGTCCAGCATACCGAAATCAAGGGATATTGCGATCAATTGGTTAGGTCTAAAAGACGCGTCGCCATGGCTGTCCACGAATACAACATCGAACAGGCATCCCTCTTCGCTACGCCAGAATTTCTCGCTGAAGCTTCTCATCGTTTTCTCAGCAAGCTTTGAGTACCTCCCTGCCTCCTTGCAATAGCCGAATCTTGTTGCTAGCAGTTGCATGATCTTTAGCGCATTATACCATAAGGCTTGGATCTCAACGGCCTTTCCATCTCTTGGGGTTGCATCTGTATCCATCCAGGTCAGTTTCGGCCCATGAAGAATCAACCCGTCGCTATCTAAGCGGATACCAAACTGGGTCCCTTTGATGTAATGTTCGATCCCCGACGTGAGAGTCTCCCATAACTTTTCCTTCACAAATGGGAAATCACCTGTGTATTTCAGGTACTGCCATGTTGCATTGATGTACCAGAGGGTTGTGTCGACACTGTTATAGCTGGGCTTCTCTCCGGCTCGGTCAGGCATTTTACTTGGAATGAGCCCAAAATCGCAGAAGCTACTTAACGTCAGCAGAATCTGTCTCGCATCCTCAAACCTTCCAGTGATCAGAGTCAGACCGGGTAAAGAGACTAGGCAATCTCTTCCCCAATCCTCAAACCAGTGATACCCTGCTATCACGGATTTCGTTCCATTTGATTCTCGATCAACGATGAACGAGTCTGCGGCTAGAACGCACCATTTTAGCCAATCGTCAAACGAGAAGCCGTCATGTATTCCATAGAACTCTGCCAGCAAACGATCTCTTCGTTCCAATTCCTCATGAAGCAGAACTTCAAGGTTTTTCTGGTAAATCGTTTCCAGAAGGTTCTGCGCCTTTCTCTCATTCTCGCCCGCCACACCGAAAACGATGAAATTCTTTGTTTCCTTCGGACTCAACCTTAACTCGAAAAAACCGGGAAGGTAGTTGTCGTCGAGGCAACTTTCGTCTCTTGAATCCTCAGTCCTATAGTAGATCTTCTCAACCCATTCTCCGCGGCTGGGCCTGTACTCGCCCTCGCTGGACGAGATGCTCAAAGTCCACTGGGAGTTAGATGGTCTGATGAATGTTTCCCGGACTGATGACGTTTGCTCAAAGTCCCAGTTCAAGCCTGTTTTTTCTGTGGTACTGTGGAAGTGTCTGAAATTGACCATGGGAACTATTCTTAAGGCTGCTTCGCGGTCGAAACCGTTGCGTACTCTGTAGATCGAAATCGTAACATTCATCTTGAATGGCATGAAAATCGTCTTTCGAAGATTAATTCGCTCTATATCATACGCGTAGGTTGGAAAAGGGTCGAGGACGAACTTAGTTAAATGAGCGTACCCTTCAGTCCTAATATTGTTCTTGAACTCGACGGAGCTTGTTCCATACGTATTCCCTCCTACTTGAATCTCTTCGTCAAGCCTACTAAGAAGGACATGCCGATTACTTGGCGGGTTGAGCGCTACAACAAGTAGGCCGTGATACTTTCGAGAGTTAACGCCTAGAACAGTGGATGAAGCGTATCCGCCAAGATTGTTTGCGACCAGCCACTCAGTCGCGAGAGCGTCTTCTAGCCTTCTCAACCTCTCTTTTCCTAATACCAGCTTGGGCAAACTATATCTCATGGCCAACCTGACGCCGATCTTCTAAGTAGTTGAAGAATATATCCGTTTTTAAGGGATTTCAGCTATTTAGTTCTCATTACTCGCTCAGTGTGAAACCAGAATGGCGGATATAGTACTTGTCTTTGAGGTCCACCAGCCCTTCAGAATAAGAAAGGGCTTCTTTTGGGACCGTAGGATGTTCAAGCGGGTGGATAGAAAGGAACTATTTGAATATTACTTCGACAAGGACAAGAATCGAGAGATCTTCGAACGCGCATGTAGGAAGTGTTACCTCCCAAGTAATGAGATAATCCTGAAGTCGGTTGACAAACATAAATCGGAAAACAGGAAAGTCAAAGTGGCTTTCAGTCTGTCAGGCGTCTTCTTGGAACAATGCGAGATGTTCAACAAAGACGTTCTAGAGTCCTTCAAAGAACTCGCAGACACAGGCTGCGTAGAATTCCTAGATCAAACATATTATCACTCTCTTAGTGGTCTGTATCCCATTAGAGATGAGTTCATCGAACAAGTCAAGGCGCACAAGCAAGCAATGCAAGATCTTCTGCACTTTACACCTTCAGTCTTCGAGAATACTGAATTGCTCTACAACAACGCTATCGCAAGGATCGCAGAGAAACTGGGCTACATCAGTATCTACACAGAAGGCGCAGAAAGAATTTTAGGAGATAGGTCGCCCAACTACGTGTACGGAGCCAAGGACTGCCACAGATTGAAGGTTCTGCTACGAAACTACAAACTCACCGACGACGTCGGATTCAGGTTCTCAGCGAGATGGTGGAATGAATGGCCACTAACAGCCGAAAAGTACGCTTCTTGGCTAGCGGCAACGCCCGGTAAGTGCATCACAATATTCCCAGACTACGAAACTTTTGGCGAGCATCAATGGCCTGAAACAGGGATACACGAATTTCTCGCTCATCTTCCTGAGGAGATTTTGAAGCACGAGAATCTTAATATGGCCACGCCTTCCGAGGTCGCGAACAGGTATGAGCCTGTCGGTGTAGTAGACGTCCCTGAGCTTGGAGGCACAGTATCTTGGGCAGACTTGGAGAGAGATGCTAGTTGCTGGATCGGAAATACCATGCAGTGGGCGTACTACTCGTCGGTGAGAGACATGGAACGATTTGTCAAGGAGTCAGCTGATCGAGATTTCATAAGGCTCTGGAGGTACTTCCAGATCAGTGACCATCTCTACTACATGTTCACAGCTGGAGGAGCGCCTGGAGAGGTCCATACTTACTTCAATCCCTACGGCAATCCAGTAGATGCCTTTGTCACCTGCCAAAGCGCCCTCACGGATCTAGAGCAGAGAGTGAGGATGTTCTCAGTCACGGCGAACGAGCCATTCGAATTCTACCTAGGAGTCGGTGAAGACAAGACCACAGGGATCACCTCCTTAACCCTACGGGGATTCATTGAAGCAATCAAGAAAGTGGACATAGCATCTATAGAATTCCATAACTCCAGAGGAGACTTTGAGAGATGGGCTAAGAGTAGTCTCTGTGATCAAAAGCTTGCGGTAGAACTCAAGAAGATTAGAGGTACCAGACTGAAAGGTGAAAAACTGAGAAACGAGATACTCGAAATCGCTAAGGGTCACATCGGTGAATTGTTAGAGCGCATGCGTTCTCTAGGACTAGCTTGAAGCGCACCTAGGAATTCCTAAATACTCTTTACCGTTGAGCTAACATGTGTTCTAGCAGTTGTTGTGTGGTGGTCTGAGGCTTGAGTGAAGAACAGCTTTCTCCATCCGGAAGAATACTGCTGCTCATGCACAATCTCTGTTTAGTGCGCCCGGAGAACTCGCAGAACTGCCATGAACTGTCTGATTCAGCAAAGATGCCATATGATGAAGTATTGAGGATCCTAGATAGACATGAAGCGGAGGGCTATGTAGCAAGTTTAGTGGATCAAAGTGGAACTAAACGATACTACCTAACCGGCTCGGGGATGATCAAGGTCTGTTCATCCTTCACTTGAGCTGCTCGTGAAACAATCTTGAGAGTCTTGATTCTTACTTGGGAGTTTCCGCCGAAAATCGTCGGAGAGCTGGCCCTATACGTTAGCAGAGTTGCGGCTCAACTGGTTAGAAAGAACCTCGACCTCTACGTTGTCGCCCATGACGACTCTCGGACAGGTTTGGAACAGAGGCAAGACGGATTGAAAGTGTTCAGAGTGGCGAACCCAGTGAAGACCCACATCAGTGTTCTGACATGGGATCTGACCCTGGCAGCTGAATTCGAGAGAGCTTCCTCAGATATCATCTACTCAACAGCGAAAACTGTTAGCCTCATCGATGCTCACGAGTGGCTATGTGTGATTCCAGCAATAGCCTTGAAGAAGGCCTTCGATATCCCATTCGTCTATAGTGTGCATAGCATCGAGGATCAACGTTCTCGCGGTGCATCCTCACCGTTCAATCTTGCTATTACGAACATAGAGCGGCATGGATGTGACGAAGCTGAGAGAGTTCT
>CAYOZM010000050.1:0-6380 GCA_964408475.1 uncultured Candidatus Bathyarchaeia archaeon | reverse complement strand
GAAGATTTCTCAACGATTTCTCAGTCTTATAGAGCTGACTCCAAAGAATATCGACTATAGCGTCCACTCTTCCTATTTGAATCAAGAGTAGAGCTGAACCTCGCCTTGCGATGGTCGACCTCAATTGTCTAATGCTAAATGGTTTGGATACAGGTGGATGGAAGAATCTCAGGCTAGGCTTCTGAATGAATGTTCGGGATGCGGCGACGAACTCCCACATCCTCTCTTCGCTAACTGCGGCAGCCGCGTTTCTGCCGCGATCAACGGGATCTATGACGACGAGAGGATTGTCGAAGAGTTGCTTAATCTCATCTTGCCTTCCTTCATAGTATCTCTCTACATCTATCGTTTCACTTCTTCTCCAGTTTGAAGCTTGTGTCACTGTATTCCTGAAGCTTCCGTAGAAAAGCGACAGCGTTTCACAAAGCATTCCGCTGAAACCGTTGACTTTAATTTCAGCTCCGTAGATGCCTATTCCTTTCATAAACTTCTTGAGAAGCCTCGTTTCGTCTCTTAGGCTTTCATCAAGACGATTCTTCATATACTCAGTATGGAACGGGGTTCTGTCAGTTGCACTCTTCCAATTCCCTTTCTCTACCCGGTAGCATGGAACAATATTGACTCTTGTTCCCGCAACCCATGTCTCAACGTAAGGGTGTTCTGCATATCTTTCTATGATTCTATATCCTTTCAGCGCTTTCGCTGCAATTTGAAGGCAGGTTGTTTCGAGTTCATTTCTACTTAGAGTCGAGGGAACCCTCATGAAAATGTCTATGTCGGCTTCACCGCTGAGCCAAGTGTCCTTCGCGACCGACCCATCGATTCGGACTTCAGCGTCGAGACCGCTTTCATTCACGGCGTCCGTGACTTTCGACTTCATTTTCTCGGCGAGTTCGAGAATCCTTCTTCTCTCAGAGTGTTTCGGTTTGATCCTATGTAGGACAATCTTGCAAACATGCTCTATATCCTTCATGAGGGTACCTCGTAGAGCGTAGTGTAGATCGGCCCCTTCGGCGTAAGTACGCTTTTCTTCAGTTTCACTCTATCGACAGTTGTCGAACCAAAACTCTGATCTTTGAGCGCTTCCACAGCCTCAACGAGTTTCTGCTTATTATGCCCCGACCTGACCCTCGCTATCGTTAGATGGGGGCTGAAGCCCTTTCTATCCGGGGCGAAACCGAGCTTTCTTAAGTTCGGTTCTAGTTGATTGAAAATATTGCGCAGTTCGACTTCTCCTCTTGTTATTCCAACCCATACCACGTTTGGACGACGATAATCCGGGAAGCATCCAAGCCCCTTTAGCTCGAGATCGAATGGCTGAAACTTGATCTGTCGCATAGCCTCGTATACGCTTTCAACGAGACTTGCAGGTATTTCTCCGAGAAACCTTAGTGTTGCATGAATATTCTGAGGCTCAACGATTTTGAGATCAGCATCGGTCTGGATCAATGTTCTCTGAAGACTTACGATCTTAGCCAGTATGTCGCCGTTGCCCAGTTCGACCGCTATGAAGCTTCTTATCCGCTCCTCCAACACTTTGAGAACCAACCAACACAAATATCAGCTCCGCGGTAAATTTAACGTTTCACGGCGGGACTGAAGTGAGTGGAGCATTGAAAGCCCGGATTACGGGGTAACGAGGTTACTTGAGTTTCAAGAAGAAGCTGATAGTGATAGTCGGCATGCCTGGGTCAGGGAAGGCTATGGCATCACGGGTCGCCCGCGACCTAGGATATCCAGTTCTTGTGTGCGGAGATGTCATTAGAGAAGAGGCGAAAAAGAGGGGGCTTCCACCTACTCCTGAGAATATTGGAATATTGATGTTGAAGATACGAGAAGAGGAAGGTCGTGCTGTCGTCGCGTGCAGGCTTATTCCTAGGATTCAAGCTCAATGCTCGAATGTCGTGGTAGTCGAAGGCGCTAGGAACGTTGAGGAGCTAGATGAGCTTAGGAGACATTTCGATGTCCAAACATTAGCGATTCATGCTTCGCCTTCGACTCGATTCAGCCGTTTGAAGTCAAGAAACAGAAGTGACGACCCAAGAAATTGGAATGAGTTTATGGTAAGGGACCAAAGAGAAATCGATGTCGGAATCGACAGGATCATCGCTACTGCTAACAGGATGATAGTAAACGAGGGTAGTCTCCGAGAATTCAAGTACAGCGTTAGCAAGCTTCTCAAAGAGATGTGCTCGAAATGAATAATGTAGAGATAGAGGCTGAAGCTTTCATATATCCAACAGAAGACCAGGGGAAAGTCGAGAGAGCTATTAAGAAGATTTTTCCAACCTGTTCTATGACTATCGAGAGCCCATCTGAAGAAGTCAAGATACTGAGAGCGAGAGAGCATGGGAAAGACGCGCTCATTCCACTACAGAGTCTGCTTAGGCAAGACCGGATACGTGACGCAGCTCGATCAATTCTTATGTCAAGCGTCTCCGATAACATGATCATCTTCTATCTGAATAAGCAAGTCGCTTTTGTAGGTCACGTATCGTTTTCGATGCCGAACGCTGAATCTCCACTTGGACCGATCACTGTCAGAATTAGATGTGAGAACCCGATTGGTTTGATCGAATGGCTTGCTCCAAGAAGTGCCGCAGTGGGCTGAATATTGGAGATAGGCGTCTCCTCACTATTCCTGATCGGAAAGCCTTTTGACGCTGTCATCGACTCGATCCGGAAACTTGATGTCAATACTTGGGAGTTGGTCGATGAAGATACGCTTAGGCTGGATAAGCGAAAAGTGCAACGTCTGAACGAACAGCGAAGATCGCTCGAATTGAATTTCAATGTTCACTGCCCTTTCGCTGACATGAACATTGCAACATTCAACGCAGACTTGAGGAAGTTTGTTCTCAAACGTCTGCTCAAATCGATCGAATACGCAAGTCTTCTAGAAGCTAAGTTCTGGATATGCCACCCAGGGGCGCATACCGCTTTAAGTTACGTTCACCCGGGCAAAGATTGGATACTCAATCTAGAAGCGATTCAAATTCTCTCGAGAAGAGGGGAGGATCTGGGAACCCGAGTTATTGTAGAGAATATGCCTAACCGGTTTCCTTTCTTTATGAAGACTCCAAGTGATTTCGATAGATTCTACAATGATTTTCAAGGTGAAGCGCCTGACATAGCTTTTGACATCGGGCATGCCAATACGTCGAATCAAGTGATCGGGTTCCTCGATAAATGGGGGGATAGGATCGTCTATATTCACGCCCACGACAACCACGGTCGCTCTGATGAACATAACGCCATCGGACGCGGAACTGTCAACTGGCAAAGGATAGCTTCGAAGCTCTCGAGACTAAACTATGACGGTTCAGTGATCATAGAGTCAATTGAGAAAGTGAGTGAAAGTCTCAACAAGATCAGGAGATTGTCAGTTTGACGCTTTGACCTCGATCACCATCAGATCAGATGCTATCACAGTCTTCCTATGTATTTTCCTAGCTTGACGTAGCAGAACGCTCGGATTGTTGTACATAGCGCTTATATGCATCAGTGCGAGCTGCTTCACCTTTGCTTGTCTAGCCAACTTAGCGGCTTCAGATGCAGTAGAATGACCATACTCTTTCGCCTTATCTCTCATAGAATCATCGAAAGATCCGTCATGGATTAGTAGGTCGGCATTCGCTGCAAGCCTCTCCACTGCTGAGCAAGGTCTAGTATCCGTAGCATAGACTAGCTTCACTCCCGGTCTCGACGAACCTACAACATCACTTGATTTCACAATTCTACTTCCAATCTTCACATGTTGGCCGAGTTGAAGCTTCTTCCATAAAGGACCTTTGGGAACTCCAAGGGTCTGGGCTTTCCTCGGGTTGAATCTTCCAGGCCTCGGTTTTTCAACCAAGCCGTAACTCAAACATGGGATTACGTGACTTCCTCTAACGGCTTTGATCTCGTAGTAGGGCTCATTCAAGACTGCGCCAGGGCCTACTTCATGTATCCTTACTGGGAAGACTAGTTGAAATTGCACAGTCCTATTGACCGACTCAATAAAATCTCTTATTCCCTCAGGTCCGTAGATGTCGAGTTCTTTGCTACGTCCGAGTAGCGACATCGATTGGAGCATCCCTGGCAATCCAAGCACATGGTCCCCATGCATGTGCGTTATTAAAATCTTCATTTTCTTGTTGAATCCGATTCTGGAGAGAACCATCTGCTTCTGAGTGCCTTCGCCACAATCGAACATGAGCACCTCGTTCTCGCGTCTTGCGACGACGCTCGGAAGATTCCGACCTTTTGTCGGCATTGTGCCGCCGGATCCTAAAAACACCACTTGCAACTTGCATGACACCATGCTCGTCTATCTCTTCCTGAAGACAGCTATCTCACGAGTCAGACTTCTATGCACATAAACATAGTGCCTCTCAAGCAGCTCAAGACCAGCCTCTTTCCCGAATTGACTCGCATCCACTGTTTTTGGCGATGCCATGCAAAGAAAACCGTTTTTCATAAGAAGATCTGCCGCTGAGCCAAGGAAGGCTTTCAACAGATTTACTGTCGTCAAACCGAGCGTCGACGCGCTCTTTCCATACGGCGGGTCTGTAACTATGCAATTCACTGGAACGAATGGAAGATTTCTCGCGTCTGCTCTTGCCAACCCCATCGGAGAGACTCTGAAGAACTCTAGGTTTCTTAAGCAACCTTTCACCATCTCCAGCTTTATATCGCATCCAACGACTCGACATCCCACAAGTCCAGCTTCAATCAATATCCCGCCTATACCGCAAAATGGATCTAGCAATAGTTGACCGCGCCTCGGCCTAGCGAGGTTTACCATACACCTAGCCAATTTAGGAGGCATAGTCGCAGGGTGGAAAACGGGTCTTCGCCTCGGCCTCCTCGCAGCCACGGAACCACGTTGCCTCTCATGAGTCCTTAATCCGAAAAAGAAACGTCCGCCACTCAACACGCCTAGGAAAACCCTATCAGGTCTCCTCAAGTTCACGACAGTGTTTCTCGTCGCCCTCAGTATGGCTTCGCCGATCTTTCTTTCGAGAACATCGCGCCGTATATCCTTAGAGGCTCCCGCCGCTCTCTTGATTCTAACAGCAAAGCTCCGATTCCCCGCCATTACTTTAGAGAACTCGGTTTCATTGATCCCGCTCAGAATCTCTTTAAGATCGCCTCCGCACTCGAAAAGTTCTATCCCGCACGCCTCGCACATTGAACTTCTGGAATTGACTTTCTGCAAAGCCTCCGCTGGAGCTTCTAGACTTAATAATTTGAAAGATTGCTTTCTCACTCTGTAGCTCATTCCTTCAGCTTCGAGAATCGCTTTCACTTCTGACGAAGGAAGGGTCGGGTGCTCGCCTGAGATTACAAAGAAAATATTTTCATTCACAAGAGTTTCCTCAAACTCTCAACCACGACTCATACGATCGTGACTTCTCTCGAGTCGCTCTCAAATCTCAGACAGAATCCTCCGTCAGCAGACCTCTCGGGCTCAACTGAAATCATTTCGCCTTGCAATTCTAAAGCGAGGTTTTGAGTCAAATCGCTGGATACGGTGCCAGCTACGATTAGCGGCAATTCGAATCCTTTTCCAGTTTAACAGTATCGTGCCCTTCAATTTAATATGTTCGAAAAGTTGCATGAGCTTTTTGCACTCCAATAGAATTATCTCTACCATTCTTCAATCTCATATTGCGAACTCGTGCTGGTCAGTTGAGGGATAGCGTAGTTGAAAGATAGAGAGGCTATGCTTTACGAGAAACTATCTGAAACTCATGTAAGATGCGATCTTTGCGCCAGAGGGTGTATCATCCCAGAGGGATCTGTTGGATTTTGCAGAGTGAGAAGAAACCTCGGCGGAAAACTGGTGTCGCTAGTTTACGGAAAGGCGTGCTCTGCAATAGTTGACCCTATCGAGAAGAAACCTCTCTCGCATTTCCAGCCTGGCTCGCTTGTATTGTCAATCGCTACCGTTGGATGCGATTTCAGATGCAAATTCTGCGACAATTGGGCGATAAGCCAAGAGAAGAATATTGCGGGTCAAGATCTCCCCCCTGAGAAGGTAGTAGCATTGGCTGAGGAGTACGACTGCCAAGGGATATCCTACACTTACACAGAGCCGACCATATTCTTCGAGTACGCTTACGACACTGCGAAACTGGCTCACCAACATGGACTTTTCAATACTTTCGTGACGAACGGCTACATGACGCCAAAAACTGTGGATACTATCGCACCATACTTAGATGCGGCGACTGTCGACTTCAAAGGAGGAGGAGACCCGAAGTTCTATAGAGAAATCTGCCTCGTTCCATCAGTCGATCCAATCTATGAGTGCCTAAGAAAAATGAAAGAGAAAAACATTCACATTGAGGTTACAAACCTTATCGTTCCGAAGTATGGAGAATCGATGGATT
>CAYOZM010000049.1:0-6445 GCA_964408475.1 uncultured Candidatus Bathyarchaeia archaeon | reverse complement strand
TCTCCCCAAGCTTGGCTTTCGGTCTAACCAGCCAAAGTTCACTCAGTTCGAAGTTTTTCATCAACCTAGCAATGGAGCCAATGTTTCCTTCATACTCTGGTTCTACCAAGATCACCCGTATATGCAAAGAATATTTCCCTCAAATGCTGCCCGCTTTAGCTAGAGCCTGATATAATTCGTTTGCAAGAGTCTCGAACTCTTCAACAGTTGTCTGATATACTCGTTTCTCAGGGATCGAGAGTCCCAGAAGTAACACGTTGCTCTTGTCTCCATATCTCTGTAATAAGCGCAAGATCACTTTCCGCAGTCCTCTATTTCTTTGAGTAAAGAGTTCGCGTACTAAATCTGAAAATAGTTGTTCGTCAAAAACTAAGGTGCGGGGTTCTTTCGGCGTCAATTTTACTATGGCGGAATCCACTTTGGGACGCGGGTAGAAAGCATGTTTAGGTACGACCTCTATCAATCTTGTGTCTGCTCTATGACTGACCATGACAGTCAGTCTGCCGTAGTCTCTAGAACCGGTTTGGGCTGTTAGTCGCTCAGCGAATTCTTTTTGCAGAATAAGAACTAATGTATCGAACTTTTTCTTTAGTAATAAGAAGATCAACTTCGAAGATATGTTGTATGGCGGAGAAGAAACGACTTTATTGAATGAAGGGAGCTCTGTCTTCAATACGTCGCCTTCAATTACTTGCACTTTCTTGCTTTCAGCGAATTTTCTTCTCAAGATACCTGTTAGCGCCGGATCTTTCTCTATAGCTACTACTCTTCCGGATTGCTCTTGGATTATTGAAGTCAGCGATCCTGTTCCTGAGCCGATCTCCAAAACGATGTCGGTTGACTTGAGATCTGCGGCCTCGACCAGCTTTCCCATGATGTTTCGATCGATTAGAAAATGTTGGCCGAGTTTTTTCCTGGGCTTGAAACCATCGGCGATGAGCGTAGATTCCACGCTTATCACATAGTCCTCGTGAATAGCCGGTATTTTGCTTCTTCACTGAGTTCTTGAACGATTCTTTTTGCGATTATCTTCATCGGATCTGATACGCCTGTTCTCTCTCGAATGTCTTTGAAGCTGACAAATGGCTTTCTTTCTCGTTCATTTACAATTTGCCACATCGACTTCTTTCCTATTCCCGGCAGAAGTTCAAGAGCGTGCATTCTCGGCGTGACCGCTTGAGCCTGATTGAAAAAGTCTAGAAAGCGCGGTTCTTGGCTCTTGGTCAACTCTTCGAGGACAGGCTGCAATTCTGCCTTAGCTGTTGCAGTTAGTTCTTCGTAGTTTATTCTTCCCATTATTCGATTTACTTTCTCACGCCTATCTTTTCCGATATATATTCTTTCATGAGATGATATTACGGCGCCCGGTTTGAGTTCAGCCTCCAAGAGTGTGAAGTAACTCTCTCCTATGACTTGAACTGTAGGTATTGCGACATGCCTAGGTCTGTCGCCGGAGGCCCTACCGTAGGGAAGATGGTCAAGCACATAGGCATATTCCTCATATTTCTTCAGCGAAGTTGTGTTACTCACACTTGTTCATTCCTCTGTGTTCTCTCAAGACAAAATTTGCACACTCTCTTCGAGGTTTAGATAAAGAATCTAAGCCACGTGGCTCGATGCAACTGGTTCGAACGATTGGCAGGACATAGTTGTCTTCCGAATTCTAGTGCGGGGCCGCAAGTCAACCGTCTCTTTAAGATGACTAAGTCTTTCTGTGTGTGAGATTCTTAATCCTTGCGTTTCACTTCTATTGTGTATCAAGAAATAGCGGTTACGACTTTTCTCTGTATTCATCCACGACCTTTAGGATTTCTTCCAGCTGCGTGGTGACGATAACTCTTCCCTTGACAGCAAGCACTGAACGAAGTTCCTCGATAGTCTTAGGCATGCAGTTGACTATCTGTATGGCATCTGCCCTCTCAATTTGAAACTTCTTTCCCAGCTCATCTATGAGCTTTCCAGCTTTTTCAGGTTTGATCTTGGAGGACTTCTTAGCGTATTCGAGAGTCCTTCTCTGGAATTCCCCCAATTCTTCTTTGCTTGCCTTTTCAAGGATCTTCCTGGTCTCGGAAATGGAGATGGTTTTTACGCTTACAATTTTCCTAGGCGTGTTCCTCACCCTTGTAAGATTGAAGGTGTTCAGGTCTGGCTATTGTTTTTCTCTTCTCGTTTCCCATGAGTATCTCTACGACATATGCTCTGCCCCTTCTTTCTGCGATGGTTCCGATCTTTCCTTGGAATCTTCGATGGGGCATGCCCTTGTGAACACTTGGGTCTATTCTTATGCAAACTCTATCTCCAAGATGATAGTCTTCGAGTAGTTTGCTTAAGCCAACCTTCCCTTTCTCACGAGGCTTCTTTCGCAATAGGGAGCGGGTTTTCGAGCGATAGCCTTTAGACTTAGCCATCCAAATTCACCGTTCAAAATGTAACTGTGAACCGGGCCTCTATCCATTTCTAGCGGTGTCTTATATACATATTTCCAAGCCTAGGCTGGAAACTGGAACTTCCTCATAAGGGTCGTTTGACGTCTTTTCAACGTCTTCATCATTTTCTTCATCATGTTGTACTGGTTTACGAGCTCCTTCACGTCTCTTTCAGCTTTGCCGGATCCTCTGGCTATCCTTCTTGCTCTCGATGAATCTATCAACTTAGGATCTTCAATCTCTTCTCTTCTCATAGATTGTATGATCACTCTCCAAGAATCAAGTTTCTTTTCAGCCGTTTCGACCATGTCATCTGGGATGCTGTAGCTGCCCGGCATCATCTTCCAAAGTTTTTTGAGAGGACCGAGCCGTCGAAGAGCCTCCATCTGTTCATACAGATCCTTTAGTGTGAATTTTCCTTCGATGAAGGCTCTAGCTCTTTGTTCAGGAACTTGAATCTCAGCTTCTCTTACTTTTTCGATCAGCCCCTTGATATCGCCCATCCCTAGAAGTCTTCCGACGAAGTCAGCAGGCACAAATTGCTCTATATCGTCTATCTTTTCACCGGTACCTACGAACTTTATCTTGGCGCCTGTCGCAACGACAGCTGATAATGCACCTCCACCTCGAGCAGATCCGTCGAGCTTAGTTACGAAGATAGATCCGATCGGTGTAGTTTCGTTGAATGCTTTAGCTTGAATCATTGCTTGCTGTCCAATTGTTCCGTCGATCACAAGGACAATTTCGTTCGGGTCTAGTTTCCGAGCGAGCGTCTGCATCTCATCCATTAAATCTTTCTCATTCTTATGTCTTCCAGCGGTGTCGATGAGAATTACATCGTATGTTTCTTTTCTGAATTCCGCAAGACCGTTCAGCGCGATTCTTTCAGAATCCTTTTCATCTACTCTGCCGTAGACTGGAATTCCAACTTTATCTGCGAGCTGTTTAAGTTGCTCAAATGCTCCGGGTCTAAAAGTATCCGCGCAGACGATGCCTGTTTTGAGTCCTCTCTTCTGATAGTACCTTGCGATCTTGACGGTGCCAGTGGTCTTGCCGCTTCCCTGAATTCCGACGAGCATTATGACGCTTGTTCTTCCAGGTTGTACAGTTGTTTTCGCAGGTTCTTCTCCAAGAAACTTCGTAAGCTCTTCGTAAAGGACTTTTACAAGGTGTTCTCTTCTAGAGATGCCTGGCGGGAGTTCTTCTTTAAGCGCACGTTCTTCAACATTCTTTGATATCTGTAGGACGAGGCTTACATTCACGTCAGCTTGCAATAGAGCTCTCTGCAGTTCCCTGACCAGTTCTTTAACAGCTTTCTCATCCACAACTGGCAGTCTGAGTAGTTTTTTGAGGGCTTCGCTCAGTGATCTTCCTAGGTTCTCCAAAGAGCTCAAATATTCTCCACTCATCCGGCAACTTTGGCTTTTTGCGATGGTATCTTAGGTTCATTATCATGCCCGTTCTCTTAAAGGTTGAAGGTCTGTTCAGATAATAAAGCTGGATCGCGGAGACCTCTCTGGCAGCTCTAAAACTGAGTGAATGTACGCTGTAGCAGATTCTGAATACTAAGATTGTAAACTCGTTTCTCTGATCGTCTCAAGTTTCCCTTCGGAGTAGAAACCTATCAGTTTGCAGTTCTTGCACCAAGCGCCTATCTTGGTATCTGAGTTCTCTTGGTAGTATATGTTCATCTGTGAAGTTAGACATCGAGGACAACGTTGGTTAGCGATCTTGTCCATCGCCGATTCTAAGGATGATTCAATAGTGTAGCGTATAATTGAGTGACGCAGGTGAAAGTATTAAGGGAGCCATCGGTGAACCGATAACCTATATATTTGAGAGTTTGTTCAGTAGATCTTCCGGTGGCTTGGAGCTTTGGACGTTGTTCGTTTTGTCGAGAAGCATGAAGTTCCAAAGAAATTCATTCTAGTCGTGGGCCTTCCCGATGTCGGACTTGTAGGCGTGGTTGCTGCTTCTCATCTTGTTTCATCTCTCGGGCTTAGAGAAGTTGCTTCTATAGAGTCTGAACTTTTTCCTCCGATTATAGTTCTTCATGAGGGTGTTCCAAAGTCTCCTGTCAGAGTATTTTCAAGTGCAGAGATAGTTGCAATAGTTTCTGAGACCGCGATTCCAGCTAATGCGATTTACCCGTTGGCTGACGCCATAGTGAATTGGGCTTCTTCTAAGGGGGTCAAGTTACTCGTATCTGTCGGCGGGATGGCTGTTCAGAATCGACAGGATATAGAGAAGCCGAAGGTTTTCGCTGCCGTTTCAGATAAGAGCGTGTGGAAATCGATTAAGGACGCTGCTGAGATCCTTGGTGAAGGGTATATAGTGGGTGCGTACGGACTTATTTTGAAGAGGTGCGCGGAGCTAGGTCTTCCCGCGATAACTCTGTTAACTCAATCTTTCTACAATTATCCAGACCCTGAGGCAGCTGCCGCCGCAGTGCTTGCACTTAACAGGATTCTGAATCTGAATGTTGATGTGTCGGAGTTGTTGCACAAAGGTGAGGAGATTCGTTTGCGAGCGAAGGATGTTATGAAGCGCACTCAAGCTGAAATGGCTAAGATGAACAAGTCTCAGGAGTATGATATTCCTCCGTTATATGGGTGATTGGAAATGGAGAAAGAGAAGAGGAAGACGGTCTTTGATTTGGTTGATGAATATTTCAAGCGCGTTGAGACTATGGCTGAGAGAATGTTCGCTACCGGATGGAATGAAGTTGCATGCTCCATAGAACCTCTATCGAACATCTTTGTCGGGGTTACTGAAGTGGTTGTGACCATCGATCTTCCATACTGCGACTCCGAGTCTGTGAAGCTGAAGATCGTCGATGAAGATACTCTTGAAGTCTACGCGAAGACTAGGAAGATGATAAGATTAGACGATTTTGGTATAAAGCATAGGAAAGGAGAATTCTCATGCTTCCATACAGTGATTCATGTCCCTGTTCCGGTTAACGAGGAAGGCATGAACTCAAAACTCAAGAGAGGAGTATTAGAGATACGTCTGCCGAGAGCGATCTAGTTATCAAATGGTGAGATGATTTCGGCCAGTTCGTTCTGCGAAGGCTAAGATGGCTTTAAAGAAGAGAGAAGGAGATTTAGATAATCAGTTTTCCATTTCTCATGACTAGTTTATTGTCAAGCGTCAGGGTTGCCAAGGGTATTATGAAGTCTTCATGAATGTCCGTCTTTACTGCTCCGCCCATATGAGAATTGTCCCCTATCGCGACGTGGACAGTCCCTCTAATCTTTTCGGCTTCCAAGACGTTATCCGGGCGTTTGGCGTTCGGGTTCGTGCCTACGCCAAGCTCTGCAAGGTTCCTACGCGAGAGATACGGCTCCTCTTCTTTCCCGAACGATACGAGTTCTCTAAACCTGTTCCCGACTTCTCCCCCGCCATCGATCTCAATGACCTTTCCGTTCTTGAAGGTTATGATCATGTTCTCTTTTAGGTCTGGGTACCAGCCTTTTTGAACAACAACTTTGCCGTTCCCTGTTCCTTCCATTGGGGCACAGTACGCTTCGCCGGAGGGTAAATTGCCCCATGCTCCTTTCTCTGTGAATATTCCTGCATCCGACATTCCATTTCTTCCCTTGAGGCTAAACGTAAAGTCTGTTCCAGCTCTAGACTTGACGTTGGCTTCATTTGCTTGTGTGATCAAGTCGGCGATCTTCTTCGTTTCATTCGCGATCTTCTTATAGTCTGCAGCCATAGGGCCTCCAGGGTAGAACATTTCTAGCAGGAACATCGGCATACTCGCAACTCGCGCTCCTGCTCGCGTCGCATGTTCCCTTGCATCTGTGTGAGTCAGCGAGTATGTTGTTATTGCTACCACTACGTTTGCAACCTTCATTCTTTCCTCCACCTCAATGCCTGGATAAGTTCCATGCTTACCCACTGACGGGTACGCGAAGAATTCCACGCTTGATTCCGGGAACTTTTGAGCAGCTATCTCACTTACCATTTTCGCAAGTACTGATCTACGTACGGCATCTGTAAGTTTCTCACTG
>CAYOZM010000048.1:0-6484 GCA_964408475.1 uncultured Candidatus Bathyarchaeia archaeon | reverse complement strand
CGATTGATATTTTCCCTTAAGACTCTAATCTTCTCCTTAATGCTGGGCTAGTTCTCGCTATCTCCCTGACGATCGACTCAAACGTCTCGTCAGAGGAGAGATCTCTCTCAAGAAAGATGCCGGTTCTACCAACTCTATCTCTCTTCATAAGAACGCGAACCCTCTCATTCACTATCTGGCTACTGACCCCCAGAAGCTTGGAGACGTAAGATTCTCGACCGATAATACTAGTTTCAACGTGTCCGCTTGGAGTAGGTTCTATCAACATCAACCGTTTGTCCACGCCTGAAATCCTTTTCCCGAATTTTATCTCTTCTAAAGAGATCTCCCCAGCAAACTTGTAGAATTCTCTCTCCGTTCTCTTCAGCTTGACGAGTGGAATCGATACCGAAACGAGTTCTTCTATCTCGAAGCAGGCTTTCAGCGCGTAGGACGGTGTCGCTTGAACGAGAATGCGTCTCCGAGGCCTTATGTTCGCCTTCTCCAGAGCCATCTCAACCGCTACGGTCGATGCTGGTTCAGGAATGAAGACATCGATATCGCTTGATTTGCTGACATCTCCACGAGCGATACTCCCGTATGTTATCGGCGAAAAGTTACTTGAGAGTAGAACTTCCATTAGTTCAGCCGCTTTTCTTCTCAAAGCCGCAAATTGGTTCCATCTCTCATCGCTGTACGCGACTTCAAGAAACTCCTTGCGAATCGTAGGCTTCTTCGCCAAGATCGCACCTTCTAACGTTGCCTGACAGAATCCTCTAGCCACTTCAAATAAGGCCTAGAGCCTCGCTTTATCTCTACTGCGATAATCTCAGGAACCTCATAGCTGTGCAGATTCTGTATGCATCGGCTCACCTTCTCGAAGAGCCTTGAACTAGTCTTCATGATCAGAAGCTGCTCGTCAGATTCTTCTATCGCCCGCTTCCATCTGAAGATAGAGCGAACGGGAAATATATTGATGCATGCGGCCAGTCTTTTCTCGACGATCGTTTTGGCTATCTTCTCCGCTTCAACTAGATCGGAGCAAGTCGACAACATAATGATATCCGGCATAGTTACCATCAAACCAAATATTTTAAAGTGACATCTTAAACTCTCTGCTAAAGTGATTCGATGGATAGCGCAACGACTTCACTGATATACCTTCTAGCATGGTTCACTCTTTACATCATCTTCAGAATTTCAGGGTTGGAGAAGAGAGGATTGACAGCGAAACCTCTCTACTTCATCTACAGAAGCACTCGATTGAACAAGGCCTTAGAGAGATTGGCGAAGAGGAGCAGAATGTTCTGGCGTGTCTTGGCAAACATAGGGGTAGCGTTAGGCGTAGGGTTGATGATCCTCGCCGTCTATTCGCTTGCACGAGGCGCTTTCGCGTTAGCATTCAAGACGCCTGAAGCTACGCCTATATCTGTTCTAGTTCCTCTGCCAGGATTGACGATAAGTTGGGAGAACTCGCCGTACATAATAGTAGCGGTGGTCATCCTCGCAGTTACGCATGAGCTTGCTCACGGGATAGCCAGTTTGATCGATGATGTCCCCTTGAAGTCTGCTGGAATATTCTCTCTCTTATTTTTCTCTGGGGCTTTCGTTGAGGTTGATGATCAGAAACTTGAGAAGACTGAGCATTCAACTAGATTACGGGTCTTCGCAGCAGGTTCATCGGTCAACCTTGCCACATGGCTTCTAGTCTTGATCTTAATGTATAACTTCATACCTTCCATAAGCCCATTCTATGAGACCAGCCCGTCTGGAGTCTTGATTACAGACCTCGTCGAGGGCGGAGCTGCCCAAACGGCTGGGATCGAGAGGTGGGATGTGATCTACGCGTTCAATGGAACAGCATTAGCAGGCTATGAAGGATTATCAAGTTACCTCTCAAGCATCAAGCCGAATAGTCTCCTCGTTGCTTCAACGAATAGAGGAACATCGACTATTACCACTCGAACTCATCCCTTGAATTCTTCAAGACCCTACCTAGGAGTATCTGTATTCAACTACTATGCGCCCAAACTCCCAGTATTTTCAGCAGCGTTCCCATTTCACCTCTACCAGTTTGAAAGATGGATGGCGACGATCATGATAGCTGTCGCTCTGTTCAATATGCTTCCAATATTTCCTTTCGACGGTGACAAGTTCCTAGTATCTATTCTAAGAGCCTTTGGCGTTGGAAGGATAAAGGAGATGAGGACGCTAGCGAGCATGCTCTGCCTCTTTATTATAGGGCTGAATTTCGCACTCTCATTCTGGCGGTACGGCTCGATAGAGTTTCTGGGATGAATCCTTTGAGATGCAGCTTCTGCCGAAAGAATGAAGCTTTCTACCTTCGGAGTTACGAGGGAATAGGCCTATGCCACAAATGCTTCAAGAAGAATATTGAGGATAGGGTTAGACGAACGATATCCAAGTACAAGATGCTGAAGCCTAATGATCACGTTGCTGTAGCGGTCTCTGGTGGGAAAGACAGCCTCTCTCTTCTAACAATCCTCGGAAAGATCACGAAGAGATTTCCTAAGTCAAGTTTGACAGCTGTGACAGTGGATGAAGGGATAGCTGAATATAGAGATGAAGCTATAAGGATCGCGGAAGACTACTACAAGAAGAATTCTATAGGCTATGAGATCGTCTCATTCGAAGAGCTCTTCCAGATAGAATTGGATGAACTTGTTAAGAGGAGGAGGGAGCTTTCACCCTGCTCCTATTGTGGAGTGCTTAGAAGAAGAGCTATCAATCTCGCAGCTGAAAAGGTTGGAGCAAGCGTAGTTGCGACTGCTCACAACTTGGATGATGAAGTTCAAACTGCGATGCTTAATATCGTTCACGGAGATGTGATTAGGATCTCTAGGGTTGAGCCTGTCCTCGAGGACCCGAATGGGAGATTCTTGAGGCGGACAAAGCCGCTCTGCGAGATTCCTGAAAAAGAGGTAGCTATGTACGCTTATGAGAGTGGAATCGAGTTTCAAAGCGTCCCATGCCCATATACGGCGACATCATTGAGGAATGATATGCGTTCCATGTTGAACAGGATGGAGATTAAGCATGCAGGAACGAAATATACAATCTTCAGGTCGATTGAGAAGTTGAGAAGCGCATTAAAGCTGTATGCTGGGAAGACAGAGTTGAGGAACTGCCGGTACTGCGGTGAACCTACTACAACAGATGTATGTCAAGTCTGTAAGATTCTGAAGAAGACTCTTCCATGAGTGATTCTAACGAGACGTTTATATCGATTCCTTACTGAATTCTCTCTTGGCGGCGGGGTCTTAAGCGGGGGGCTAGGTCTCTCCTGAGGAGGTAAAACTCCGACCACAAATGATCTTTATGGTGGGCTGAAACCTGTAGTGAGGCGCTCACGGCTTGCTCAGGTCCAACCTGCCTGGCGCTGAGAGGCCGTCCTTTGGGGTCGGCGTAGGGTGAAGATCCTCTTCGAAGGAAGAGGACTATCATCCTCACTGGTCGAACCGGAGGAGGCTCGGAAGAGAACACTCCTAAGATCAGGCGTTGACGCTCAGAGGGGAGCGACCTTGAGCTCAGAGGATTGGACTCTGGGCAGGTGTCGGGGCGTCGATCCACCGTGATCTCGCCGCTCCTCTCATCTCTTTTCTCCTAAAAGCTTATATCGAGACTTAACTCCAACATACGAAGCCGTATCATCTTAATGAGGAAGCTTAAGTCGATTGAGTAAAGAATCGAAGAAGATGCCTGAGGTCAAGATATTCGGAAAGTGGAGCGTTGAAGGTTTAGAGGTCCACGATCCAGGCTTGAAGAGGTATGTTTCCTTGAAGCTTTCTCTGACCCCTCAAAGCGGAGGTAGGCATGAGCATCAAAGGTTTAGGAAGTCAGGCATCAACATAGTTGAACGACTGGTCAATAACATGATGCGCTACGGAAGATGCGGAGGGAAGAAAGCTAAAGCGATAGCGATCGTCCGGAACGCCTTTGACATAATCAATTTGAAGACTGGAAAGAACCCGCTCGAGGTTCTTCTCCGAGCGATTGAGAATTCAGCTCCTTGTGAAGATGTAACTAGGATCGCATATGGAGGAATCGTTTACCCTATCTCCGTGGATATTTCGCCTCAAAGGCGGGTCGACTTGACTTTGAGGTTTCTAACTGAAGGGGCAAGACAATCCTCGTTCAGCAACCCCAAGACTATCGATGAAGCTCTAGCTGATGAGATTATAGCAGCATCCGTTAGAGATAGCAAGAGTTTCGCTGTAAGAAAGAGAGATGAGATGGAAAGAGTAGCGCTCTCCTCACGCTAAACTGCTTCTCGACTTTTCTCTTAACATCATTCAAGGAGAAAACGCTTAAATCGTGTAGAATTCTGTCAGTGCAGAGCAGCCACCGCAACGTACGCAACCGGCTTTATTCTTCCGCGGGTCCATCCCATAGCTCTTCATTACTTCGCAAACTGTTTGGTAGAGATGAACCATCCTCTCAGGCCTTGGAGGGCTTTGAGACTCGAATTCTGTTCCAACGATCGGCCTCAAGGGTAGGAGCAATGGTATTACTCCTATTCTAGACATCTCATCGGCACCTTTAACTACGCTTTCGTCCGTTTCTCCCAAACCGGCGATTATGAAGGAGCTCACCTGCTCCTCTCCGAAGATCTTGACTGCAGACTTCCAGATGGATAGGTATTCGGTCAGGCTTGGTTTCATCGGGCAAACTTCCTTTAGAACAGCGTCATCGAAAGATTCGACGTGTATGCCTACGGTGTCTGCTCCAGATCTATACAGCATCTCTAGGTATGCAATATCGTCAGGTGGTTCCAATTGGACGTGAACAGGGATGTTGACAGCGCTCTTAACGCCTTTAGTAGCTTCACTTAAGAGGTTGGCGCCTTTATCGGGTCCATGGGGTGTTCCGGTTGTTAATGTTATGTGCTTTACGAAACCCTCTTTTGCTGCTTCTGCTACAACCTCGCCCAGTTGCTCACCAGTTTTGAGTTCTATAGTTGTTCCGTATTTTAGGGATAGCTCGATGCCGCAGAACTTGCATTGATTGCTACTTCTCCAGTAGATGCACTTCTGGTATACTGTTGAGGCTAAACACCCTCTACCGCATAAGCGAGCTATCTTCCACATCGGCGTTCCATCCGCTGTATTCTTCTGGTAGAATTTTGGGCGAGGGAGAGCTTCGACCTCGCTATGGAACTCTCCATCCTTCAAGAGTTGCCAAGAACCGTTCTGTTCAAGTAACCGAAAAGGAGAATTCTTGATGAAGTCCCCCCTCAAAGGAATGTTAACACTTACGCGGCTGGGAAGTATGAAGCATCTTCCAGGCGGCCCTGCGCCGCCTTTCCTCCCCTTTTCAACAGCTTCATCTGTTCGAGCGCCTAGGCAGAGAAGCTGTGTTTTCAGGGTCGCAGAGTTCATCGGGATCGATAGCTTCCTTCGGATTCGCTCAACGGGTTGGTCTTGAGGAATCGTAAAGCAAAATATAGGCTTATGGTTGCTTCAAGGCTTCTTCCACTTCAATCTCAACCTCATGAAGTATCGATCTTCTGATCTCTAAGAATTCCTCTCCAACTCTATCCCTCGGGCGTGGAAGTGATATGTCGATCGTCTTCTTCAATGTTCCAGGTCTCGCTGTCAAGACAGCAATTCGATCTGCTAGGTATACAGCTTCATCAACCGAATGAGTTACGAAGACAATCGTCTTCTTCGTCTCGTTCCATATTCTCAACAGCTCCCTCTGCATAATATTGCGAGTTTGAGCATCCAGTGAACCGAAAGGTTCATCCATCAACAAAACTCTAGGATCATTGGCTAGTGCTCTAGCGATCGCTACTCTCTGCTTCATCCCTCCGGACAATTCGCGAGGATAAGCGTTCTCGAAACCTTTCAGCCCGACAAGATCTACATAGCGTTTCACGATCTCCGTTCTCTCTTCGATAGGCGCGCCTTTGATCTCCAGACCGAACTCGATATTTCCAGTTACAGTTCTCCAAGGGAAGAGTGCGAACTCTTGGAAGACCATTCCCCTATCTGCGCTTGGTGAGGATATCTCTTGCCCATCCAGAATAACTGTGCCGCTCGTGGGCTTCTCGAGGCCGGCGACTATACGTAGAAGTGTAGTCTTTCCGCATCCTGTTGGCCCTACGATGCAGAGAAGTTGACCCCGAATAACACTCAAGCTCAGATTTCTTATCGCCTCAGTTTTCTCTCCGTCTCTCTCGAAGACTTTACTGAGATTATTGATTACTATTATCACATTCTCGCCCATTTCGAAAGCCGCCTCTCGAGATAGCTCATAGCGGTCACCATGACGAAGCCTACTATGCCGATGAGGATCATCCCGGCGAAGACATTCTCGAACCTCCCGATATCCATCATAACTAGAATGTAGTAGCCGAGTCCACCTGTCTTGACGCCTACCATCTCAGCTGCAACTATGCACATCCATCCGACTCCAAGTCCGATACGCAAACCTGTAGTTATGCTTGGCGCGGAAGAAGGAACGACAACTTTAGCGAACAGCT
>CAYOZM010000047.1:0-6538 GCA_964408475.1 uncultured Candidatus Bathyarchaeia archaeon | reverse complement strand
AGTATCTGGTTTCTATCGGAGTGCCCTGAGAACCCTTCGATAGATTCTACACGCATCTTTACGTTGACAGCCTCCATCTTTCCGCCTGCGCTCATAAGGGAGACTTCTTTAAGGCCGTTTCTTATCCTGTTCCCAAGCGTGCCTTCGATCTGGTAGCTGACGAAGATCAGCGTATTCTTCTCGTCTTCAGCTAGACGCTTAAGGTAATCTATGGCCGGTCCACCTTCAAGCATCCCGGAAGTAGCCATTACCACGGAAGCGCCTCCGGCCAAGATCCCATCTCTCTCATCTGGATGGTTGACTGTAACGAAATAGTCCGACTGGAACGGGTTGACATCTTGATGAAGGATCTGGTCCCTTATCTCCTTGACAAGGTATTCAGGGTAGGCCGTGTGTATAGCTGTCGCTTCATTTATCATACCTTCAATGTATAGAGGAGCCTCCTTCAGGCGTCCGCTCTTCATATACGCGTCCAAGACCAGCATAATCTCTTGAGCCCTCCCGACCGCTGGGACAGGGATCAACACCTTCCCTCCCTTCTCGAACGTTTCATTAACGACGGATACTAGCCTCTCCTCAACACCCTCCCTTTCAGGCATCAAGTCATCCTGGCCGCCGTAGGTGCTCTCGATAACCAATGTCTCAGCCCTCGGGAAGACTGAAGACGCCGGCTCTAAGAGCATCGATCTTCCGAACTTGAAGTCCCCTGTATAGACGATGTTGTGCAACCCTTCTCCAATATGAAGATGAACAATGGAAGATCCTAGGATATGGCCTGCGTTATGAAGCGTCAATTTGATATCCGGTGCTACATCCGTGACAACACCATACTTCAACGGAATCGTATGCATCACAAGCTCTCGTACATCCTTCTGGTCGAAAGGTGCGAACCCTCCCTCCCTACTAGTTACGTCAAGGTAATCCAACTGGAGTAAGGTCATCATGATAGCTGTAGGTTCTGAACAGTACACAGGACCATCGTAGCCGTACTTGCATAGAAATGGGGTGAAACCGCAGTGGTCGAGGTGAGCATGGGAGATTATAACCGCATCCAGTTTGTCCAGATCGAACTCGTCCATATCGAGTCTTGGATAAGCTTGGATAGGGTCTTGAGACCCAGGGTTTATTCCGCAGTCGAGGAGGACGCTGCTCTCATTGGCTTCAATAAGGAGGCATGAACGGCCGACTTCGCGGAAGCCTCCGAGAGTGGTTATTCGGACATTGCTTGTTCTAGTCAAGGTCGGCCTGAAGATTCTTTCACCAACATCGCGTAAGATTCTGCTTCTCTCTTCGCTCTCTGAATGCAGTATATGTCTAGTGCTCGCGATGATCTTCGATGGTAAAGGTTGAGCTCTAAGAACTCTTGGACGCCACCTCGTCGCTCTAATGATCTCTTGGAGCGTCGAGCCATCCTTGCCTATAGTTAAACCAGGCTTCCTCGCTTCAATTATGACTTCGCCTAGGCTCGGGTCGAAGTTTATCGCTGTTATCTCAGCTTCAGCCGGAACGAGATTCCGAATAGTCACTTCAGCTTCTCTTTCAGGCAGCCTTATCGAAGGATCTGACCTGATGACTATCCGTTTATGGAGTAGGTTGACTATGTCTGTGACGACGTAGCTCTGCTCCATAAGGAGGATGACGTTCTTAACGTAGATCGCTAGTCGTGGACCTTCAAACTCTATCCTAGTTATCTCAGCTTCCTTAGGCATATGTTCGAGTATAGTCTCTCGGATCTTCGCGTGAGAATCATTGATACCTCTAGGCATATAGCATCATCTTTCTAGGCGAAGTACAACTGTGAAACTTTCAAGCCTTGTTGGCACGTAGCGCCTTCTTCTCTTCCTCTGTCAACTCCCTGTAGCCCTTCGAAGTTAGAAGGGCCACGTCGAAACTGTCCCCACTTCCAGCGTCTCTCTTCATAGCGGAGTCTATCGCTCTAATGACTATCGGAACTGTGTCCTTCACAGCCATGCCTTCCTTAAATTCAGTTTCTAAAACCCCGTAAGCTATAGGAGAACCGGAGCCTGTTGAAACACATTTCTCCTCAGTTACACTTCCGAGAGGATCCAATGCATATATGCGCCCGCCAGACTCATCTATCCCCCCTACCAAACCTTGAAGGATTAGCGGAGCTATTCTAGCTGAGAAGAGGATGTTCGCTGCAAGTCTAGCCGCAGAGCTGACAGGCATAGGTTTTCCACGCTCATACCTATACAATTGAGCATTAGCCCTAAGTATCTCAACCACCATCTGGGCGTCGCCAACTGCTCCAGCTATCGTCATAGCCATATGGTCATCGATCTGATAGATCTTCTTCGCATGCTTGTGAGCTACGAAATACCCCAACATTGCGCGAGTATCCGTAGCGAATACTACTCCGTCGTTGCAGACGACACCTATCGTCGTCGTTCCTTTCAAGACATCTTTAGGTATTTTATCCAGTGGCGGGTACATGTGTTACAGCCTCCCAGAAGTCTTCTATGATGTTTTTAGAAGCGTGCCGCCATCAAAACAGCACGCGCATATTTGAGTAAGCCTTCTGAGATTTCAATCTTTCTATTCGACTTTGTTAATAAATGTTGAGGCTATTAAACATTAAGTCTGAAACCGAACAAGGACAATGCGGAATTCATGCGTGCAGACTAATTCTCGGGAAGATGTATGAAAAATCCTTCATGATAAAAAATTTCTCGATGGAATCGATTGAGCTTGCTTGCCCTTATATTCTTCTCTAGGAGGTGAGAATGCATCTATCGACGTCGTTCTCTCCAAAGCAGTTTGCGAGTGTTCAACGTTCGCCGGGACGAAGTAGCAGCCTCCCTCTTCCACAACTCTCTCCGTCTCCCCGATCTTCACTATATATCTGCCTTTCACAACGTAGGATGCTTGTTCATGAGGGTGCTTGTGCAGAGGCATCGTAGCTCCTTTCTCGTAGGTGAAAACGGTCAACATCAATTTCTCACCGAAGACCAATGTGGTTCTCCTGATCCCGTGAAACATCTCAATAGAGCTTGTTTCCCCGGCATTCACGACCCGCGCCTTCAAGACAGATTCACCTTGAAGAGCGTACTCGCCAAGTGGCGTATAGATTTTTTACCGTCGTACGCCGGTACAACTTATAACTCTAGCCTAAGCATAGATTTCAGAGGGTGCTCTATGACTCTAACGCAAGTCGAATTCAAAGCTCAGCATGACTGCCCTTTCAATAATCTGTCCAAAAGATTTCCTTCAGCGAGTATGGCTTTATGGTGCAACCGTGAGAGAGAAATCTTAGAAGTAAGATCCGACGACGCCACATCGCTAAATCAAATCGATGGACAACTTACAAAGTTGAGAAGCATTGTTCGGAAGGTTTTCAGCAGAAAGACGGGAAGGATCGCTGTAACGATGAAGTGCTCATGCAGTCTGAGCAACTCGATAGTTAGACATATCGATCAGCACAACTGCCTCCAAATTCCTCCAACAATATACAGCGGGGGTTGGGAGTTCTACAAGATAATATCTTTCAGATATAAGGATGTGAAGGAACTATTCAGAAGTTTGGATCGCAAGGCGAGCTTGGAGATTATCTCTAGCAGACCATTGTATAAGGGCGAGATCCATGACTCATTGTGCGTCTCCTTGAGCGATCTTTTCACAAGGTTGACTGAGAAACAGATCGTATCATTCTTGGAGGCTTATGACAATGGCTACTACAGAATACCTAAGAAGATTACCGCGGCCGAGTTGGCTGGGAAGATCCATCTCTCTCGAACTACTTTCGAGGAGCATTTGAGGAAGGCGGAGAACAAGGTCATCTCAGCCATAGTACCTTACCTTCGACTGTATTCAACCTGAAATTTTACCCATCGTTTCATCTCTTTGCGATTAAAATTTAAGAGCCTTTATGCATCACGGACTATCGAGCTGCTCGGCGAGAGAGCTTGAGAAGGAGAGTAACGATAGTAGGAATGGACCAAGCTAGGTTGGGCTACAGTTTCCTATTCCAAGGCTCAACCTCGATCTGTAAGAATTGTGAATTCTACAACGCTTGTGTAGAGAATCTTGAATCGGGCAGAGTCTACAGGATCGTCGATGTCGGAAAGAGGAAACTGCCTTGTAAACTTCTTCAAGAGGAAGGTTTCGTCGTGGAGGTTGAGGAGAGCCCTATCGAGGTCTGCTTGGACAGAAGATTAGCGATTAGAGATGCTATAATCACATTCAATCCCGTAAGCTGTGGTGTACGTACTTGTGGAAACTATGAGAAGTGTACTCCAGTAGGCCTCGTGGCTGGTGATCGATGCAAAGTCATTGAGTCTGGGCAGGCTGTTCAATGCCCGGAGAAGCTTGAACTTGTTCTGGCTTCGCTTCTACGGGCGGCTTAGCCTCAGGGGGCTTAGGTTTCTTAAATACCTCGATGAATGAGATCTTCTCGATCTCAAGAATAAACTTCTCCAAATCCGTAAGTATCATCCTCTTGGCCAGCTGAAGGCCTTCGAGGAAGAAAGCCTCCTCAGGAATCTCAATTGTCAACTCGTTCCCTACGAGGGTTAACCCTATCTTCTCTTTTGCTACGCTGGGCAGACGCCTATGGATTATGGCTTTAATCTTCTCCTCCTTCGCTTCTATGACAGAGGCTATCGATACTTCGTAGATGAGAGTCTTCCCTGCCAATGGATGATTGAAGTCAACTTGGACCCTGCCTGCTCCTACAGACCTTATCAAAGCCGGCTTCCGGTCGATCTCGAGCTGCATCCCGGGAACAGGTGTCACACCGTCAGCTTTGAACCTTCGAAGTGGAATGAGCCTAATCTTAGAGGGATCTCTAGCCCCGTATCCTTTCTCCGGAGGAACCTCTATAGTCGCAGTCTTCTCGACTTCTAAACCTGATAACGCTTCGTCCAACCCTTTCGTAACCCAGCCTTCTCCAACGACTATGAACATAGGTTCATAAACCGCCTCATGTTTGTGGAGTTTAGCCTCTTCAGCGACCTTCGCGATCGTAGTCTCGATCACTTCTCCACTCTCTTTCACTTTGCATGTTTGGTCAACCAGTATAAAGTCTCCAGTTTTGATCGGCATCGAAATCCACCTAGGCACATACGTTGATTGAGGAGAATCTACTTATTCTTTACTATATCTTCCTACTCATAGAAACGCGCTAGATCGATTTTCAATTCTTCATTCAATCTTAATGTTGCGTAGTAATCGTGGAAAGCCGCGCCTGTATTGACCAACCTAGTCTTACCGATCTGATCGACTCCTCTACCTTCATGTATATGTGCACATATAACGAGGATCGGTTGGACTTTCTCAATAAATCTTCTTACCGAGATGCTGCCTGCGTGGACTCTTGAGAACGTCCTGTCAAGGCTTGTATTCTTCGGAGGGCAATGTGAGATGAGTATCAGTCTCCCTTCCTCGACGCTCCGATAGGCTTCATCTAGGATCGAGGCAGCTTCTGTCTCGTCGTACTCGAATGGAGTGTAGAAAGGACCTCTAATCGCTCCGCCCAACCCTATCAAAACGAGCCCTCGGTAGTCATAAGTCCTCCCATGAATAGAACGCACAGATGCATCGCTCCAATCTATTAGAGATTTAGAATCAAGATTGCCAGGTACGAAAAGCGTCTGAAGATTCGTCTTCTTTAAGATTCCTAGAAACTCTATTGCGGTTCGCAGACTGTTGTTGGCTATATCTCCAGCTACCACAATCAGGTCTATGTCTTCTCTAAGCGCGACATCCCTAACCTTTTCAACAGCCTCTCGACTTCCATGGAAGTCAGCGCAAGCAAGCAGCCTCAATTATTGCTCTCCGAACCAGTAGTCAGTTCAGATTCGACGAAAACTCTTCACGCCAAGTATTCAGCTCAAGCACTAAAAGAGAAAGTGAGTACTATGCGATCTTAAGAGATTCCTCGCTCGCACCGTCCTTGGTGATTACGAGGAAGTCTACGTCTCCCCCACTCGCAGAGTCTCTAGCCAATGCGGCCTTCAAAGCTTTGCTGACAAGCGCTCTCGCCTGCTCCAGCATTATGCCGTCTCTATACTCGGCTTCAAGAACACCGACAGCTATCTCTGCACCTGTTCCAACTGAAGCATACTTATCTTGAATAACCGATCCTATCGGATCGAGCACGAATAGGCTCGGACCATCCTCATCGATTCCAGCAACGATCGTCTGCGTCAAGTATGGGAAAAGCCTCCTTTCGAACAGTAGCGTTCCCATAACCTTCGCCGCTGTTCTTACACTTGTAAGTCGACCGCGTTCATATGCGTACAGGCTAGTGTACGCAGCGGCCTCACGAATGAGTATCTGCATGTCGCCCACAAGCCCAGCGCATGCAGCCCCAATCATATCTGTCAACTTGAAGACTTTCTTAGCGGTCTTGCTCATCACGAAGTAGCCGTATGAAAGCCTCCTCTCCGAGGCGAGTAAGACTCCATCCTTACAGACAACTCCTATAGTCGTCGCACCTGGAACGAAAGGAATCTCTTGAGACATAATCGCCCACCTGAAGGCTTGTTGCATCAACGCATTTAATAAACTGTTCTTTTAA
>CAYOZM010000046.1:0-6663 GCA_964408475.1 uncultured Candidatus Bathyarchaeia archaeon | reverse complement strand
AACGATCCTCGCCCATGGGTTAGAAGCGATAACTTGGATCTAATGCTGGAGCATGAGAGATCGCTTATAGAGGCTTTGCGTAAGGAGGGGGTCGAGGTGATTCGAGGTGGGGACGGGTTTCCAAAGGAGGATCAGATCGCTTGGAATACCGATCTTGTTAGAGAGCATGCTACAAAGATTGCTAAGAGCAAGCCTGACGCTTTCATAGTTAATCAAGGATCTTGGACCTTCCCTTTCGACTCTATTGATGCTGTGAAGTTCTTTCAGAAGGAGACTGGGGACATAGCGAGGGTGGTCATGTTCTCGTATAAGGATCCCACTGTTCCCGGGCTTGTTGCAGGGATGGCTACAGGTGGAGGGCTTAAGCGGATAGGTGTTCCGTTTCAACCTTGCTATGGGAAGATCGATGAAGACCCTAAGGTCCTGGCTTGGCTTATGGAGATTTTGAGTTTCTATAAGCGTAGGGCTGATGTAGCTGGAAAGGTGATCGAGGCTATCGAAGCATTGAAGAGCCAGAAGTTTCTAGCCCTCGGCGGGATGAGCCTCAGAATGCCCACAACCACTGCGGACATCGATCAATGGCAGAAGCGCTTCGGCATCAGCTATGAGGCTCTGGACCAGTCGGAGATGAAGTTGAGAGCTCTCAACATGGTGAGATGGTCTGGGAAGCCTGGTGAGAGCGACTATGAGATAGTGGACCCTAGGGTGAAGAATGCGCTTAAATTTTTATATGAAGAGAAGCACGGTAGATTCGACTTCTCTAGAGACAAGTTGAGATCAATACACAAGTTCCTTTATCAACTCTCCTTCTACTACGCTGCGCTCGACATATTCAAAGAGTATGGGATAACCTTCGGTGGAATAAAATGTCAAGATGAGTTGAGCGCCAGGGACTGCACTGCGTGTATAGCAACTTCCTACTTGAGCAATGACATCGGGCCGGATGGGAATCCGAAGCCCATCTACCCCGTCGCATGCGAGAATGACATGGACTCCGCTTTAACCCAACTTTGGCTATACTTGCTCTCAGGTCAACCGGCTGGATTCGGCGACTTTAGGGACGTCGAGAACGGGGAGCTCATAATCTCCAACTGCGGACAACACCCGCCGTACTTCTTCGGGAGACCAAGTGAAAACTCTGAGGCGAAACTGGATCGAGTCGAGTATATGGGGCAGGAGATGTACTACGCAGCTGGAGGAAGCTCAGTTAGAGGTAGAACACCTAGTGGAGAGATTATGACAGTTGCGAGGCTTGCGAGAGAGAACCTTCGATATCAATTGGTCGCTACAGTGATAGAAACCGTCGATGTCCCCCTTGATGAGCATAAGAAGTACACTTACTCCTGGCCGATAATCAAAGGAAAGATACCCGTCAAAGACGAAGTCTTAATCGATGTTTGGCCATGCAACCATTTAGGATTCACCTACGGAGACTTCACTCCACACCTAGTGGAGATGGCTCACCGCCTCAACATAGGCTACAGAGTCTTCGACGCCAAAGGATGTGAACACTACAAGCCAACCTGACCTTTGAAGGCCACGCTAGTTAACTTGAGAGCAACACGTACCACTGGAGAGAATTGAATCTATAAAGGGCGTAGGTACGTTACCTTTGTGGCTTGCCGTTCGTCGCATTTCCTTTGAAGAACTTATCGCGGGTATTCTTCGCTCTAGGATTTCTTACTGGGCAACCTCAGGATCTTGTGTGTCAACCTACGGCGGCAACCGGGGTCGGTGCTACCACAAACTTTTGAGCTTCCAAGAGTGGCGGATTCGTCTTAAGGAAGAGGTTAACAACAGTTCCCACCTCATACTTCTCCTTGAGCGGTATTCGGAGGGCGACAACTCGACCGACTTCAACTTTAGTTGAACCCCCCATCCCCTCGACGGGTAGCGGGATAACGTCTTTATCGAGAACGATCGCCTCTATCACGAAATCAACCGTACCCGTATTATGCACATTGAAGGTGATGTAGCATTCGCCAGTATCAGTCTTTACGAAGATAGTGTTTTGTGATATTGTGTAATCTACTCTAGCCGCCGGTTTTACTACGAAGAAGCTATAGGCGTATACTATTAGTAGGCACAGGCTTAGTGCTATTACCGTGGCAGTAGTTATCCTGATGCTGATTTTTCTTCTGTACATGCGCATCGCCTTACTTCACGAATACGAGCATGCGCCTCATGGCGAGGGCGGCCAACATGAGTACAAGCCCCCTGACAAGATACTGTACAAAACCGCCTATACCCATGAGGACCATCAGGTTCAGTATCGAAGCCATAATCATCGAGCCAATTAGAGTTCCAACAAGGCTTCCGCTCCCGCCGGCTAGGGATACGCCACCAACAACTACCGCGGCTATAACGTCTAGCTCGTAACCGAGCCCAGAGTGCGGATAGCCAGCGCCCAATCTGACGCCGAGCATGAAGCCTGCTATGGCCGAGCATATGCCGGAGAGCGTGAAGACGAGGTTCTTAACGCCATCGTTATCTATGCCCAAGTTTCTTACAGCGATCTCGTTGGAGCCTATAGCACGTGTATATAGCCCGAGTCTGGAGTACTTGAATATCAGAGACAAGCCGATCAGAAACGCTATATAGATCCAGAAGATTCCTGGAAGCCTCGCCACAAGCTCGTTCAAAGCCAAATACTCCTCATTGTATACGGGGATGTTAAGGCCTTTAGTAATGATGTAAGCAGCACCCCTGACAGCGGTCAAAGCTCCAAGGGTCACTATGAATGATGGGATCTTTCCTTTTGTTACGAGTATGCCGTTCAGAAGGCCGATAAAACCTCCCACGGTCACCACAGCCAACATCGCCATAGGAATGCTGAAATCGTACTGCGATATGAGTATCGCCGCTACAACATTGCTCAACCCTATAACCGATCCAATCGAAAGGTCTATGCTTCCCGTAAGTATTACTAGTGCTTCTCCGATAGAGGCCATAGCCACTACGGACATCTGGCCGGTTAAGAGACTTAGGTTCTGCTCCGCAAAGAATGTCGAAGCGAATACCGAGGCCCCTACAAACAAAACTATTAGTGCGCTAAGGGATTTGAGCTCATCCATTGTCTCATACTTTTCTTTGATTATTCCTAAAAGCGCTCTTGCATTTACTGACACCATCGCGCATCACAACCTCATTAGCTTGATCAATTCATGCGTTAAAACCTCAGGGTCAGCCTCACGGGGTTTTCTCTCAGCCACAATTCTTCCAGCTCTGAGAACAGTTATCCTGTCAGAGTATTTGATCACTGAAGGAAGGTCGTGGGTTACGTAGATTATGCTGATTTTCTCCTTCAATCTCCTAATGAACTCCATTACTTCCGCTGATGCAGCTGCTGATAAGCTGGCTGTAGGCTCATCTAGGAGGAGGATTCTCGGCTCAAACATGAGCGTCCTGAGGATACTTGCCATTTGCTGCTGACCGCCTGACAGGAACTTGACTTTCCTTCTTAGAAATGGGATATCGAATTTGATCTCTTCAAGCTTAGATCTCACCACTTTCTCCATTTCCTTTTTCCTAAGAACTTGGAGAGCAGTCTTCTCCCTTCCCAAAAACACATTAGATGTGACATCAAGGTCTGGGCATAGCATAAAGTCTTGGAAGACCATCTCTATCCCGTTTTTCCTAGCGTCCATAGGTGATTTGAACTCAACTTCTCTCCCTTCTAGGAACATCTTGCCTTTATCGGGTTTATAGATTCCCGCTACTGCCTTTAATAGGGTGGATTTTCCAGCTGCATTGTCGCCGACAAGTGCGGCTATTTCATGTCCGTATAATGTGAAATCTATATCTGAAAGAGCCTGTATCGCTCCGAAGCTTTTCGATACTTCTTCTAATCTTAGGGTTTCTCCGCTTGTCATTACCGCTCATCATCAATTCTCTTATAGCCACTTAATCCTACGAGCTCTCTCTTTCCTAAAAGCTTTAAATAGTTTAGCAATGGTCCGAAAGCGAACAAAAAAAGTTGTAGGGTATTTTAGTTTTTTAGCGCGGGAAGGCGTCTGATAGTTTAGGACCATACTTCGTCCAGAGATCCCACCGCGGTGGCTCCATTAGTGGCGCAAATGTCTCCACGTTCTCACTTGTAACAGGAACGACCGCCGCGGGGATTGATGTTACAGTCGGCATCCAGCCCAAGTTGACATGCAGGAAAGCGGCGTATGCTCCCCAATACCCCATTATCTTTGCAGCCTGACCGATCGTAATATTCAGCTCGCCCTTTCTCACCGCCTCTACAGCCTCGCTTATAGCGTCGAATCCTGAAACAAGAACATCCACGCCCGACTTCAAGCCAGCGCCGTTTATCGCCGCGACGCTCCCGAGTGCCATGTCGTCATTCGAGCAAACTACCGCAGCTAAGTCGGGATGCTTGGACAAGACACCCTCTATCGTAGCCCTCGCAGCCTCTCTCTTCCATCCCTCATGGTACTGCTCGTTCACGATTGTAACCTCACCCTTCCCCACCAACGGGTCCAGTATAAGGTGATGTCCAGACTTCCTGTCCTCAGCGGATGAAGCGCCGGGATGTCCGCAGTTTACGGCTATCTTCCAAGGCTTAGGCTTACCCGACTTCTCTAGGAACCCGATCAGGGTCTCAGTCTCTAAAGCGCCGGCCTCAACATTGTTTGTTATAATAACGAACAATCTATACTTCTGACCCTCAGGCGCGATCTCTCTATCGTAGGTAATCGTTGGGATGCCAGCATCATACAGTTTCTTGAAAGCAGGAACCATAGCCTCAGCTACAACCGCAGGCAGAACCGCTGCTTCATACTTCCCTGCCCCGATCGCAGATTCTATTTGATCTGTCTGTTTTGAGGGGTCGTCTACAGCATCGAAGGTCGTTACGGTAAGTAGCTCTTTGCCGAAATATTCATTAACGTCCTTGGCTGCAGCCTCAGCGCCGTCTTTACATGATATCCAGTATGGAGAGGCAAGATTGCCTACCCAGAAAGCCACATCAACCGTCTTTACCGTGGGCGTTGGAGTTGGCGTAGGCGTAGGTGTAGGTGTCGGCTTCGTTGCTTCATAGATACCGTAGCCAGCAGCCGCCACAACAGCGACAACGACAATGCCGCCAACGTACTTCATGTAGCCACGTCTAGAAACTTTCTCTTCCGCAGTCAAAACATATCACCCAATTTTCCAATATGGCTTGCTCGTTACGGTCTATTTATCTCTTGCGACCGTCACGTATACCTCAGTTTTTTGAGATGTATATCGGCAAATTTGCGAAAACCATACAACGGTATAACACATACAAATCTGGGCAAATCTTGCGGATATGGGATGGAATATAGTCAAGGATTCATCGAGACGATGGAAGACTGTGCAGCTTCCGGCGAAGCTACTTGATCATGTCGATCAGATCGTCAACATTCGAGAGTTAGGTTATACATCACGTTCCGAGTTCATCAAGGAGGCTGTACGCTTAAGAATCGAGGAGATAGAAAACAATCGATTAGGCAACCCTGAGAGAATTAAATAGCCCTCCAGTTTATTCCTTACACGATCATACCCCGTTTCAAACCACACGCCACATTCTACGATTCTACCGTCACCTTCTTAAGATGCATGCCCTCCTCCAATTATCAAGCTTGCTCAGCGATCGTCCCGCCTTCGAAGGCTCTGCGATATAGGTGGCCCCTTAACCGCAGAATCGTGCTGAAATATGGCGAGTCCGGAGGCATTTATGCCCTAAAAGATGCTGATGCCTCCATCTTGACCGCGACACTCTGGCTGTCATCGACCGGAGTGAGTACATTGCCTCTCATAATCTGCTAGTGGATCCTCGAATGCCCATCGTCGCTACAAAAGGAGGATGCAACATGTATCCTAGAAACGTTTATCTCTACTAGACTGTCGTTTTTCTAGTAGGAGGCGCAGGTAATGGCGAAAGTGAAGGTGACTAGGAACTATCAAATCACCCTTCCAGAAGAGGTGCGTGAGCAAATGGCTATCGAGCAGGGAGAGTATGTCGAGATCGTTCCGGTAGATCAAAGGAGGGCTTTGCTGAGGAAAATTACTCCGGTTGAAAAGCTTGAGGGAACTTGGGATGAGGAGATGGACGAGATAATGGAGGAGGTTAGGAAACTTTGGCGCAGCTGGAAACTATGAGCAAAGTCATCGTCGATACTGATGTAGTCGTAGACTATCTCAGGGGGAGGGAACCGGGTGGAAGCCTCTACTCCAAGTGGAGAAAGAAGGCTAAGGTCCTTCTAACATCGATTGTAGCATTTGAACTTCTGCTAGGTGCGAAGCTATCTTCCAAAAGAGAGGAGAGGTTGTCTGAAGTCCAAAGCTTGCTAGATCAACATGAAATCTCCTCCTTCGATGCTGACGCGGCTCATGTAGCTTCAGACATAGGAGCAGAGTTGCGGAAGAAGGGGCAGACCATGGAAGTGAGAGACTTGTTGAACGCATCAATCTGCGTGGCAAAACATGTGCCTGTGCTCACCAAGAATAAGTCTCATTACGAAAGGGTTACGGCTTTACGCCTAGTGACTGAAGAATAAGAGTGACTAACCTCATTCACCTGTTTCGGAATCGAGTTATATTTGCCACTGAAGCTAGTGGCGGAACCATCTTCACTCAATCTTGTCCTCTATTGATTCCCAGCTCTAGTGATCTTTAATGGCGGGTCCGGAGGGA
>CAYOZM010000045.1:0-6724 GCA_964408475.1 uncultured Candidatus Bathyarchaeia archaeon | reverse complement strand
TCTGGAAAAGTGAGAGATTGAAAGGGGTAATTCTAGCTGCTGGCGAAGGAGTTCGACTTCTGCCTATTACGGAGACTAGATCGAAACATATGGTGCCAATTGCCGGAAGGCCGATAATCGAGCATATCGTTAAATCCTTGACGACAAATGGGGTCCATGAACTCTTAGTGATTATAGGCCATAAGCGTGAGGTTCTTCAAAGTTTCCTTGGGGACGGCGGGAAGTTCGATGCGAAGATAAGCTATGCAGTTCAACCTAGCGTGCTGGGGACGGCTCATGCTATCGGAATGGCTGAAGAATTCGTTGGAGCAGATGAATTCTTAGCTATCTACGGAGACCTATTCACGACACCTATGGCTATACATCGAGTTCTCGAAACCTACGAAGCAAGTGGAAAGAAGCCAACTCTGGCTGTTGTTCCTGTTCCCAACCCGTCATCATACGGGGTTGTCTCTGTCTCCGAAGAGAGGGTTAAGAGAATCGTGGAGAAACCTGAACCTCAGGAAGCGCCTAGCAACTTAGCTAATGCGGGAATCTACATCTTTGGAAACGAAATCTTCGATGCCATCAGGTCTACGGTGAAGTCGGAGCGAGGAGAACTGGAAGTAACAGACTCCATCAACATCTTGACCGGTAAGGGAATTGAATTCGCCGTGGCAAGAATAGAGCAGAAAGATTGGGCGGACATGGGTTGTCCTTGGGATGTCCTCGAGGCGAATAGGCTCTGTTTAAGTGAACTTGAACCGAGGATTCTAGGTGAAATTGAGAGTGGAGCAAGGTTGGTAGGCCCAGTCTTCATCGATAAGGAAGCGAGGATCTTGTCAGGAGCGTATGTTAAGGGACCTACATATATCGGGGAGAACTGTGAGATAGGACCGAACTGCCTTATCCGACCTTACACAAGCCTCGGTAGGGACGTAAAGATAGGAAACGCTTGCGAAGTGAAGAACAGTATAATTATGGATGCCACCAAGATACCTCACAATTCCTACATTGGGGATAGCATAATTGGTGAGAACTGCAATTTTGGAGCTGGCACAATAGTCGCCAATCTGAGGCTGGATGATGAATCTGTCAAGATGATAGTCAAAGGTAAACTCGTCGATAGTGAAACCAAGAAGCTCGGCGTTATTGTGGGCGATAACGTAAGAACCGGCGTGAATGTCAGCTTTATGCCTGGAGTTAAAATTGGAAGTCATAGTTGGATCGGACCCAACGTTATTGTTTACAGAGACCTGCCTTCAGGAGTCATCGTTACTCAGAGACAAGAGCTGGAGCAGCGTGAAATTCGACGATAGCTGCGTGAAATGGATGGCAGACAGGGATAAGGAGGAGTTCAAGAGAAAGTATCCGAACTTGGCGAAGGAGCTTGAGGAAGGGACTGTCAAGGTTCAGATCGATAGCGTTCAAAGGTTTGACAAGTTTCGGGGCTACACGCCGACGCCGATAGATTACTTGAGAAGATGCGACACAGAGGAGCAAGCAATTCAAACTATCGAATACCTTGAAAGGGAAGGGGAGATAACGCGCGAACACGCTGAAGAATTGAGGAAGCAACTCAAAGAGAAGGGAGTTAGAAGCTTCGGACCTAAGAAAGAGGAAGACTACTACTTAAAGCAAGCTGGCTACTAGCCTCTCTTCTTCGCACTCACTATCGATATAACATCTCCGTCTTTCAGTATATAGTCCTCTCCTACACGCATCTTGGATCTCGCTTCGATAGAATAGATGAAGCCTTCCCCCAGATCTGTGTGAATCATGTAGGCGAATTGTCGAGCCGTGGTTCCGTAAGCCACTAGGTAAGCGTCAGGAAGAACCCTACCTTTGTGATCCGAAAGCTTCTCAACATCTTCAACTGGATATACAACTATCATTCGCAAGAGCTTAAAGAAAGCGAGATTGATTGAGTCTTGAACGCCTGTAGACCCCCATGGCATCAAGATCTTCTCTTTTATTTTCACCAGTGCTTGCTCTTGTTCCCTCGTCAACATCTCAGCTTTCAATATGTTGAAGTTGGAATCCCCGGGCTTATAGTCAGTGATCCCTTTCTCAGCCGCTCTTCTTAGAGCCAGCTCCGCCTCAGCGCAACATGGAACTACCTTGTACCCGAGCTGCTTCATACTTTCTATGTTCTCCTCTGCGTAAGGTAAATCGATCTTGTTAGCAGCTATCACCATAGGCTTTGCAATAGTTCTCAACTGATGTAACAATCTGACCAAGTCATCGTCACTCCATGAGGTTGCTTTTTCAGCGTCTAAGCCCGAGCTTTGGATCGCCTCAACGACGTGATTTCTCTTTATGGCTAGGCCGCTCAATCTATCTTCCATAAGTAGCGCGAGATCTTCTCTCGCGCCCTCAGCTCGGCGCGCGATCTTGTCCCAATCTTTCTTGACTATCTGGAAGAGCCACATGTCGATTTCATGTTCAAGAAACTTTACGTCCTCGATTGGGTCGCGAGTTCCTGGAGCGCATAGTTTCCCTTCCGTATCTGTCGCGCCAGCGGAATCAACAACTTGGATCAGAGCATCAGCCCGCCTTATCTCATCCAGAAACTGGTTTCCGAGGCCTCGACCTTGCCAAGCTCCTGGGACAAGCCCGGCACAATCGATCAGTTCTACAGGTATCAAGCGGATTCCGTCAGCGCAGGCTGAGTTAACCGGTTCATCCTTGACATTGAACTCGCGGCAGACGCAGTGAGTCCGAACGTATCCGACCCCATGATTCGGCTTTATCGTCGTGAACGGATAGCTCGCTATTGGAACGGAGACCAGTGTGGCTGCGGAAAAAAGAGTTGATTTCCCTACGTTGGGCTTCCCGACTACACCAACCATATAACCCATTAAGATTCACAATCCGAATCGGATACCACTATAATAATTACGCTTTTTATCATTTAGAATTCCGTTGCCTTCACCCTGATTTTAGAAATCGCCCAACATCGATGGCTGCTTTACATCCGGAACCCGCCGCGGTTACAGCTTGCCGATATTTTGGATCACAGACGTCTCCAGCCGCGAAAACTCCTTCTACGCTGGTTTCAGTCTCATTCCTTGTTACCACGAGGCCTCCCGCATCGAGTTCCAATTGGCCCTTGAATATCGCTGTGTTAGGCAGGTATCCAACCGCGATAAAGACGCCGTCGCACTCTGTTTCGGATAAATTGCCCGACTTCACATTTCTAAGTCTTAATCCTCGCACTTGCTGGTCTCCCAATATCTCATCCACGACTGAGTTCCAGACAAATTCGATCTTCTTGTTCTCAAAAGCTTTCTTTTGAAGAATCCTACTTGCTCTTAACACTTCCCGTCTATGTACCAGGAATACTTTCCTCGCAAGTCCTGTAAGAAAGAGAGCTTCCTCCACGGCTGTATCGCCACCTCCAACGACTGCGACCTTTCTATCTTTGAAGAAGTATCCGTCACAAGTGGCGCAATACGAGACTCCTTTACCTCGGAGTTTCTCTTCCGACGCAAGTCCCAAGGACTTGGCAGATGCGCCTGTCGCTACTATAATCGATCTCGCTTCGAAAATTTGATCTCGAACCGTTACCTTGAACGGTCTCTTTGAGAAGTCGACGCTGATGGCTTCGCCGTTTATGAACTCCACTCCAACTCGCTCTGCTTGAGCTTTCATCCTATCCATCAACTCCGGCCCTGGAATCGGCTCCGGAAATCCCGGATAGTTCTCCACATCCATCGTCAACATAAGTTGGCCACCGGGCTGGTTGCCCGCAATGACCAATGTCTTCAGGTTCTCTCTGCAAGTATAGATGGCGGCTGTGAGTCCTGCAGGACCAGAACCCAAGACTATTACGTCACGCATCTAAAGCACCTATCGTTACCATAGTTCTCTCTCAGCAAAAACTCTTGCTAGACACAGCTATGGAGCAGTTTCAGAGAAAGAGAACGAGAACCAGGTTAAGGACGCTTGTTTCACCGCGGCGGTTCAAGTATGAATCCTTGCTTCATTAGCATTTGGGTCTCGTCTCTCGCCCGTCTTATCGCTTCGAGAGCCGTATCATAGAATTCTTTTCTGCTCTTCTTCACCTGAGCTATTCCCTGCTCGACAGCTTTCCCCGCGACCGCCGCCGCCTCTCTCGGAAAGACTTCCCAGTCATCCATATTTGGAATTATGTAATCTTCCTTGAGCCCCCTATCTTCAGCCAACTTTGCCAGCTCAGCAGCGGCTGATATGCACATCTCATCTGTAATCGTCGTGGCTTTGGCGTCAAGTGTTCCTCTGAAGATCCCTGGGAATCCGAGTGAGTTGTTCACTTGATTCGGAAAGTCCGAACGGCCTGTCGCGATTATTTTTGCGCCACCCTCCTTGGCTTCCCACGGCCAGATCTCAGGGATCGGATTGGCGCAAGCGAAGACTATTGCATTATCATTCATCAGTCTAATCATATCAGGTGTTATTACACCCGGTCCCGGTCTTGACATAGCAAGGCATGCGTCCATCCCCTTCAAGGCTTCTCTTATTCCGCCTGTTCTGCCTTCCTTGTTGGATTTCAAGCACATGTTCCACTTCTCGGGAAATCTCTCCTTAAGTTCAGTTCTTCCAGGATGGAGTATGCCTTTACTATCCACCATAATGATGTTACCAGGGTTCACTCCTGCAGCTATCATTATCCTAGATACAGCTATGTTTGCAGCTCCAGCCCCTATCATGGCGACTTGAACTTGATCCAGCTTTCTGCCGGTGAGCTTTACCGCGTTCATGAGTCCGGCTGTTACCACTGTGCCTGTTCCTTGCTGGTCGTCATGCCAGACGGGAATATTCATCTCTTTTCTTAATCTGTCAAGTATGTAGAAGCACTTTGGCTGTTCGATATCTTCTAGGTTTATTCCTCCGAAAGATGGTTGAAGCCATTTCACTGCTGTTATAATCTCATCTGGATTCTTTGTGTCCAAGCAGATTGGGAATGCGTCGACGCCGCCGAGATACTTGAAAAGAAGAGCCTTACCTTCCATGACTGGGTAGCCTGCTTCAGGACCGATGTCACCTAAACCGAGGACTCTCGTGCCATCGGTAACCACTGCAACAGTGTTCCATCGATTCGTATGTTCGTAGACCAGATCCTTGTTACCTCTTATAGCCTTGCACGGTTCAGCTACGCCTGGCGTATACCAAATAGCGAAGTCGTCAAATGTCCTCACTGGAACTTTAGAGACGACTTCTATCTTACCTTTATAGTATGGATGATACTTCAACGCCAATTGCGCGGGGACGTATGCTTTCTTAAGAAGTTCTTCTGTCGAAACCATTCTTCATTCTCCCGAGGGCATTCAATTTTACGGGTTCACATAGTTATCCTGCATGTATATTATAAGTCTAACAGAAAACTTAAATCGGTCCGACTCTTGTGCCTGAGAAGAGTGAAGACCTCCGAGTCTAATTGAACCGGGCTGGTGGACTGTGGCGACGCCTCAAGAAATTGTCAACCTGGGCTTCATAGTCATCTTCATAGGATTTGCTATAGCCTTCGCCGCTGTGCTCTTGATGGCCATTCGAGGCGGGAGAGCTGTCGGAAAGGCGAAGGGTGGAGGGGCTATTTTAGTTGGGCCTATCCCAATCGTCTTCGGAACGGATAGAGAGTCGATCAAGATCGTATTGATTCTGGCGATTGTACTCACCGTAGTACTTGTGGCCGTTACAATCGTTCCTTGGGTTTTGCTTAGATAGGAGGTTGTCGAATGCCGGCTAGAGATTGCGAAGTCTGCCGAAGAAAAAGTGCGATGTACGTTTGCCGTGAGTGCAGCAGAGGGATCTGTGACAACTGTTTCTATGTTCCTGCGTGGCTTTGCATTGAATGCTACGACCGCGAAGCAGCAAAGCGTCCTGAAGTGCATGTTCACAGGCTTGAAGAAGTGGAAGGTTTACCGTTCGCGTTCAAGCTGTTCATGATCGGATTCTTCGTGATCTTCGTAGGAATCGTGTTCATTATGGCGGCTTCACTTCTCGTTCCAGGCTCGAATGTGAGCGGAGGCGGAATCTTCCTCATCGGCCCAATTCCTATAGTCTTCGGATATGGGCAGTACTCGGTCTGGATAATAGCTTTCGCACTCATTCTGACAATCGTGGCAGTCGTATTCTTCTTTCTCTCATGGAAGAGATCGAGACAAACTGGCTAAAGCTTGATGTATTGCGAGACGAACTGAAGCAGGTCTCCACCTAGGATAAGCAATGTCCCTTGGGCTAGACATAGCAAACCTATGGTGACTGCAACAGCCGGGAACGAGAGAAGACTCCCTACAGTGTGTAAAACATCCTCAGCGAATTTGAACATGAGGTAAACTGGTAGTGCTACGACTATGAAGATGACAAGCATAACCGCTGTACCTAACTGCCCAAAGTATACGTTTGCATAGTAGAGTGCGATTACGCCTGAGGCGAGCGCTATCACCGCGGCCCAACGAACGTTCTTTAGAGGCTTCAAGAAGAGAGAGAGCCCGACAGCTAAGAGAAGGACAAGTGTGACGATGTCCGAGGCGCTTTTGAGGAACGATAATGCAGCCGTAGCCAAAGCGACTATCCCTATGAAGAAACCGATGAAGGACACGAGTGCGCCTAGGCTTCGAGAGATTCTACTGAAGAGCCAAGATAGCGAACATATGCCGCCCACTATTAAAATGTGGGGAATATAGCTGAGCAGAGTAGTAACATTCATGAATCCTGCTTCCACTCTCCTCAAAGTATTACTTGCAATACAATATAGAGCTAT
>CAYOZM010000044.1:0-7149 GCA_964408475.1 uncultured Candidatus Bathyarchaeia archaeon | reverse complement strand
GCATGTGGAAAGGACCTATAACAGGCCCCAACAGGCTGAAGTCGATAAAGCAGTATATCGAGAAAGGAGGAGGATTCGTTATGACGGGGGGTTGGTTAACGTTCCAAGGCAGATTCGGCCACGGTAGATGGCATGGAACCCCGGTTGAAGAGGCTTTCCCAATGGAGTTCATGTCTGATGACGATCGTGTAGAGGCTCCTGAAGGAGCGTACGTTAAAGTGCTCAATAAGAATCATCCAGTTATGAAAGGCGTTCCATGGGAGAAGTGTCCTCCGTTCCTAGGCTACAACAGAGCGAAGCTAAAGGAAGGTACCACACTTCTAGCGACGATTGGGGAGAAGAACGACCCGTTGATAGCGCTTTGGAACTATGGGAAAGGCAGAGCCTTGGCTTTCGCTTCCGACGCGACTCCGCATTGGGCTGTAAACTTCATCCGATGGGAACACTACCCGAGATTCTGGATACAAGTAATCAAATGGCTTGCGAAGAAACTCTAGAACAAGTAACCTCTAAAATTGAGAGCCTACTCGCCTAGGTGGGCGGACTGGGGCTCTTATATTCTTTCTCTTGAAGAGACGAATCGTATCACGACAGCCTGATCCCCAACCATTATTATTCGAACGAAAATGCTTATGTGTGTGAAGGTTTTACCTGACTGTTCCCGGTGCCGTTCATGATAGGAGGATACATGGGTGAGATCCTAAGGGTCAATTTGACCACGGGGGCTATCTCTCAAGAGAAGCTAAAGGAAGATCTGGCCCGAGAATTGGTCGGGGGCGTTGGGACGGCAGCTCGAATATTGTACGACGAAGTTCCGCCGTGGGTTGCTCCGCTAGACCCAGCGAACAGGCTCATCTTTAGCACTGGGCCTGTCACTGGAACTATTGCTCCTACAGCTGGCAGACACACGGTCGTTGCAAAGTCACCTTTGACGGGTTATTTCGGCGATGCTAATGCAGGTGGGTTCTGGGGCGCCGAACTCAAGTTTGCTGGATACGATATGATTGTTGTCACTGGCAGATCAGACTCGCCCGTATATCTATGGGTTCACAATGATCAGGCTGAGATCAAAGATGCTACATCATATTGGGGGATGAATGCGCGTGAAGCTGATAGAGCTATACGTCGAGACCTAGGCGAAATGAAGGTAAGGGTTGCCGATATCGGGCAAGCTGGAGAGAATCTCATCCGATACGCTGCCATCATGAACGATGAGGCTAATAGAGCTGCAGCGAGGTGTGGCTTGGGGGCTGTTATGGGATTCATGAACCTTAAAGCAGTAGCGGTCAGCGGGAACAAGACGGTTCCCATAGCTGACGAAGACCGTTTTCGGAAAGTTGTCTCAAAGGTCAGGCAGCTGATGAGGTCCGATAAGGATGTCAAATCGTTGGGTAAAGGGGGCACTCCAGACTACTTCTTAACCGGTTGGGAACTTGGCGATGTACCCGCCTACAATTGGTCGAGAGGGGACTTCGGAGGACCGGGAGACCCTTACGTCGAGAAGATAGCCTACCCCGGAGGATACGAGGAGATACTCTCTGGACGAAGAGCATGCTTCAACTGCCCAATAGGATGTCGAAGAGTGTCAACAGTGAAAAACGGACGTTATGCCATAGAGGATGGAGTGGAGGGACCTGAGTACGAGACACAAGCAGCCCTAGGCTCGAACTGTGGCGTCAGCAACATCAAGGCGATTGCAAAAGCAAACGATCTATGCAACCTTTACGGAATAGACACAATCTCCGCTGGAAGCACCATCGCCTTCGCGATGGAGTGCTACGAGAAGGGAATAATCAACAAGGAGTGGACAGGTGGAATAGACATGAAATTCGGCAACGATCACGCCATGATAGAGATCATAGACATGATCGCTTTCAGAAGAGGGTTTGGAAACACATTAGCGGAAGGATCGAGAAGAGCTGCCGCAATAATCGGGCGAGGCTCCTACAGATATACTATTCAAGTGAAAGGAATGGACATAGCGATGCACGATCCAAGAGCCTTTCAGGCAGGCGGTCCACACTACGCATGCAGTCCAACAGGTGGTAGACATACAGAAGCCAACCCGATCTTGTTCTTCGAGGCAACTGGACGCCCACGACCGGACTTGGGATATCCGAGACGCTTGGACAGGTTCTCTACCAAAGGAAAGGGGAGAGTTGCGAAAATCATGGAGGATTGGTGGGCTTTCATCGCTGCGGCTGGCTGGTGCCTCTTCGCTGACTTCGCTGCCGCCTATGGGGTGAAGAACTTTCGAGAAGCGTACAACGCTTTAACAGGTTTCAATTATACAACAGCGGATGTCATGAAAGCCGGCGAGAGAATCTACAATCTCAAGAAAGCCTTTAACATGCGTCATGGCTGTTCGAGGGAAGAGGACACATTGCCAGAGCGGCTACTTAAGGAGAAGACCAAAGCGGGCGCCGTTGTGAAGCTCGAGAAGACGCTACCACAGTATTTCGAGGCCAGAGGCTGGGATCCGAGGACGAGCAAACCGACGAAGACGAAGCTTCTAGAGCTCGGTCTTCGAGACATAGCTGAAGACCTTTGGCCTTAATGCTATCAAGTCCGTGACATAATGGTCTTGATCAAGCGACTGAAACCGTAATCAATGCGCTGAAGCTTGACTTAAGCTGTTCTCTCGATATATCTTGTTTATCAAGAGTCTCGTATCGAGATCTTCTATCGCTCTCTCCATCGACTCCGGTGAAATCTCTTCCTGATCGCGAGAGTAGAATTGACTATACGTATGAAGATTTACTGAGTACTCATCCAATGAGGGCAGTATAATGACGAGAGGGCCAGATATTGGGAATCCTCCTAGGTCCATGCGATTGAGCAACTCTTCGATATACTCTAAAGCAATTCTTTCTGCTTCAGGCTCAAGGCTTTTCTCGAAGATTAGCTCCCTCGCCTTGACATAAGTCGTTTTTCCATACAGATCTTTGAATGGCAGGCTATCGTCGAGGCGTACTCTCTTCAGTTCTCCATCCCAGAAGACTTCAGTTTGATTTTTTCTGAGAGCCCAGTCGTTTCTATCCTCAACCGCTTTAAGCGTATCTCTAAGTCCTCTCTCCAAGAGGCGTGGAATCTCCCTATCGATGTCTGCAACGATATTTTCAACATCATCCTTCGTGAGAATCAACGGCAGTTTTATCCGCACGCTCTCTCTGATACGTCCTATTTGTCGCTCCAGTAGAGGTAGCATGTTGCTCAGAACAACGTGACATTTAATTCTGATGTTTTGTCCTTCCAATAACTTGCTGGATAGCCACTTCGAGATTTCCGAGAGAAAGATTCTCTTTGATTCAAAATCCGTGACAACTCCTCGGTCAAGAAAAGGAAGAAGAGAGTCACGCTCCAGTATGGTATTGCGTCTTAAGGTTGAAAAGAATTCAGGATCTACTTCTTGAATATCATAAACGACCTCGTTAACAAATGATTCATCAACCTGTCTACCATCATTCAAGCCGACTCCTTTGCAATGAATCAGATTCACGTAGAGTTGACCATCTTGCAGAAAACTGAATGTGAGAGGAAAAGCTCTGCAAACGACCGGCCTTCTTGAATAGATGGAGCAGAGATCTCCCTTAAGAAATGGGCATGCGCCCAGGCTCTCTATCTCATAGAGGTAAGATCTCGAAGAATCCTTTCTGACTTTTATATCCTTAGAGCCTAACAGCTGTTTTATTCGGTTGTAGTCGGTCTCAGTGATGGAAAGAGTTTCTTGATAGCAACATTTGGCACATCTAACGCATTGAAATCGATAGGCTTTGTTGAAAGAGAATTCCATAATCGATTCAAGAGCTCTTCTACATATGCGTGCCTTTAAGTTTCGCGGTAGACTTTCGCTCTGACTTGCAAAATTGAGGTTTGTTGTAGGCAAGTAACTACAAGTTGCCGTAGGTCCAGAGTGCAAAAGCTTTTAAGCTGATTTGCCACCCGATTACTCTCGGGGAAAATACATGACTACGGAAAAAGTTTCTAGAAGAGGCTATATCAAGTATGTCGGCGGTATAGTCGTCGTCGCTGTTGTAGCTGCTGCTGGTTACGGTATCTATGAAGCCACGAAGCCGACACCTACACCAACGCCGACACCTACACCAACACCCACGCCGACGCCTACGCCAACTCCAACGCCCACCCCTGGCAAGATACACCTCGACTTCACTGTTTGGAACTATTCGGTTGAAACGATCAAGGACAATAGTTTGAAGTTCATGGCGGAGTACCCAAACGTTGAAGTCGGCCTTTACGACTTCAACTGGCCGGACTATCGCCCGACGATGGTGAAGAGGTTTACCACGGGCACTCCGACGGACGTGTGCTACGATGGTGAGGATTGGCTGGAAGAGTTCGCGAGCGCTGGATGGGTCGTTCCTCTAGAGGACTTCTGGGACCAGTATGACGTGGAGAAGAAGATCGCTGACTACAAGAACGATATGGCGCCTTACGCTCGAGCTTCATGCACGTACCAGGGAAAGCTTTACGGACTGCCGTACTACGCGGACATGTTCAACTTCATGTACCATATGGACACGCTGAAAGAGGTTGGCTTCGAAAGAGAGCCGAAAGATTGGGATGAAGTTCTGGAAGCGTGTCTGGACATGAAGAAGAAAGGACTGGCTAAGTATCCGTTCATCCTCTCATACCAAGCCGTCAACCCATTTGACTGGTACGTTGTACTGACCCAATCCTACGGCCGAGGAGCTCGACTATTCGACGAAGCGCTGAACCCCGTTTTTGCCGAATCGGACTCCCCGTTCCGCCAGCAACTTCAATGGATCGTTGACGGAATAAACACACATAAGATCATAAACCCGGACTACATAGCCACACATGAAACTGACGCTCAGAAGAAGATGGGAGCTGGAGAAGGAGCGATTACCGTACTAGCTAAGTACAACTTGGCGGCTATGAACACTCCTGGCCAGTCACCGAGAGCAGGCCAATTCAGAGTAGGCCTGATGCCTGGAAAGACAAATGAATGCTACGGTTTCGCGAAGAGCTACAACATGACGAAGATGTGCTACGATAGAGGAAAGGATGTAATTCAAGCAGCGATCCACTTCATCGAGTACTTCGGCGGTGTCCACAAGGGAGAGTACTATGTTCTAAAGCGATGGGCTGTTGAGAAGGGATTGGGCTTCGGTTTTCTATCGCCCTTTGGCGACGCAGAGATAGTGAAATCTATCAACGAATTCTATGGTGGAGAAGGGGCTACCGCATTGATCAAAGACCAAGCCAGCATCGCGATCACTGAACCTCATCCAGTGTGGTATGGGCGGTGGATAGAGTTCATAATAAGGGAAGCTCTAGCAAAAGCCTTCACTAAGGAGATAACCGTCGACAAATGCGTAACTTTGATGGCAGACAAGTGGAACGAACTGAAAGCAGGCTAACCGATAGCGTCTAGAATATCCCAAAACCTTTTTTTTATTTGAAACTACTTGAGTGTAGAACCGACAGAGAGGGCTGGTTGGATTCCTGATGAGGCCGCAGGAAAGAACTGGAATTCTCATGATTCTTCCCGTTTTGGCGTTAGTTGGATTCTTCACTATCTATCCTTTTTCATACGCAATATACCTGAGCTTTGTGAAGTACGTAATTTTCGAGCCCCAAAACATTGGGAAATGGATAGGCCTAAAGAATTATGCCGGAGTTCTCTCAAGCTATTATTTCTCCGAAGCCGTTTTGAATACTCTTGTCTTCACCGTTCTCTCAGTCGTTACGATCGTCATACTCGCGATAGGCGTTAGCTTAGCCTTAAACGAGCAGTTCAAAGGCGTAGGCATAGTCAGGTTCCTAATCTTAATACCTTGGGCAATACCCTCCGCGTCAGCAGGTCTGATGTGGCGATGGATATTTCACAGTTACGGCTGGGTCAATAAGATATTGGTTCCTCTGGGCATCATACCAGAGGCCATATACTTCCTCGGACGGGGTAGGCTTATCGAGGTTGGTCTGATAATGATCGCTCAAGTCTGGCAGCAACTGCCGTTCTGTGTTGTTATTCTGATGGCTACTCTTCAACTAGTACCTAAAGAGCTTCTTGACTCTGCTCAAGTTGATGGGGCGAATGCGTGGCAGAGATTCAGACACGTAACATTTCCATTCATAAGGATAGCGGTGTTGATCTTGGCAGCGTTTCAGGCGATGTTGGCGATAACAGTTTACGATGTCATCTACGTCTTCACTGGAGGACTATGGGGAATGATCTCCTACTACGCCTACTCCGAGTCTTTCCTCCTAGGCGACTTCGGCCGCGGCGCTGCCCTATCCATAACGATTGCATTTACAATATTGATCGTCATCCTCATTATTCTCAGAATCCTTCCAGGCCAGAAAATCTACAGGTACAGTTTCGTGGAGGCATGAGTTTGAGAAACAGAAAGAAAGCTTTACTGTATATAATCTCGTTGATACTGGTGTTCTTCGCTCTCTTCCCGATAGTCACAACCTTTATCGGCAGTCTCCTTACAGAAACTGAGCTGAGAACTCTCCCAGAGGAGACAAAATGGTTTTCGCACGGAATCACATTCTACTATTACTACTATACATTCTTCGACGGCGAATTCACATCGAATCCAGATATAAGATACACCCTGCGATCACTCGTCATTCTCAACATACTTTACCTGCCTAGGATCATGCTGAACAGTTTCATAGTCGCGCTAGCAGTGTCTCTTATAAACATAAGCATAGGTACTATAGCGGCGTACTCGTTTGCGAGAATGACATTCCGCGGAAGTACACCAGTTTTTGTCTTCATCCTTTTGAGCAGACTGCTCCCGCCAGTTGCTCTAGCTGTTCCGTACTACGTAATCTGTTTCAAATTAGGGATATCGAATACACTGCTCTCAGTAATTCTCATCCATAGTGTTCTCACTCTTCCTTTCAGCATTTGGTACTTGACACTGTACTTCCGAACTATTCCTCTAGATCTAGAGGAGTCGGCGATGGTGGACGGATGCTCTATGTTCCAAGCAATGCGAAGAATTTCACTCCCTATCGCCCTCTCGGGTTTAGTGGCGGTCTCGCTGTTCTCCTTTGTTCTATCCTACAATGAGTTCATGTTCGCCCAATTCGTCTTAGAGAAGATAGAGGTTCAAACGTTGCCTGTCTTCCTAGCAAGTCTTTCGACATCTA
>CAYOZM010000043.1:0-7424 GCA_964408475.1 uncultured Candidatus Bathyarchaeia archaeon | reverse complement strand
GCGAAGAAATCTGGCGGAAGGAACTCGAAGCTCATAGTTATAATAGCTAGAGACAGGACGATTGAGAAGAGGAAAGGTAAGAAGTCTATTCTACCTGAGGATCAACGGAGAGCTCTTGTTGAAGCTCTTAAGCCGGTTGACCAAGCAGTTCTGGGTTATGAGAAGATGAATGTCGAAGCAGTGATAAAGAAGATCAAGCCCGATATAATCGCAGTCGGTTATGATCAAAGTGATATGCGGGAAACCCTTGAGGAAATCCTTAGGAAAGGCAAACACAGATTCAAAATTGTTCAGATCGGTAGATTCGGTCCAGCTGACTTGAACAGCTCCTCAAAGATCAAGAGGAGGGTCATTGAGGAGTGGAGATGAACACTCGAACCTTGACTGAATCTCCATCCTTCAGTCCCATTATCTCCCTCAAATTCTTGGCAGCTACTATCTCTAAGACATCCTCCCCATAATGGCTCCTCAATGCGGTAACGACGGTTCCGTCAACCCTATCGTTCACCCTTGCCCTATAGCATTTGACTTGACCGAAGCTTCTCATCCCATTCATGAAGCCTTCTAATGTCATACATGGGTATGTTTCGAGGAGCGTTCTTTCTCTTCGACTTTTGTCCTGAACCTTCAAGTTCAATGTTCCAGGATATGGGTCGAACCCCAGCTTCTCAATGAACTGCTTTCTATAGCCCGGTTGGCTAACATAATATGCGCCTTCACCCAGTCCGCTGAAGACTTCCCCTTCTATCAAGACTTCTCTCTTAGGTTCTTCGAAGATCTTTTGAAGCGTCAAGTGCATCAAGTTCAGTTGTTCAGCGCCTTTAGGTGTGATCTGTATGAACTCTCCTCTTGTAGCTTTCATCCTCTTGATATGTCCGAGTTTCTCAAGCTCGATAAGATGCCTTGAAGCTGTCTGTTGAGAGAAGCCTAGTTTCTTAGCGATCTCGGTTGTTGTGCACTTTGCCTCCCCTACGCTCCCCGCTGCCTCCGCAATCTTGTACAATGTCATCAACAAGCTGGGTTTCATGGTTTCACTTCCAACCTCATCTTGACCGCAAGCTCATGCGCAACTCTCAAAGGTTCAGGACTGCCATTAATCGTGCAGTTTGAAGTTATTCTTAAAGCATCTTCAAGAGAGATTTTGTGGCCTATACTGATGTAGAGCGTTTTCCCGCTTCTACTAGTGGCGAGCACCGCGCCTATCACGTCTCCCTCCTCACCATAGAGAAAGCCTCCTTTGATCTCGCCGTAGAGTCTACTTTTAGCTACTCCGATAGTTGCTGAGTCGAGGAGGACCCCTACGTGGCTAGCTAGGCCGAACCTCCTTGGGTGGGCTATCCCTTGGCCGTCGACCAGATAGACGTCCGGCTTCAGCTTCAGCTTCTTAGCGGTCTTAACCATTATGGGCGCTTCTCTAAATGCGAGGAATCCTGGAATGTAGGGTGTCGTGACCTTCGTTGGAACAGTGATTGTTTCAAGTGTCTTCAAGGTCTTGTAGTCGAGTATCGCACAAGACCCTATCGCTTTATCGTCAAAATAGGCTACGTCGAGGCCTCCGATTCTCTCCAATCTGCTAGGAAGGAAGCTCGTCTTCTCAACCCTTTTGGAGAGCTTGTTCTGCAGTGCAATGGCTTTCTCTACAGAGAATTTGCGGAGAGTCTGCAAGTCTCTATTATTCCTTAATCCTCTCTTCCAAGCCTCTAATCGCTCTCTCGAGAGACATTCTTCTTATCTCGGTAACTACGTCTCCTCTAGTTATCTCCACCATCTTTCTCGCTACATCCATCTTTCTCCGGAACATCGGAATAATAGCTGCATGATCGAGTGAAATAAGGTCCTCATAGATGTTCTCCATTAGCTTGAGCATCTTCTCAGCTTCAACAGCCCTTCCTTTCCGGAGGAAGTTCAAGGTCATTCTCCGGAGTTCGCCGATGAAGTCCAGAAGTCCAAGAATATATGGAGTAGATTCTACACCTATCTTCTCGAGCGAAGGCAACTTTCCATCTTGAACTATGTGGAAGAGGAGCTTGGCTTCTGCGTACTCTTGGTACGCGACTACTACGTTTCCTGAATTCCTCAATTCAGGATTGCTCTTGAGGACTCGCTCAATCTTCTTGAGCGAGTTTTCAGCTTGATGAAGAGTCTCTTTAGCTTTCTTAAGGTCGCCTCTGTGCATCATTATGATTGCCATATCTGAAAGCCTGGTGGCAAGCCTCGAAACTTCAAGCATCTTCTCCCTGATTGAGTCATACTTCTCTAGATCAACCTGAACTTTTTCTAGATCTTTAGGCATCAAGCTCTGCACAACCGACTCTCAGCGTATAAAGCTAGTCGGTTCCTCGCATAAATTGTTTTGATAGGACCCTATCTTGCAAGACTTATCGGCTTCTGAAGCTTGCTGAGAAGGACGACTCTACTATCGCTTGACTCGGCGAGTATGTTGTAGCTTAGCTCATGCGCCAACTCGATAGAGAACTCCTTGATCTCTTCGTGGCTGGGCATATTCTCAAACCTGAGTCGTTGCCTCGAATAGCCTACGTACATATATGCCTTAGCCTCGACGTAAACGGGAGCCGCATTCTCGATGAGCTTTGCGTAGCCAGCTGCATTCTTCAGGTTGACTCCACGAACGAGCGTGAGCCTTACTACTGTAGGGTTCTTGAAGCTGGGGACCAAATCAAGCGTCTTCCCGACCTTCTCCCATGCATTTGGAGTGTGCGGCCTGCACGTCTTCAAGAACGTTTTCTCATCAGGTCCATAAAGAGAGACATAGAGCTGTGAAGGCTCAATCGAAAGCTTACTTAGCGTTTCAGGCATCGTTCCGTTAGTCACTAAGAACGTCGTGAAACCTCTCTTATGGAACGCTTCTAGTAGAGCTTCGAGTTGAGGGAAAAGAGTCGGTTCTCCGTCCAAGCTCACTGCAGCATGCTTAGGGTTCAGTGCTTCTTGATATTTCTCTCCGCTCAGCCTTCCGGTTAAGACATGGTTCTTGTAGCCGCTCAAGATCTTTCTTTGAGCTCTTATACAGCCATCGACGATAGCCTTAGAGTCATCAATGTTAGGCGTATCCCATGCATCCCATCTTACGTCTACATCCTCAGGCTGTATACGCCAACAGAAGATACACCGCATATTGCATGCGAGCGTAGGCGTCATTTGTATGCAACGGTGGGTTTGAATGCCGTAGAAGAGCTGCTTGTAGCATATCCGGCCATAGACTAGGCTTTGATGCAGCCATCTACACTTCTTTACGGCTGAATGGCTGCCCACCAGCTGATATTTCTGTCGTCTGAAGACTTCCAACATGGTCTTCGGTAAGGCGTCCTGCATGGCCTCAAGCTCGGCTAGGTTTTACTTTCCTCCTAGATATGGACTTTATCCGCGGGAGCTGCGGGGACTATACTTTTCTTACGAAAAAACGTCTATAAACTCCAAAAAAAGGAATGGGGGGATTTAAGTCCAGAATCATCCTGTCGGTTGAGCTGGTGGCGGTGCTTCAGCAGGAGGCGGCGCAGGCGGAGGGGCGGGCGGCGCTACTTTCTTCACAGGCTTCTTCTTAACAGCTTTCTTTTTCACAGCTTTCTTCTTAGCTTTCTTCGGCAAATCTCACATCCTCTTACTTTTCTTGGGTTTCCTCGTGTTCTCAAAAATCTGATCTTATGGGAAGACCCTATAGAAAATGTGCATTCCAGAAATTTAAGAGTTCGTGTGGATTCTCATGGATGAAGGCGACTTCTCTCGCTGCTTCACCCGATTTCAGGCGTAGTCTTTGCGCTATCACTGCAGCCGTGGTTACCCTTAAGGTTCTATAGAGTGAAGCATTAACTAGATAGAGTGGAGTAGGTTCAAGTGCCGACTATAACCTTGCTATCAGATTTCGGCTTGAGAGACAGCTATGTGGCTCAAATGAAGGCTGTTATCCTATCCATATGCCGTAAAGCGACCATAGTCGACATAAGCCATCAAGTTGAGAGACACAACTTGAGAATGGGCGCCTTTATACTGGCTTCAGCCGCGCCCTACTTCCCCGACCGGACTATACATGTAGCGGTTGTAGACCCAGGCGTAGGTGGGAAGAGGAGGCCAATCTTGATAGAGACGAGCAGGAGCATCTATGTGGGCCCGGATAACGGCCTACTCCTCCTAGCTGCGAAGAGTGATGAAATAAGGAAAGTCTACCATATAGTTGAAAGGCGGTTCATGGCGGAGCAGATTTCAGCTACGTTTCACGGTCGAGATATCTTCGCTCCAGTTGCCGCACACATAGCGAACGGAGTTGAACCGAGCAAGATTGGCAGAGTGGTAACTGATTTCGTGGTGCCGGGCTACTCTGAAGCTAGGATAGAGCGGGGGGCTGTCGATTGCGAAGTAGTGCACATAGATGGATTCGGGAATGTAGTGACGAACCTTCATTCTAGGGACTTGGGTAAGACGGTTATGCGCTATGGGTCTGGATTCAAATTGAAACATAAGGGCAAGACTGTTAAGCTGAAGCTCTGCAGAACGTATTCAGATGTCCAAGTGGGCGCTCTATTAGGTTTAATCGGGAGCCACGGCTTCCTAGAGATAGCTATCAATCAAGGAAGTGCTGCTAAAAGACTTGCGGTAACTCAAGGGAGTAAGCTTAAGCTTTTCTAGTCGGAGTCTTTATGGCTCCGTACGGGTTTTAGTGAACATCTAACTCGCAAGTCTCTTCAGAGCGGTCGAACCGCTGAAATCTATGGTTTCGCGCAGGGTTCGTGATGTTTGCGGCTTCTCTCTTATCTATCCAATCATTGAAATCAGGCTTTCTTGACCGAGCTCGGTTTATCGGTTTGGTTCAATTCTATAATTCTGTCTGGGCCATGTATCTTCATGATGAATCTTGCCACAGTCTTCGGCACAAGCTGCATCCAATTTTCATTGGCGAGTATTCTCCTTCGAATCTCCGTTGCTGAGTAGATATCTCTATCGAAGAACGGTACCCCCTCCACCTTGAAGCCAGCTTCTTTGAAGAGCCTTGATGTTAAAGGTTCATTCGTGAATACCTTATCGAAATTCGGCGTGTAAGCGCTTACGTGAGCTACCCAAACCTTATGAACATTAACGTCTGGAACAGGGATAGTGCAGTATACAGCTGGATCTATCTCGGCTCCATTTAATGCCAAGCGGATCATGGTTATTCTTTCGCCCGCTGTGAAAGGGTTCTCAAGCGTGTGGCTGTATTGAGCGCTACCGACCACAATAACGATTTCATTGGCTTTCTTCAGGATGTACTTGACGGCGTGAAGATGGCCGAGGTGAAACGGCTGGAATCGCCCGACGAATAAAACGGAAGAGACTTTCTTCTCCATAAAGTTCATCTGCCTTCAGATTTCCACAAACTCCTAAGCGAGACCCGGTCCCCTTCAAACTTTACGCCTTCTCTCTTCAATAGCTCAAACTTCACCTTTCTACCGAGAGTCTTTCCGATACTTGAGAGCCCATAGTTGCCAACATGTAGGGTCGAAGGCACAACCCTATGGCATGGAACGAAGAGAGGAAAAGGGTTATTAGCCATAGCATTGCCAACAGCCCTTGAAGCGCGTCTCTTCCTCAGCATCGATGCGACGCCACCGTAGGTCATGACGTACCCTCTCGGTATGGATCTTACCAGTTCATACACTCTTCGAGTGAATCTTGGAGTTCTATTCAAATTAAGTTTGAGTTCAGTCGAGCCTCTACCAGAGTATATTTCGTTTAACGCCTTCAAAGCTCGAAGTGTGCTTTTGTCACTTCGAAGCCTTGCCTTTGCGTTTCTCGGGATATTACTTCTCACCTCTGCAATAGCTTTGTTCTTATTGGTGGGATGGAACCCTGAAGCCAATACCCTTCCTTTGCTATCCGTTGCGACAGTGAACCAAACGCCATTGAGCTTTCGAGAGTCCAAACTTATCAAAGCGCTAGCATCCAATTCCTTGATTAGGGTCAATAATCTAACTAAACTCTCGATTTAAGCTTAGGGATACTTCATGGATAGAATAGAGATCGACGGAAGCGTTCTGGAAGGCGGGGGCCAGATCCTCCGTATGTCAGTCGCTTTCTCAGCGGTGACAGGGAAGCCTATTCGAATATATAATGTCCGAGCGAAACGTTCGCCTCCAGGCTTGAGAGCTCAACATATGAATGCTGTCCGCGCGTTAGCTCAATTGGCTCATGCCGATGTGGCAGGTCTAGCAATAGGCTCAAAAGAGGTTGAGTTCAATCCCGGTTCACATAAAGGAGGAAGCTTTAAGATAGATGTTGGAACAGCAGGCTCTGCAAGCCTGGTTCTTCAAGCTCTTATGCCTGTTATGTCTTTCTCGCCCTCGAAGACTTTTGTTGAGATAACGGGTGGAACGAACAATCCGATGGCTCCGGCGGTCGACTACTTGCAAGAAGTTCTCCTACCGGTGGTCTCGAAGATGGGATACAAGGGCTCGATCGAGCTTCTTCGGAGAGGCTTCTATCCGAGAGGGCTAGGCGTTGTCAGAGCTGTAGTAGAACCGATCAAGATGTTCAAGCCGATTATATTAGAGAGGCTTGGTGAAATCGAAGAGGTTAGAGGGATCTCCTACAGTTCTAGGCTGCCCGCGCATATTGTTGAACGTATGGCTAGAAGCGCTGAGAGATTCTTGACGGCAGCAGGCTACAAGAATGTGAAGATAGATTCTGAAGCCTTACAAGCGAATCAAGGAAGATGCGCAGCCGATCCTGGATGCGGAATAATCTTATTCGCGAAGTCGAAGCAAGGAGCAATACTTGGCGCTGACAGCTTAGGCGAGCTAGGAAAACCCGCGGAGAAAGTTGGAAGGGAGGCGGCTGAGGAACTTTTGAGACAGTTGGCGGCTGAGGCGCCTGTCGATAGACATCTCGCTGATCAACTTATCATCTATATGTCTCTCGCGGATGGAATGTCGAAGATCCGAACAAGCGAGCTCACTTTGCATGCCATCACAGGCATCCATCTCTCAGAGAAGATGATCGGCGTAAGGTTCAAGGTTGAAGGAGAAGAAGGGAGGCCGTCAACCATTGCATGCGAAGGAATAGGTCTGGAGAATACTCTCATCGAGGTTTGATGCCGAGGAACTAGCTCAGCTAGGATACTGCTGTCTGCATCTTCCTCGAACGCCAAAGAACTTCTTTAGACTTGATGTTCCTAACTTCGACTATACGATGAAAAGGGATGACAGTCGATTCTTCCTCGCCGCTTGAGTAGGTGAACCAAGAATGACCGACCTTCTCGATTATAGATGCGGAGATGCTTTTGGCGTCTCCAAGCGCTCCTCTGTGGATGAAGGTGACTGAGTAGTCTTTCGGGTTCTCCCTCTTGTCCCAGAAGATCTTATTGAAGATGTTCTTCAAGGGGTGGGCCATAGATATCCTATAGTGAGTATGCTAAACATCAAACTTAAAAGAACAGTTTA
>CAYOZM010000042.1:0-7621 GCA_964408475.1 uncultured Candidatus Bathyarchaeia archaeon | reverse complement strand
GGCTTCTAACCTGAGCGTTGAGAGGCATTATGATGGCAGTAGCTTGATAAAGAGAATCTACTTGGCTCAGTTAAGCAATATTTGATGAAGTATTAATTGAGAAAATTGTCTAGCAATTTGTAAGCTAACTTCTTCATTATTCTTTCTCTAGCTCTGCATTCATCAACAACTTGATTTCTCGTTTTATTCACTCTCACCATTTCAATAGCATACTTTCTTGCCCATTCTTCTGCATCCTTCGATGTTGTTTCTAAATGAAACTGAAGTGCCAAAGCATTCTTATAACTGAATGACTGATTCCTACAACCTTTTCCTTCAACTAATAATTTCGCACCTTTCGGTAAATCGAAGGTATCTCCATGCCAATGAAAAACCGGAAATTTAGCTGGAAAATCCTTAAAGAAACGACTCTCTTTTCCATCAGATGTAAGTCTTACATCATAACCTCCTATTTCCATCACTTTGTTTTTTCTGACTTTTGCACCTAGTATTCTTGCTAATATCTGTCCGCCGAAACATATGCCAAAGTAAGGTTTATTCAACTTAACAACTTTCTTTAGATATCTCCACTCCTTTCTTAGAAAATTGTGTTTGCGAATTTCGCAAACAGAAATTGGGGTACCGCCCACAATGAAAACGTCATACTTTTTTAAAGAAGGAGGTTTTTTGTTGGCGTATGCATGAAAGATGTCATGCTTTATTTTCCTATCAATAAGATATTGTTCGTAGAGACCAATTCCCTCAGTTTCACAATTCTGTATTACTAAAACTTCTATTTTTCTGACCATCTTTTTACAACCTATAACTTGATCATTCCGGAACGAGCTATCTTTTCTCGGTAGCTCCCTGATTTTGATATCATTCAACTAGTATTACTGATACATATGAGCGGCAAGCATCCGCAGAGCGTACATCTTCCAATTTGAAACCATTATTTCTTGCCGTCTGATAAACATCGATGCCGCATGCCTCCATGGCCGGTCTCGCCTGATAAGGGCGTTCACATGACTTTGTGGTATCGCAGGTTCGCTTGATCAGGCGGCTTGGGGGTTAACCTGATCCCTTTGATTAACAAAATACATATTTGCCGAAAGAGATGAATCGGCAGGGGCTCGCAATGAAAGTAGTTGAGATCAGGAGGCATAGTATTAGAGGCAGTGACGATACGCTGAGTGAAGAAGGAAGACAGCTTGCTAGTAAGGCTGGAAGCACGTTAGAAGGCAATTACCTGCGCTGTTATACAAGCCCTAAGAAGAGGGCGATACAGACTCTGGAAGAATTCGGATATACCCTGTTTAAGGTCGATGAGCGGTTCGGACCGCTTCCTGGGGAGAAGATTAGGCCTTTCGAGGATAGAGCAAAGAAGATGGTTGAAAATCGGAAACTGACTCTTCTCGAGGCTTTTTTCGAGATTAGAGAGCTTCATTTGATCCTAGAGGAGAAAGGGAGGGAGGTGATCGAAGCCGTAAGGCAGATATGTGGAGAGCTTCCCGATGGCGGGCGGGCTTTAGTGGTGTCTCATGGAGGTGCAGTTGAACCTGCTGCTCTACTGGCTCTGGCACGAGATTTCTCTCTTAACGTCTTGGGCGGGGAACTTCTTGAATGTGAAGGTATGAAATTCTTCTTCGAGGGAGATAGTGTGAAGAGAATCGATGTAATACGACTCGTCAAATGAACTGCCGCTGTTTTCAGATCGAGCGATCTCAACGAAGCCTTATAATTTGCTTCCCTTTTTCTCGAGGAACTACTTTGATCTTCGCTCCAGGGAACTCTCTCTCCAGCTCTCTTCCTTGAAGGAGTTCGTGTAGAAATATCGCAAGTGCGCTACATTCAGAGTGCGGTTGAGAAGAGACTGCAAGATTATAGTCAGCCATCCGGTATACCTCGCCTGGAACCTTTGTCGCTCCAACAACAATCAACTTGTCTTTAGTCGACCGTCTAACCTTGTCGATCGCCTTGGACAAAGGTTGGCCGTACATAGTGAGATGAATAACTTCTCCTCCTTTAGTTTGCCAATCTTTCATGAATTCTCTCCAATGTATTCCCATCTTCACCTCGAATCGTCCGCCCCAGTTCGTCGAAATTTCATCTACCGTCCTCTTGAGTTTCTCATCTATTACATCTGCTATCACGATTTCATCTGCGCCGAGGGCTCTTGCAGCTAATGCCAGATGCGATGTAACTCTCGCATCTCTTTTGAATCTGTGGCCGAGTCTTAGCACAGTTATTTTAGGCATCGTTCTAATGCTCTTCTTTGCAACATATTGATGTAACAGAGGTTATAGCTGTCCTTTCTCCTTACCGCTCTTCCGTTTGAACTGAACCAAGTCTCCAAGCGTGAGTTCCGGAGGTGCTGAAGCTTGGCCTTCAAATCCTGTCGGTTCTTTTCTCGGCACCAATAATTTAACTCTGATGACATGCTCTAGGAACCTTGACAGTTTCATGTCTGGGATAATCTTTCCAGACTCTATCTTCTGTATAATGGAAAGCCTTTCCTTGACGCGCTTGGCCAACTCTTCTTGCGTTAAACTCAATTTCTCTCGTGCAACTCTTATCCTCTTTGCAAAGTCTTCAGGCAGCTCGTATTCAGCGACTTCTCTAGGCAGGTCTTGCGGTTTCGGTCTTGGCTTGATCGTTGGTCTAGCTAGAACGGTGCGCGGAGTTGGTGTCTCCCATGTCTCCTTGCCGAGTTTACCGCAATCGCTGCATACTACAAGCTTTGCCCCTTCTATTATGACTCTCATCGGTTTCCCTAGAATTCGCTGTCCGCAAACTTCGCAGTTCAAAATCGTTTGCAGCTCCTTTGGTTCAGTGGGTTGATCGATGCTTAAATTGTTTGAGGATTGTAAAATAGCTTGTGAGGTAGAACAGTTGAAGGTGAAGGCTTCTTGGCAGGATCTCGTTAAGCTTAGGGGAGTAGCAAGCTTCCAGTTTGGGAAGAGCATTGGAGATGTGCTCTTTCCAGATTTCGTAGAAGTCGTTCGTTCAAGCAAGACGAAGAGGATAAAGTTGATCTACTGCAGAGACGAGCTCTTGGCGACTCTAAGGCCGACCGACGGGCATCTCAGCCTATCTTTAGCCGGAGCTAGGCGGATCTTGAGGAGAGTGAAGAATCCTCCATCTATTGTTGTGGTGCGAAGCGATGTTAGCAGTTTCATCAAGAAAGGTGGGAACGTCTTCGCTAAGCATGTCGTTAAGGCTGATGACGAGATTCGACCTCAAGATGAAGTGATTGTAGTCGACCAGAAGGGCAACCTGCTTGCAGTCGGTCGCGCTATGCTCAGTGGAGAAGAGATTTTGTCTTTCAAGAGTGGCGTTGCCGTCAGAGTTAGAAGAGGGCTTCTCGAGTAAATGAATCCGGTACGTTGCTGTGTAGACCCTCTGTATTAAAGGTTTGTAGCCCATCCATAGAGTGGCCGGATCTACGCTCTGCGAAGCTGCTCCATTGTACTGGGGAATGAGGCGTCGATAGATTTTTCAGTTCGGAGATTCAAACAGCACTTTAAGAGGTTTCTGGTGTGGCGCACAAGGCTTTTCGTTCGGTCAAAGGCATGCCAACTGGAAGAGAAGCTATGAGAATGATGCAGAAGATGGGAATGGATGTGAAAGAGATCGCGAATGTGAGGCAGGTTGTGATAAAGGCGGCGGGCAAGCAGATAGTGATTGACGATCCCGCTGTAACAGCGATAACGATGCAGGGGCAGACTACGTTTCAAGTCGCTGGCGGTACTGTGAAAGAGGAAGTGCATAAGGAGGAGGTTGAGGAACCTCTAACGATCTCGGAGGATGACGTAAAGCTGGTCGCTCAGCAAGCCTGTGTCTCGGAAGAAGAAGCGAAGAAGGCTTTGGTTGAAAGTAGAGGAGACTTGGCTCAAGCGATCCTAGCTCTTAAAGCGAAGAGCGGCTAGATCTTTCCTTTGACTATATCCCTAATCGTCTCCTGAACTTTCTCAACGCTCTCTATAGTATTAACTAGATGACAGGGCGCGAACTTGAATAGTCTTCTGAAGAAGTTTTTTCTTATCTCAACCTTCTCAGGAGTCTTAACGATTAGGTAGGGATTTAGGAATTGTTCAGGCTGGGTCGCTAGATAGTCGACAGCCTCTTCTATCCCAACTCTACGCGCGATCTCAGGATCGTTTCTATCTCTTTTTAGAAGAATCACCTTCTTCGCCCGGGTTGTGTCTACGAACTTTTCAAGTCCACCTATCCAAAGTGGATCCAGCATCGCTCGTGAATACTCGTGAGCAATAAGCGGGTCGCTCATCATCTCCCTTATCTTTGATTCTTCAACGTTTTCTGATCTAAGCTTCTCAGTCTCCTCCGGCGTTAACGGCTCAACATTCTCCAAGCGACACTTGTTCAACAGCTGTCTGATCTCAGGGAAGACTCTTACAATATTTGTTCGAATGTAGAATTTCCTCTCACTGATGTCTGCGCTCGCTCTCCCCTTCTCCCCACCTATGAATCTGACATAAATCCAGTCGTCGCTATGCAGCCTAGCTCCCTCCATCTTCAAGAGAGCATAGCTATGAGTCGACTTTCCAGTCCCTGTCGGGGCGATTAGGATTATACCGTCCCCGTTAACTTCTACGCAACTTCCATGTATACTGTGTATGTCATGCTGGTCTTCTGCAATGTCGCATGTTATACCTAAAGCCCAACTCTTGCATTGGCCGTAGTACTCCGTGTTGAAGATTATCGCTGTCTTCGTTTCAGGGTTGTAATACGCGTATGGTTCACCTTTGTTAAATTCCTGGTCTAAGACAGCATAGAGTCTTCCGTGAGACCTTGTTTCACGAGGCATAGAGAACCAGTTTTCAAGCCAGAACTCGTAGAGGTGTTGGCTGTTGGTGAAGAGTTGCAGGCAGAAGCCGTCTATACTGGCTTTCCAGCCGTACCATTCATTGCCCAGAACCTCTTCCGCTCTCGCGACAAGCCTGTCTCTTTCCTTCTTGGAAATGATGCTGCTCGCAACTCTTCCTCTAACCCTAGTAATCTTATTGTAAACATATGGCGAAGACTGTTCATTCACTGCCGCCAGCTCTCCTTAACTTCGCACGGACTAACGTCCCGCATATTTAATGTTCAATCGATGTGAATTGCGTATCTTAGAATGAAAATCTTTTGTCAGCCACTTTAAACTACCCAGATCTTCACGCTATACTTTACTTGAAGGCTTTGAATCAACATCATGCTAGAATCGCACCCCTACTTGCTGAACTAGCCTTCTCAGCATACACGGCCATGAAACCTTTCCTGAACGAAGGCCTGGGGTGCTTCCAGAGCTTCATCCTCTCAGCTATGACTGTATCTTCCAGTTTGACATCGAGTCGTCTTTTAGGAATATCGATCTCCACAATGTCGCCTGTTATTAGCGCCGCAATAGGTCCTCCTTCAGCAGCCTCGGGTGAGACATGTCCAACAGCTAGCCCTCTCGTCGCTCCTGAAAATCTTCCATCGGTGATAAGAGCAAGAGATCTGTCAAGTCCCATCCCACACAGAAGAGTCATGATATCGTATTGCTCCCTCATACCCGGACCGCCTTTAGGTCCTTCATATCTTATGACGACGACATCTCCGGCTTTAATAGCCCTTCCAGCCAAGGCTTCGACGGCTTTCTCTTCGGAATCATAAACTTTTGCGGGGCCGGTATATCGTAGCATCTTGAGGTTTACAGCTGCTTGTTTGACAACAGAACCGTCGGGGGCGAGATTTCCTTTAAGGACTGCTATTCCTCCTTCTGCATGGAACGGGGAGTCTAGAGGCTTGATGACTTCATGGTCAGTCACCTCTGCTCTCTCCAAGTTTTCCTTGAGCTTCATTCCTGTAACTGTAAGAACATCGAGGTTCAGAAGCGGAGCCAGCTCTTTCATTACAGCTTGAATCCCTCCGGCTTTTTCAAGGTCGTCCATAAGGCGGTCTGAAGAGGGTTTTATCGCAACGATCTGAGGAGTCTTCCTACTAAACTGATCGAATAAGTCTAGCTCTACTTCTATTTCCAGTTCAGCTGCAATAGCGGGGATATGGAGGCATGAGTTCGTGGAGCCCCCTATCGCTAAATCTACCTTGATCGAGTTCTCTAAGGCTTCTCTTGACATAATCTTTGAAGGTCTGATATCATTATCTATGAGCTTGACAATTTGATCTCCAGCTCTCTTCGCTATCTGGAGTAACTTGGCATCGGATGCAGCTACTGTAGCATTTCCGGGAAGCGACATACCTAGAGCTTCTGTGACGCAGCACATAGTGTTCGCTGTGCCCATCATAGGGCATGCGCCTGGACCGGGGCAGCATACCTTGACAAGCTCATCTACATCTTTTCGAGGTATCTTACCAGCCATGTAGGCTCCGTAAGCTTCAGAGACTTCATAGATGGCGTATCTGCGACCTTTATACAGGCCGGGTTGCATGTAACCGCCTGTGACGAGAATCGTTGGAACATCCAGTCTCGCTGCTGCGATCAGCATCGCCGGCACGATCTTGTCGCAAGTGCATATCATCACTATGCCGTCCAATTGGTGGCCTTCGACCATTACTTCAACGCTTGCCGCTATGACCTCTCTGCTTGGAAGAACGTACTTCATTCCAATGTGGCCTTGAGCGATTCCATCGCAGAGGCCGATCGTATTGAACTCTATTGGAGTGCCTCCGCCGGCTCGGACGCCCGCTTTGACCGCTTCTCCGACTTTGCGTAGGTGGTAATGTCCTGGGAGGATCTCACTCCAAGAATTGGCTACTGCAACCAAAGGTTTCTCCAATTCCTCTTGAGTATAACCCATTGAATGATAGAGCGCATATTCAAGAGCTTTCAAGTCCTCTCTTCCGGCCAAGATACGTTTGCTTCTTAACTTGTGATGTTGCATACGCAGGCCTCTGAGGTTCTCAATCAGATAAGAGGCTTCAAGAGATAAGATGTTGCTCTCTGATGCGAGAATAAATATTAGAGGGCTATCTACGATAGGAGGTTGTCGAAGGTCAGCGATATGTCGATGACTCATAAAGAGCGGTACATGACCGCCATCCATCTAGGTGAACCTGATACGGTTCCTGTAGACGCTACTTACGTTGATCCGATTCATGTTGAACGGATAACTGGCAAGAAGGTTCTGGCAGCTGGGGGCGGTGGTGGAGGAGGAGGGTTCGCAGTTACGCGTGAAGAAGCCAAGATGGATATGAATGAGATTATGCTTAGGAACCAGAAGCTTTTGAATGAGGCTATAGAGAAGATAGGTTTAGACGCGCTTATCGTGTCGGATTATTGGCTTTACCCTAAAGGCTACAAACTCAAGTTTATCGATGAGTCCACGTACATCGATCAGTGGGGTAAGATCTACAGGATCAGAAGAGACGTTAAGACGACTTACTGGATAGATGGAGCGATAAAGGCTCCTGAGGACCTAGACGATTTTGAGCTTCCAGATCCTGAAAGTCTCAGCTACGATATAGTTGACCTAACCAAGAAAGATGCTGGAGAAGATTATCCAGTTATCGGGTGGTGCCACTGTGGGGAGATGTTCCCATACCTAATGAGGGGCGGAATCGAGAAGCTAACTCACGACATTTATCGGGATCCGGATTTCGCTAGGAGCTTGATAAAGAAGGTTGCTGAGACGAATAT
>CAYOZM010000041.1:0-8178 GCA_964408475.1 uncultured Candidatus Bathyarchaeia archaeon | reverse complement strand
TCATCGTAAGACCAACCGGAAGTTCCGAGGAGGATACTACCCATGCAGCCGCACCGTGATGAACACCAGATATAGCTGACTTCCACTCAATATAAACAGTGGTCTAAAGAGATGACCGAAACCTTAATCGGCGCAGGAGGATGGGCATACTTCCAAATCCCAGGACTCGACAGCCTTGAAGCCTACTCAAAAGCATTCAACTTCGTCGAAGTCAACTCAACCTTCTACGAGTACCCTGAGCTACCGCAAGTCAAATCATGGAGGAGACGCGTCCCAGAAGACTTCGAATTCTCAGTAAGATGCCACAGAGACCTAACCCACAACTACCAGCTCGAACCTATAGATGAAGCTTTCCGAACATTCGAAAGGATGATAACGATCTGCAGAATCCTGAGGGCTAGAATCCTCCACATACAAACACCATCCGATCTAAGATATGATGGAGCAAAGATACGGTCGATAGATAACTTCTTCAAACGCGTAGATCATGAAGGAATACAAATAGCATGGGAGATAAGAAGACCGGAGGACGCACCGTTACCTTTAGAACTTCTCAAATTGATGCAAGAACACAAGATAATCCACTGCGTCGACCTGTCTAGAGAAGAACCATTGGTCAAATCGGATATACTCTACACAAGACTATTCGGGAAGGGAAGCCACAACGTCTACCAGTTCACAGATGAAGAACTGAAGGAGATAGATCAGAAATCGAATAGAAGCGAATACCGGAGAGCTGCACTCACATTCCATGGAGTTAAAATGTACAAAGACGCAGCTAGACTTAAGACATACAAACTCTCAGGAAGATTTCCGATGGTAACGGGAAGCACAGGCCCAGAATCATTAAGAGAAGTGCTACGTGAAGACGCAAAGTTTCCGGCTACGAAGCAGAAGCTGATAGAGGATCAAGGATGGAAGGTTATAGACCTAAAGCCTGAAAGAAGAGTTCACGCGTCAGAGCTCCTTCAGAAAATCCCCGAAAAGATCTACAACACCATCGACGAGGTTATTCGCGAGCTCCAAAGTTAGCTTACTTTTCTCGCTCTCCGTTGCTTATTAGAAAACCACTGTTGAAAAGAACTCGATAAGTATTGCGAATACTGAGGCCGCCTCTGATAAGCTTAGACATAGAAACATACAGCCCCTACGGCTTCCCAGAACAGAAAGAAGATCCGATAGTCTCACTAACCCTCGCAATCTCAGAAACGATCAGGATACAAAGTGGACTAGTGGTCATATCCATCCTATTTCCTCCCGAGAGAGAAAGCGATCTACTTGTAAGAACCAGAGAGATACTTTCAACGCTACCAGAAGGCACGTTAACAACATACTACGGGTCCAGATTCGACTTACCCTACCTGGAATTCCGAGGAAATATGTATGGAGTCAATTTACGCGAGATCAAAACGAGGCTAGCTCACTTGGACGCCTACGACATAGCTAGAAGCTTTCCATTCGCGAGTTACAGCCAAAAAAGAGTAGAGAAAGAGCTCGGAATCAAGAGGAGAGTGGTTGGTATCAACGGAAGCGGATACCATTGCGCATACGAGAGGTTCCAAAGTCGAGGAGATTTGGGTTGCCTCCTCTACAACATCGAGGACAGTGTAGGAGTCTTGGTGCTACTGAGCCATCTGTTCTCTATGAAAGGCTCAGGTCTAATCCTTCGACAAGACCGGGAGGCTTAAAGAACCCATCGGTAGAATTGAAACCTTGGCATCCCTGCCTACCATATCGAAAGCCATCTTCAGAGCTTCATCCAAAGTCTCAGCCGGCTTCAACCTCAAGACATTCTTAGACTCGTATTCAGGAAGATCTGTAATGCTTATTATCGTACTTTTCTCAAGAGCCTTATACATCGTTAAAGCGGTTATCCCTCCGGGACCAAAGTTCTTCTTGATCTCCTCCTCAACTTCCTGCGAGTTCTTAAATCTCTTCATCCAGTCGTAGAAAGCTTGGCTCCCTTTACTCTCAGGACATTCGGCAGCAAGGACTATGACGCCTCCAGGTCGAACTATATTTACAGCGGCTTCCAAAGCCTTGTGAGCTTGATAGAAGTTTATGTCTCTAGGGCTTCCACCAGCATCGGTCAGAACTATGTCAGCTTCACCCTTCGCAGGAACCTTGTAGATTTCATCCACCACCTTAACGCCTTCTAGAAAGACCTTCTCCAAGTCGCCTGCGAAGGCGCTGACTATGTGACCGTTTGTATTCATCACAACATTGATGATGAAATCAACCCGAGCAAGCTTCGCCGCCTCCATCATATCCAAGTGAACAGGGTTTCCCTCAATGTTACCCAGCTTCGCTTTCGGGTCGATCGCCATCTGGTGATTATGAATAATGCTTTCGATCCCGGCTACTCCTGGAAGAACACTCTTCCTAGCCCCACCGTAACCCGCATAATAGTGGAGCTCAACATCGCCGGTCAGTATCCTCACATCCGCATCAACAAAGGTCTTGTTCAAGTAAACCCTTGTTCCTCTACTCGTATCACCAACATGAACGAGATCAGGCGCTCGACAATCGTGATTCACAACCTTGACTCTACGCGTAACCTCGTCGCCAACGAGATTCCTCATTTCTTCAGGAGTAACGAGCCTATGGCTACCCCTGCCGAAGATAACCGTGATGTCCCTGTCTTGAACACCAGCAGAGTTGAGTTGATTCAGTATCGGGGGAACCATCAAGAAGCTCGGCGTACTCCTCGTAGCATCATCGACCACGATAACCGCCTTATCGCCTTTCTTAGCTATCTCCGGAACCCTCCTACTCTTCAATGGGTTATCTAACGCGTGAAGAACCTCGGAACACGGATCCGCGACCCCCGGCTTATCCCTAGGCTCGATCAACTCAAGAATATTCTCATCAGGAACATTCGAGGTAAGAACGCACTTGCCATATCTGAGTGAAACTCTTGCCAACAAATATCACCTGCATGACGGTTTTACGCATCAATTGTCGCAAAGGTAAAGTCATAAGAGACTTCCAGCCAGATATAACCTTGACTCATTACAACTCTTCTAGAGATAACTAGCTACAGAGTGCAGTTGCATCTTTGATTCAAGCCGAGTAGCTCAACAACATCCTTAGTCTCCTTGCAGACAGCCGCTGGAACCTTCAACCTCTTCAAAGCCGTTTGATACATCTCTACCCGCAGAAGCTTTGGAACACGCCTCCTGCCGTCAACACCACGTTCAACCGCGTAATCGAAGACCGAGACATCCCTACCAAGCTTTTCAGCAAAGACTTTAGCGACTGGGAAATACCTCAAAGCGCCTAGTGTAACCCTCTCAGGATTGAGAACGTTCATCTTATCCACAATATGCTCATACATGAACCGCCAACCCTCAATAGGGATCATAGGGTCCAAACGTATACGAACGGGGTAACCTGCATCCTTACACATGCCAGCAGCTTCAAGACGCTTCGATAAGCTGGGGGCGCCCTTCTCAAAACGCTTCGAAACCTCGGCCGCATTAATGCTGAAACTAACGATCGTCTGACCATTGTGATCTAGATCCAAGAGGTTTCTCACATTTGCGCTCTTGGTCAAGAGCAGAAGCTTGTTCCTATCTTGGCGAGCGAAACGCTGGATCAACCTAATCGGAACGCTGTCTGTAATCGCCAAGCTATCAGTAAGCTCCCCTGCATTCAGAATACAGCCGGAATTCGAAGCAAGGAATCGGTCGAGCTCTCTATCCAAGTCCTCAAGATTCGAGAAGACGACAGGCTCAACGTGGCCGCGAAAAGTTCCCAAGAGATAGCAGTACGCACAACGGTATGGGCAGCCGTCAGCCCATGCGAGCAGCCAGAAATGGGGACAAACGATTCCATTGGGAGTCCTATCGAAAAGCCTTATGAAACGAGACTTACGCGCACGTTGAGCAACTCTAGACACGCGGTTACAACTCAAGCCAATAATCAAAAGCCGAAGATTCAAAAAAGCTTTCGATATTGTTCGATGCATTTTTTACTCGGAAGAGGCTCCGACATGAAGGAAGAGAAGAGTTATAATGCCCCTAGTCACGCCTTTCGATCCATGGAATAGCCCTCTATGCCACTGCCCACCCAAGTACAGCTTCTCACCATACACAGGCTGCTCGCATAGATGCCTCTACTGCTACATTACATCGTACATTCCAAATGCCTTCGATTGTAGACCGAAAGATAGACTGCTTGAGAGATTGGGTAGAGAAATCCGGAGACTCGACAGAAGGATACCCATAACGATCGCAAGCAGCTCGGACCCATACATCCCCATGGAGAATTCAACAAATCTAACCAGAGATGCGCTTCGACTGCTGACCCGGAGCGGATTCAAAGTTCTCTTAGTGACTAAATCAAACCTAGTGACAAGAGACGTAGATATCATCAAAAGAGCAAGATGCAGCATCAGCATGACCATAACCACACTTCAAATAGAGATAGCGAAACTTCTTGAGCCCTTAGCGACCTCACCGGACAAACGGCTGGAAGCGATCGAGGCGCTGACGGAGGCGAACATTCCATGCTCTGTCAGAATAGATCCGATTATTCCAGGAATAAACGACGACTTGGAGCAACTTGAGCCCCTAGTCAAAGAAGTAGCGGCTGCCGGAGCGAAACACATAGTCGCCTCGAGCTACAAGGCTAAAGCAGACAACTTCAAGAGGATGATCTCAGTATTCCCCGATCTTCGTGACCGTTTGGAACGGACATACTGGGCTGAGGGAGAAGCCAAGGGGCGAGCGAGATACGCTCCATATTCATTCCGTAGACCGCTCCTAGAAGAACTCAAACGCATCGTTGAATCCCGAGGGTCGACCTTCGCTACGTGCCGCGAAGGATTCTCAGACCTGAACAGCGGCAAGACATGCGATGGAACACACTTGATACCAGAGCGATTGAACACGGCTTAATACTCGGTCAGAAGAGCTTGTTCTCTAGATTCCTCCTTCTTCAAGATCTCCAATTCTTCAGCCTTGATTTTTCCTCCAACTTGATCCTTTATCTTTCGAGCGACAGCTGGACCTATCAACGGTACATTCATAAGAGCTGAAACACTTGCGCTCCTCAAATCGCTAATACCCTTGAAGCCAGAGTTATACAGAAGCCTCGCTCTCACTCTGCCAACTCCTTCAAGTTGAACAAGCGGAACAAGCTCAGGCTTCACACCATTCTCAGCTCTAACCCTTAGCTCAGCTATTTTAGATAACAAGTCTTTGTGATTGAAGAGGCGCGCTAGCTCATGAGTAGCGTAAAGGAGCCAATCACATATCTCAATCAACCTCAAAAGATCTCCAGGCTCAACTCTATGAGATTTCAAAATCTCATCCTCAGTCGCTTCATCAATCCAGTCTAAGACGACTTTAGCACATTTCAGCTCCGCTAGAAACTCCTCATAATCACCAGCCTCAGTCCACATATCCGGAGTTTTTGACATAAACTGATCAGAATGCTCTTCGGCGAGAAGGCCTAGCTGATCCGCTTCCCTCCTCCTCGGGTAGAGCTTCGGACCCACATCTGGAGTATGACAAACAAGATGCAGAAAGCTCAATTCAGTGATCTTACCGGCCCTCCTGTAGAGGCCATCTCTAATTATCACAGCTGAAACAGGATCTATGTACAGCTCTGAAACCCTCCTCCCGAACCCTGTTGCATAGAGCTTCTCGCCGTCCAGCTTCACCATCTCCTCTTTACAAAGGAAAGCTAGAATCTCACCGATCCTCGAACGAATCATTCTAGGATCATATTGATGCGCATAGAAGGTCTTGGAGAAGAAATCGTACAAACCTTTCTCAGTACGAGCGAAACCTGAGGCAATAGTCGCCAGCACGTGAGGCCTCAAAACCCTCTCGACAGCAAGCTTAGACCAAAGACGTTCAGGTTGAGCGAGAGCATAATTCTCGAAGAGATAATCCTGCTCATCAGGGCTCTTGGCGACGAGAACAGCTTCACCAAACTTATCGTACTTCGGCCTTCCCGCTCTGCCGGACAGCTGCTTGTACTCGAGAACAGATATTGGGTATCTTCCAAAGCCAGGTTCATATCTCTCGTAGCTGCTTATGACCACGGTTCGCGCCGGTAGGTTGACACCCGCTGCCAATGTCGGTGTCGCGGCAAGCAGCTTTATCGCGCCGTTTCTAAACGCGTCCTCTATTATCCGCCTATGTGCGCCTGTCAATCCTGCGTGGTGGAAACCTGAACCCAGCTTAACCTGTTCAGCTAAGACCTCACTGAGCCTAGTTTTCTCACCGGTTGAAAGTATTTTTTCAGCTATAGCTTTAAGAGAACGCTTATCTGGCTTGGAGAATTTTCCCAGTACTGCGCCTGCCTTCTTTCCAGTGTCAACAGCGCTCTTTCTGGTTTCGGTGAAGATTAGGACCTGCCCGCCATTGCGGATGACATCCAATGAGATATCGAATAAGGGGTTTCCAGTTGTCTGTGGGACCCCCTTTGCAGATCCATCTTTGAACTGGATCTCTCCAGCATGATAGACGCCCTCCTTCAGAGGGACCGGCCGCCAGTCCGTTGTTATCGGAAACGCCTTTATCCATTGTGCAACTTCATCCGCGTTCCTGACTGTAGCGCTCAACGCGATGATCTGTATCCTCGGGTTGATCTCCAAGAGTCGCGTTAAGACTACCTCCAATGTTGGGCCTCTCTCAGGCTCGGTAAGTAAGTGAATCTCGTCAGCGACAACAGTTGTGACTTCACCTATCCAGAGAGGCCTGTGTCTGAGAAGGCTATCCACCTTCTCATTCGTGGCAACGATAATATCGAATTTGGCTAACCAATTATCTGAGCTATCGTAATCGCCTGTTGTTATAGCGACCCTAATTTTTTCTCCAGAATCCTTCTCGAGAGTCTTGTATTTCTGGAATTCATCGAATTTTTCGCTCGCAAGAGCTCTAAGCGGCGTTAGATAGAGAGCTTTACCTCCCTTCTGCAGAGTATTCTTGAGTACGCATAGCTCAGCGATCAAAGTCTTTCCAGAGGCGGTTGGACTCGCTAGAACTATGTTCTTCCCTTCAAGAGCTCCAGCCTTTATAGCATCCTCTTGAGGAGGGTAAAGCTCCTCATAGCCGTTCTCCAAGAGAATATCTTTGATCGTCCTCGGCAGAGCCAGCTCTGAGATCTTCAAGATTCAAGTTCTACCTTCACTCATGCGCGAGTCCTTTTCACTTGACCCGGCTTAGGCGCGTAGAGTACCCCTTCTCTAATCAATTGGCTTACAGCTGCTCTAGCCTTCTCCTCATCTACGCCTTTCTCCTTTAAAGCTTCATAGAGCGGTGTCTCCTCCACGAACCCTGTCTCCTTCTCCATCTCTCCAACTGTACTGATGATTATCTGCATTCTATCTCTCAGGCTCTTCGGCTTCCCAGTCATTATCACATCGATGTCTATCTTCCCAGTGGTTGTATCTATCCCAACATCTTGAAGTGAAACAGTAACGAGCCTTATTATGGCTCTCGCATCCTCAACTGTGACCTTATCCCTTAGAAATGATCTAGCTCTAGACTCAGCAAGTCTTATCAAAGACTCTAACTGCCGAGGCGTTATCGCAACAGGCGACTCGGCAGACCCGGAGATCGAACGCATCCGCAAGTAGAACTCTCGCAATTCTTTTATCGCATCATCGGAAAGAACCGGCTGAATCCTCTTGGCGTAACTAATGTATTTTCGCAGAAGCTCTGGAGGGAGAGGAGCCTCCTCCGGAGTAGTCTTCATCTTATGAAGAGCGAGAATATGTTCCGACATTCTACTGTCAAGCTCAGCCTCTGGAACATCCCTCATAACGAAGATAAGATCAAACCGCGAGAGAATCGTCACAGGCAAGCTAATGTTCTCACTAATATTACGGTAGGGATCGTATCTTCCAAGAGCAGGATTCGCCGCGGCTAATACAGAAGCTCTCGCATTGAGCGTTGCGACGATTCCACCTTTCGCGACGCTTACGGTTTGTTGTTCCATCGCTTCATGTATCGCTACTCTATCGTCAGGCTTCATCTTGTCTATCTCGTCGATCGAGGCGACACCTTTATCAGCTAGTACGAGCGCGCCGGCTTCAAGGACCATCCCTCCAGTTTTCTCTCTAAGAACGGCTGCAGTGAGTCCTGCTGCCGTAGTTCCTCGACCGCTCGTGTACAATCCTCTAGGAGCGATCCTCGCAACATACTGAAGTAGCTGGCTCTT
>CAYOZM010000040.1:0-8227 GCA_964408475.1 uncultured Candidatus Bathyarchaeia archaeon | reverse complement strand
ACTTGGACTATGCTTGCAGAGATTAGAACGATGAAGATGAGTATGAATGGGAGGAAGGCGGAAGTTTTCTTATCTACCATTTGGGTTCCTCTGTAACTTCAGAGGTATGCCCGCAGTAAGGGCATTTGATAGAGGGCATCCCTTGAGTGACCTGTATCTTTGTGAGATCGAGTGAGGCTCCACAGTTAGGGCATTTGACTGTGCGAGTTTCAACCTTCCCGGGAAGCTCAACTTCATACCTTTGAACAATCTCCTTCGGGGTGCTCCTTTGAATGTAATAGATAATGCCGAATGCGGCTAGGAAGAGGACGAGAGCGACGGCCAAGCGTGATATAGCGTAGGCTGAGGCTAAAGCAAAGATTATGCCAAGGAATATTAGAACAGCCGCTGCACCGTAACCAAGAGCCTTCACAGCCTTCATTGCGGTTCCCGTTGTGTCGATCGGGCGACTCTGTTCCGAAGCTACATTTTGCTACCGCAGTTAGGACAGAACTTGGCGGTTGGAGGTACGACTTGCTTGCAGGTTTCGCAGGTTTTGACTTCTGGCCCTGGCGGAGGTTTGGCTATCTCTGCTCCACAGTTCGGACAGAACTTTGATGTCGCCAATGTGGTCGCTTGACATTTTGGACATATTATCATTACTGCCGCTGGTGCTGCTCCAGTCTGAAACATTGGCGGAATAAGCATCATACCTGCTCCTAGGGCAGCTCCAGGAGACTTCCCCAATTCTCTGGCCGCTGTCTTCACTGTCTCCATTCTCAAAACCTCTGTTGCAGGCACCATCGTTCCGGATCTAAGCCAGAAGAGTCGCTCTCTGTAGTCAGGTGTCGTGTCGATTCCTTCAAACCTTAAGTCGACAAGCTGTATCCCGAAGCGTTCTAGAGCCTCGATTATATGTGTCTTGACTGTGGTCGAAGTTTCATCCAGTTGAGTGAATACAGATACGAGTGTGTATTTCGACAAATCGTCGATGATTCTCTCATTGATGAATCCTCTGATGAATTCATTCACGCTGCTTGTCGTGTAAGCGTCCTGTCTTCCGACAACTTCCGTAATGAACAGCTCTGGATCCATTATCTTAAACCAGTACCCTCCATGGACAAGGAGTGGAGCCAACTCAGTTGTCTGAGCCCTAGCTCCATACTTCCCGTTGAACTCCTTCGATGAAACGAATATTACAGTAGCCTTGAAGGGTGTGCTGGGAAATCCAGCCAATTTCGATAGAACACTGGTTAACATTGGCAGATTCAAAGTTGTTAACATGTGTCTTCCTGGACCGAAAACATCGTAGACCTTTCCGTCTCTAAAGAAGACGGCGTTCTCCATCTCATGAACTATCAGTTGAGCTCCCCACGTAATGTCTTCAGATGGGTACGTCCAGACGACATCTTCTCCGCTTGGGCTGGGCCACTCAATAACTTGGGGCATACCATGATCCCTCCAGACTCTCCAGTATTGCAGCCTTCCTCTGACTAAAATGTTTCTCGAATTCATTAGCAGAAGATAGAATGTTTTGAATCTCAGTCCTCAACGTTTCCGCGCTACCGCTTGAAGCGTCTCTCTTGATCTGAGAAATCGTTGAGGCTAAGGCGTCCGCCTCAGTTACAAGGCCTAAGTCAAATCGAATCAGTTGATCAAGCTTCTCCTCATCAACCTTGATGGCATCGAAGAAGCCGCTGTAACCGTAGGACGCATGATTGATCTTCTCAGAAATACGATCAAACTTAGCAGCAAGCCTATCCACACCCTCCCACATTCCGACGAACCCTCTGTCAACCAATTCGCGGTAGACTTCTCTCAAGTCCTGCGCGGCTTCCTGAAGTCTTTCATAGACTCGATTTCTCACAAGCCTGTCAGACTCTCTACGAAGTTCCTTCTGCTTGTAGCCTCTGAAACCTGGAATTAGACTCATAATTCTCTCGGAAACTCTCATCTCACTCTCGATCTTCCGAAGAGGTTCTTTTTCTCCGCTCATTATCATTTCCTCCTTATGCATTTTCAACTAGACTCTTCTTCCGCGTCTTCCACCCGGTCTCCGCGTTCCATCATGAGGGATAGGTGTAATATCCTCGATTCTTCCTATCCGAAAGCCTGTTCTAGCGAGCATCCTTATCGCTGCTTGAGCACCAGGTCCAGGAGTTCTTGCGCCGTGTCCTCCAGGCGCTCTAACTCTTATGTGGAGGGATGTTATCCCACGATCTCTTGCTGCGCGTGCAGCTGCAGCAGCCGACTGCATCGCTGCGTATGGTGAGCCTTGAAGTCTATCCGCCTTAACATGCTGCCCGCCTGAGCTTCTAGAAATCGTTTCTGCGCCGCTCAAATCAGTTATATGGACTATCGTGTTGTTGAATGACGAGTATATGTTTGCGATGCCCCACCGGTCGACCTTTTTCTCGGACACTGTTCTTCCTCCAACTTGATTCGAGATGACTACGCTATGAGGTTTAGAGTATTTATTTAATCTTTCTTCGTATGCAGATCTTCATTGCTAGGGAATTTTGAATCGTCGATCTGCTTATACGGGAGTTCGATAAGATGAGACTGTGAATGCGATCTATGGAGCAATTCCGAATATCGAAGATTGAGAGCCATCTTCTTCCTCAAGTATTCGAAATAGAGAGGCTGTGCTTCACCTCGCCTTTTCCAGAGTCGTACCTCCGTTCGCTAGCTGAATCCAGCTCTGATAGCTTTCTTGTGGCTATTGAGAAGAACAGAGTTGTCGGTTACGTCTCAGCCCTAGCGCATGGGAGAGATGCTCATATCGCCTCGATTGCTGTGCTTAAAGATTACAGAAGGAGAGGAATCGGACGTGCACTTATGTCTGAATTAATCAAATCATTGAAGCTTCGTCAGTTCAGAATTGTTTCACTTGAAGTTAGAAAGAGCAATGCTTCCGCGATTAGATTCTACGAGAGTCTCACTTTCGAGAGAATAGGACTGATACCGTTCTACTACGAGGACGGCGAAGATGCTGTCGCATTTTCACTAACGCTATAGTGGACAACCATCAAACAAAATAGCGACTTCTATCTACGTTCTTACTGATATTGTTCGGTGGGACAATGAAAATCGACTTCTGGCTCCTCGATATAAATCATGAAACGATTGATGGACAGCCCGAGATACGATTATGGGGGATCGATTCGAAAGGAAAGAGGGTCCTCGTACGTGATAAGAGTTTTCGTCCTTACTTCTATTTGCTGGTTGAGGATGACAGCGCGATTGATCGCATAACAGATCAGATATCGACTAAGAAATCCCAGTATCCAAGTGTTGAGAAAATAGAAGTCCTCGAGAAGAATTTCTTCGGAAAGAAGGTGAAGGCAATTAGAATCGTTTGCAGAGACCCTGAGACAATAACGAAATACGCTGAATCTATGGCGAAGATCGATGGAGTTAAAGATCATGTCGAGGATGATCTTAGACCCTCTTTCAGGTATATCGTTGACAAGGATCTTAGACCATGTGGCTGGCATCAGATTGATGTCAGAGAGTCTATAGAACGGGTGGAAGCTCAGGTCGACGAAGTCTTCGAGGCTGTTAAATTTCCAACGCTTATCGATAAGGTCGGCACACCATCCTTAAGGATGCTAGCGTTCTCGATCGTTTGCTTCAGCCAAAGGGGTGCACCTAAACCTGGCAGGGACCCTGTAGTTATCATTTCTACTTGTACAAGCGAGAAGAAGGAGAAGCAGTTTGTTGCCGACGACTCGGATGACAAGAGAGTCATCTCAGATTTTCTGAACTACATAAGGGAATACGATCCAGATGTGATAGTCGGATATGGCAATAATAAGTTTGACTGGCCCTACTTGTTGGAGCGTTCTAAGCTCATTGGAATGAAGCTTGCGGTGGACAGAATGAAATCGGAACCCCACACAAGCCTTTATGGACATGTATCGGTTACAGGTCGGGCAAACGTTGACTTGTTTAATCTCGCAGAGGATATTCCGGAGGTCAAGATCAAGTCTCTAGAGAATATAGCGGAATTTCTTGGGGTAATGAAGAGAGCGGAAAGAACCTTGATAGACGAGGCGGACCTATCGATCCACTGGGTCGATGAAAAGAAGCAGCCTACACTACTGAAGTTTTCAACCGAGACGTCGATGTCGATTCTCGGAGTCGCTTCGAGGATGTTGGAATTTGCAATGCAACTTTCGAACTTGACAGGGCTCCCTCTTGACCATGTTGCTGCAGCTGCAGTAGGCTTTAGAGTAGACTGGTATTTGATCAAGCGAGCCTACAAGCTTGGCGAACTGATTCCTCGAAGAGTGGAGCAGTTCTATTCGCCATATAGAGGTGCGATAGTGCTGCCTCCCAAGCCGGGGATTCACGACAAGATCGCTGTGCTGGACTTCACTGCAATGTATCCGAATCTCATGATACTGCACAATCTATCGCCTGATACATTTATTGGACCTGGAGAAACGCCTCAGAAGCGGGTCACTCTTGTTCCAGAGGTCAGCCACAGATTCCGCAAAGAGCCCCCGGGCTTTTACAAGACAGTTCTATCCAGCCTTATCGACGTTAGAGAGCAGATAAAGAAGCAGCTCGGAACGCTCGATTCGAAGACGATAGAGTATAGGATTCTGAAGGAGAGAGAGAAAGCTGTTAAAGTGATAACCAACGCAACCTATGGCTATGCGGGTTGGGTCGGGGCACGCTGGTACGTTAGAGAGGTGGCTGAATCGGCAGCCGCGTTCGGCAGAGTTACTATTCAAGAGGTAATCAAGACCGCGGGAAAAATGGGGCTCGAAGTAATCTACAGCGATACTGATGCAATATTCGTAAAGCATGATGCGCGTAAGATTGAGCTCCTACTCAAACGGGTGAGAGAGGAATTCAAAATGGAGATAAAGCCTGACAAGATTTACGAGAGAGTACTCTTTACGGAAGCGAAGAAGAGGTATGCTGGTCTACTGCCTGACGGGACACTCGATATCGTAGGGATGGAGGTTGTAAGAGGCGATTGGGCCAACGTAGCGAAAAACGTTCAAGAAAAGGTTCTGGAACTCGTTTTGAAGGATAAGTCCTCGAAGAGAGCTATCGAGTTCGTGAAGCATTACATACGTGATCTGATGGAGGGGAGGTTCGAGCTTAGGGACTTCATAATCTGGAAGACGCTGACGAAACCAGTTGAAGAATATGAAGTTAGAGCACCTCACGTGGAAGTTGCAAAGAAACTCTTGAAGGAAGGTTGGGAGCTGACTCTGGGGGACAAAGTTGGATACGTTATCGCCAAAGGTCTTGGAAAGCTCTTCGAGAAGGCAAAGCCGTACTCAATGGCTTCCGCTGATGAACTGGACTTGGAGTACTACCTGTCCAATCAGATAATCCCAGCGGCTTTGAGAATACTGGAGGTATTCGGTGTCCCTGAAGAAGAGCTCTTAGGGAAGGAAAGACCTGGTACCCTTGCTGAATACTTGAAATAGGGTTCAGTGACACGATTCGTGCTATTGACCTAACAGTTCGTTCATGGTCATTATTTTCAGGTTCATCGGGCGCTTAGCTATTTCGGATATTCTGTCGCCTATAACTAGCTTTATGTTTCGATTCTCTGCGAGGTCTATTAATCTCTGTGTTACAACGCCGTCGAACAGCAACGTGCTAGCGCCCTCGATCTTAGAGATCTTCTCCGCCAATTCGCTTACTGGAATTCTAACGATCGGTTTTCCAGATTCATCGAAGATAACTGCTTCAAGCGTTCCCCTGAGATGATGTGCTGTAGCCGCAACTTCATCTGGAATAGGAGGTCTTGGCGGGGGCATCCTTTCAGGACCTAGACGTTCGATAGGAACCTTCTCTCTCAGAGCTTTCAACAGTTCTTTCGGAGTTAACTCTTCAACCTCTTTCCCAGGCGGAGCCCTGGCCACGTAATCTATCTCAGCAACCTGCATCAATTCTTTCAGAATCAAGTCTCCAGCTCTGTCTCCGTCGAGGAACGCAGTCACCTCTTTGTTCTTGCACAGTTGAATTATCGACTGTGGAACTTTCGTTCCTTCAAGGCCTATTGCATTCTTTATTCCGCATTTAAGCAAGTTGATTATGTCCGCTCTGCCTTCCACTATTATTATAGACCCCGTCCCTTCAATCTCAGGGCCAGCTGGAAGCCCTTCAGGACCGTAGCTTATCACTTCAGCGGATCTTATGGCCTCCGAAACTTCTTTCAGAATTTCCTCTGTGCTCGGGGTTACTTCGATCACCCATTTTCTCAAGATTTCTTTTGCCTTGTCCATTATCGCTTTGCGTTTCTCTTCGCGTACATCGTCAACTTTCTCCAGTAGTATCTTTGAATCGCAAGGGCCTATCCTGTCAACGCTTTCTATAGCAGCTGCTATAAGAGCGGTCGAGACTTTGTCTAGGCTAGAGGGAATTACAATAGTTCCAGTGGTTTTGTCATGCTTCGATTCTAGTTCTATTTCTATTCGTCCTATTCTCCCGCCCTTCTGAAGCTCCCTCAGATCTAGGTCGGGGCCGAAGAGGCCTTCAGTTTGTCCGAAGATCGCTCCGATCACATCTGGTTTTTCAACAACACCCTCGACTTCGAATTTCGCTTTTATTATATATTTCGTAGTAGACGTATACTGGGATTCCGATGTCATAGGTGATAATCCTCCTAAACATTACCTTCACCATACATCTTGATCGTAAAGTATGATGATGCTCTCATAAAATGCGTTGTCTTACAGTTAAACTTTCTTCTTTCATCGAGCGCATTAGGATTGATCTACTAGTGTTCACTCAGTAGTCTCCTTAGGTATCTCCAGAGCTTTTTGGCTGGATGGCGGGGTTACAACCGGCTCTGTCACACCGCTCTCAAGAATCTCGAAGTACTGCAAGTCTTCGATCTTGATAAAGACGGAACCAACCTTCGTCTTCCCTACGACTCTGTAGAAGTTCCGTACGGGTATGTAATTGAGAACAAGCAGGTTGGCTTCTTCAAGAAGCATAGCGGGAGGTTCTTCGAAGACCGCGGATAGAAGGCCTTCGTAGACAGGAGGGTAACTGATCAATGGGTGGTTTTTGACGAAGACTCGAACTGCCCTCCCGATGTAGGATGCAAGTGATCGATATGGGATTTTGAAGTCTGCGCTCACCGGTTTCTCCATGTTTCCGCACGATAAGAAGGTTCGTCGGCTATCGAATAAAAGCTTTGGCGGGAGTTCTTTCACTCAAGGAAGAAGTCATTGACGATGTCTTTGGCTCTCTCTCTTTTCTCTTGATGCTGGATTAAAAACCGTTCAACTCTTTCGGCAAGTATCATTTTGCAGTCGCCGCAAATCATCTCCCCTCTCCTACATGTCCTTTCGAGTTCTCTGAGTTTTTCGTCGTCTGGTTCAAAAAGAAATGCTTCATACTGGTAGACGCTGCAAACACCAGGGTTTCCTCCGAATTTTCTCTGCTCCTCTTCTGTCGCTCTTCCTCCGGTGAAGGCGTCCATTACCTTCTTCTTAGCCAATTTCGGTTCGTCTGTTGTGAAGATGCATGTCTCAGGAAGGGATGATGACATCTTTCCGCCCTTGCCCAGTCCCGGAAGAAAGCGTGAGTGTATTTGAGCTGGCTTATAGAATCCGAGTTTCGGAGCTACATCGCGGGAGATTCTCCAGTATGGGTCTTGATCGATCGCTGCTGGGATTAGGCATGGGACATTCTTGTTCTCATTGACCGATTCTATGAAGCATGGAACGGCTTGGATTGCTGGGAAAAATATTATGCCTATATTAGAGTTGTCTTTAAAGCCGAAGACCGCTCTCGCGGTTGAGTAAGTGACGTGCTTCGCTACTTCTATTGCAAGATTGTACATTACCTTGGCGTACTTCATGTCCGAGATGAATCTTGTCTTCTTCACATCGAAGCCTACAGCGATTATGTCAAGAGCATTTTCGTAAGCCAAGTTCAACGCCTTCTTCGATGTCATCTCAGGGTTGATCAAGAACTTCTCATCATCAGTCAACTGGAAGTACAATTTGGCGTTGAATGCGTCTTGGAGGTACTTTGTGAAGATCCAAGGAACTATATGGCCTAAGTGTACATCTCCGGAAGGCCCTCTCCCTGTGTATAGAACGAATCTCTCGCCTTTCTCGTATCGGTCTAGAATCCAATCCAAGTCTCTGTGTGAGAAGAAGACTTTTCTTCGCAGTTGAGGATGGAGCTCTCCAGTAAGCGATTCTATTCTTTTAAGTAAACTCTCCGTTATCCGTTCTGTGCCGAACTGTTCTATCAGTTT
>CAYOZM010000039.1:6129-8497 GCA_964408475.1 uncultured Candidatus Bathyarchaeia archaeon | reverse complement strand
GCGAATTGTCCAGCTCCGAAGTCTTTCAGATCGTCTCGAGTAACTGACGTTACTACTACATGCTTTAATCCCAATCTCTTAACAGCTTGGGCGACGCGCTCAGCTTCCTCCGGATCAGGAGGACGGGTTTCCCCCTTCTTGACAGCACAGAAATGGCAGTCTCTTGTGCAAGTATCACCAAGTATAAGAAAGGTCGCGGTCCCGTGGGCGAAGCAGGTGCCGATGTTTGGGCAGAGCGCTTGGTCGCAAATCACATGTAAATTCAAATCGTCAAGTAGTCTTCGCATCTGCTGCAAAGTCTTTTCTTGCGGAGCTTTAACGACCAGCCAACTGGGCTTCTTGCTACTCAATGAAGACATCCCATCAGTTCTTGGAAAGTTATTTCATTCATCTCTACACTGAATATTTCTCCGAAATATCTTGGATACTTCTTCGCAACTTCATCGACGGTCACTTTTCTATTTAGTATTTTGCTCATTGAGCTCACTCCTTTATCCCTTATCCCGCACGGATGTATCATCGTGAAGTAATTCATATCCGGGTCTACGTTCAACGCAAAGCCATGCGTTGTAATCCAAGATCTTACCGCTATACCTATTGCAGCAATCTTCTCTGCACCGTACCATACGCCGGTGTAACCTTGCACAATCTCAGTCTCTATGGAGTACTCTCGTTTCAGTAACTCTACAATAGATTGTTCAATTTTATGAACATATGAGTGGAGGTCCTTGTCATGATTGGCGAGATTGATGATCGGATACCCGATTAACTGTCCGGGACCGTGGTAAGTAACATCTCCGCCTCTATCAACTGTAAACACTTGAATCCCTTTCTCCTCTAGGATTTCTCTTGAAGCTAGAATATTCCTTGAGTTGCCACTTCGTCCGATCGTTATAACAGGTGGATGTTCAAGAAGTAATAATGTATCTTGAATCCGATTGTCTCTACGAGCTTCTGCAATCTTCTTCTGCAGTTCCAATGCATCTTCGTAACCGATTCTTCCTAAATGCGCAAGGTTGCACTGTCTTCCAAGGTGATCGGGTATCAATCTTGCACCTCTCTGATTTATATCTGTAAGAGAGCTCCTCCATTAGCTCTTACGAGAGCTGCTTCCTCAAGTATAGTACGAAGAAGCATGCGAAAAATCCTAGGACAACCGGATATATGAAAGCATTTTTGAAATCGAAGTAATCTGCCAAATAGCCTATGATCATTGGTGACAAACTCCCTCCGATGAAACCTGCTGCTGTATTTATTATGCCGAGGACTTTGGCTCTCGTCTCGGAAGAGGTATAATCGGAAACGGTTGCGAATATCACAGGGAAGAAGGCTGCTGTCGCCATAGCTTGAATCACCATAGAGGCTATCATTATAGGACCGTAAGGCGCGAAGGCTACTCCTATGGTGGAGACAGCTGTTACCGCGACAACCGCAATCAGCACCTTGAATCTTCCAATAGCATCTGATAGGAATCCTCCTACGAGTTGCCCAAATGCTCCTGAGAATCTTGTAGCTCCTACGAGAAATGCAGCGAAGGCGACATCCACTAGGAATACCCGCACCATGTAGATGGGAATCATTGAGAGTAGTCCTAAGTTGGCTGACCATATGCAACTATTTAATAGAATTACTGTTGTGTAGAGTCTGAGAGACCAATCTCGACCTTCATGTATATTCTCGTTCTTAGTTGGATTTACTCCATACTTTGGAACAATAAACAGGAATGAGATTATAGGGATGACTGCAAGAGCGAACCAAGCCTGTATAGTGCCGGTCCATCCCAATGGTAAAACCATCATGCTGACGAAGAGAGGCCCTATGGCCTGTCCGATGGGCGCGCCTGTTTCATGAATTCCTATAAATGTCCCTCTTTTCCGCTTCTCGTACTGTTGCGAAAGAAGCGCAAGCCCCTGCGGCAGATATGTTCCGAGACCTAGACCTGCGATGAAAATGAGGACTAAAATTGTTAGATACGATGGCGAGATTGCTAATACGAACATACATACTGCTGTCAAGGCTATTCCAAAGCAGATTATCCTTTTTGGGCCGAATCTTGTTGAGTAGAGTCCTGACGGATAGGCTGAGACCGCGTACCCAAGGTTGAGAGCTCCGATGACAGTTCCAGCTTCCCAGTTCGAAAGCAGTAGTGAAGCTTGAATTGCAGGTAGTAGCGCTGGAACCATCATACGGTACGAGAAATTCCAGAACCAAGTGAACCAGCATGTCGGCAATAAAGCGTGTTCAGATCGGGCCATGAAGATCCCTGAGAGCTTATGTTCTTCAATTGCTTTCCTTTTCGCTTTGAATAGAGCATAACAGGGATAAAGATTGTGGAAAGCTGTAGCTAGCTGTTTATCCTATTCTCGCT
>CAYOZM010000039.1:0-6029 GCA_964408475.1 uncultured Candidatus Bathyarchaeia archaeon | reverse complement strand
ATTGAGTTCCTAAAGGGTGCTCATCAAAAGAACGGTTAAGGGAAATGAGATATCATGGAAGTAGTTCAAGGGATTCACCTTCTTCCAAGCTTTAGAGTGAATGTATACCTACTATTGGGAGACAGCATCACATTGATAGATACAGGTTGGCCGGGAAACGCGAAGCGAATTCTTTCGTACCTCTCTAATCTTGGATATGGGCCTTCCGATGTTTCGAGTATTGTTTTGACGCACTGCCACGTAGACCATTTTGGAAGCGCGGCCGAGGTCAAGGAGAAGACGGGAGCTACTGTTGCAGTTCACGAGAATGACGTAGGCTGTATCTCTGGCGTTACGCCTTACCCTGCGCCGAGGGGCATATTAGGAGTAGCTTTCCGAATAGTGAAACCGTTTCTGAGACTTCATTCAGTCGAGGTCGATCTTCCACTCAATGATGGAATGGAGGTTCCTAATTCTGGGGGACTAAAAGTAATTCATACTCCAGGACATACCATGGGAAGTATATGCCTCTACCACTCAAAGTTGAAAGCTCTATTTTCAGGCGATACTGTCATCTGCGAAAGTGGGGAGGTCCGAGAACCTGTGGAATCTACTTCAATGAATCCGTCTGAGGCGAGGCGTTCAGTCATGAGATTAAGCGAATTGAACTTTGATTTGATTCTTCCAGGGCATGGAACCCCCATTGTCCACGAAGCTTCTTCTAGAGTTAGAAACCTCGCAGTGACGCTGGAAAGGCGCATATATGGTGGACGCTGAAGGCCGGTTCAAGGATTCATTCTTAAACTTCTATATCCAAAGAATGCGATTAATACCGCCGATATGGCGATGCTCAAAACAACTATGGTCTGGATTAGAGAGTCATAGCCTATCCTCCAAGTCGCGATCAAAAGCTTCGGCCGGTCGACTGTTATCTCGATCTGCGGGTCCATTCCAGTTGCGTCGCCACTCCAACTTTCAAAGTGATACTGTGTTTGAAAGATCCCTGCAGTATTCTTCTTCAACGACTCTGGCTTTATTGCGATTCTCACTCTGGTGTTCTCATCGTACCATCCAGATCCTTCCGTTTCAGCATAGGGCGAGTTGACTGTTACAAGATATTGTCGTACGTAGATAGGGTTAAGCGTTTCATCGTCGCTAACGTTAACGACTATTCGGTTTGAGTTGATACCATTTTGCCAGTTTCTAAAGACCAGCCTAGAGCTCTTATCTAAAGGAACGATCTCTTGAGTTTCAATGGTATGTATGCCAGGCTCAACTTCTATCTGAACAGTTCCTTCGCGAGCTGTTCTGTAGGTTGAACCGTCGACGACGATCGAGATGTTACTATAGCCGGTTTGAATCGAGAGAAGATGCTTATAGGAGACAGCTACCTCAAAAAGAGTCGGTTTCGTTACAAATACCTGATCCTTGCTCCAACTTAACACAAGAGCGGCAAGTGACCAGTTCTTCTCGTTGACCGGCGCATATGCCAATTGAGCATGTTCCTCGACACCATCTCCTTGAACAATTCTCTCCGATGCTGAGACCAAACTTTCAGATTCCATGTCCCAAAGAACCGTTGCTATTCGCGTTTCTTCTCTGAATGAATATTTGACTGTGACTTTCACCTTCAATAATTGGCCGGGATGCACCTTCTTCGGCAGTTCAATGTCGGCTATGGAAGCTCCATTTTGAGTATTTGATATAGAGCTAGAACCCGTTACTGACCTGCTGATCGCTTCCTCCTCACTCTTAACCGAAAGAGTCTTCGACCTCTCGATGAATTTCACTGTTACGTAAAACGCCGTTGGATCATAGATTCCCGTCTGTTCGCTAGTCCATACTTCATGTCCAGATTCATTAAATAGATGCCATTCTTTCTGATACAATCTGCCGCCGATCCACCCATTGTTGGGAGCGTTTTCATAGTATTCTCGTCCTTGAGGCCACAGATCTTCACTCCATATCTTTCCATAGATTAAGAGGATGTTAGCTCGGATATTTCGTGCGTGAGCTGCGCTTTCATAGAGGCTCGTCCCTCTCCAATATTTCATCGGTTGGTTGACTCTTCCGCTTATGATTACTCCTCCATTTGGAGACACCCATGTATTCCTGCCTCGGACCGCAAGCTCATATCCTACGACTGTTCCTCCGGTGGAGTATCCTACTAAGTAGCAGTATGTGTATCCGTTTTTCATTATCCACTCGTAGATTTCATGGAGAAATTTGCTATTATCATAGTAGGAGAGAACATTGACTTGTGATTTTGCCTCATAAACGTATTCGATTTCTGGACCTTTGTACAATGCAAGGATGCTGTATTGAGTTGAGAGGTCTTGAATGTAGCGTATAGTGTTAAAGGATTCTAGATAGTACGGGTTGATTGTAACATGATCCGGAAATGCTTTACCTCCACCCAGCCAGACTAGACAGGTATCGCTTCCGGAATTTTTCCAATAATACCATTCTGCTTTTCCTACCGAGACAATTACTGGTGTAGCTTCGGTCTCGCGTACTCCTTGGGAAGCCACTATCGAAAATATGAAGAGTAGCAGTAAGAGCTTGGCAGCAGCTTTCATTTTCGCTCCCTTTTCAGATACGCGGCCATCGAAGTGACTGCAGCGCCTACTGCGAGAAGGCCGATGATGTAAGCCGAGCTATAGTCCACTCTCCAAACAGCCGATACATTCTTTGGGCTGTCCATGATGAGGCTTGAGGTTGAATCGGATGATGTTGAGTCGCCGCTCCACCTCTCGAACCTATACGTTATGCCGAGAATCCAAGTTAGGTCCGTTGCTGGAACGGATTCCGGGACACTGAAGGTGGCTGTTGAATTGACATTATACCAGCCCGCGCCGTAGCATTTCTCGTATGGCGATTCGACGATCAAAAGATATTGCGTGGTGTATATTGCTTCTAGGACGGTAGGCTTATCGATCAGTATTGTTCTTCTATTCAATCTAAAGCCGTCGTTCCATCCGCTAAAAAATATTCGAGTATCTTCTCCGAGTTGCAGCATTGATTGAGCTTCAATCATGTGGGGTCCTAGTTGGACTTCTGTTCGAATAACCCCTTCAGAATCACCTACGTACTCTCTTCCATCTATTCTGATGTGTATCCTCTCGTTCGGCACCTTAACTACAAGGGCCGATCTGTTCGTTACATCCACCCAGAATGATTTTCTTCCGTCCAAATCGTCCAGAAGCCAGTTGTTCTTGAACCAGTAACGCGTTATTGCTTCTAAGTGCCATGTCTTTTCGACTGGCGGAGCGGTCAAGTTGAACGAGTAGGTCTTCACATTGCTGCCCGTGAGATAGTATCTGATACAGTCGAGAGTGACGACTTCTTCTGGATCTTGGATACCTAGGTCAGCAATGGTCCAGTTAGGGTAAACATATTGAATAGTGACATTGACACTGAATCGCTGGTTTACCAGAACCTTTTCAGGGTATTCTACATGGACTATTCTAGCACTGGGCAAAATATCGGCATATGCTGGTTCCTGATAGGCGCAGAATGCTAACGTGAGGATGGAGAGAATCAGAAGAGTTAGCTTCCTCGTCACACGGAGTCACCTAATCTCAATTTGACGCAAGCGATCGTCCTCACGTTTATGGTTATTACTCATAGTTGTTCTGAAGAAGAGTATTTGTGGATAATGTAGGTAAAAATCGTTATAGAGCGATGTTGCTGGCCAATTTCACTTGAGTATCCTTTGCCTCATGTTTTGCCAATACTTTGAGTGATGAGACGATTCTGCTAAGAATTTGGTCTTCTGTGAGGCCGAAAACTACTTCTAATCCCTCACACGCCGTGTTGATTGGATGGACTGAAATTCCCTCGCTTTCTAAAGTTTTCATCTCGTCGACTGCGTTAATGTAGTTTACCTTTGGCAAAACTAGATCAGTGATTTTGACCTTCTGCGCCTTCAATATTGCGAGAACTTTTCCGGAATCTTTACCATAACCTCCGACGCCACCTACGGGGCCGACTCCTAGTTTGACACCGATAGTTCCAGTCATAACTTTAGAGCTTGGTAGTGGAATGTTTGATAACTCTGATACTAGCGCGCAGGACATCGCAAACCCGGCGCTAGGACCTGATACGCCTGATCCTGGGGCTCCCTCGAGAAGGCTCCTTAATTGAAAATGCACATGGTATTCGCTGAGGTCTAGGCCTGTTCGCTTCCAAAGCCAAGCTCTAACAGCTTCAGTCGCGTTCTCAGCGCTTTGTTTCACCGATTCGTCTGGAACAGGCGTCTGCCCTATCACGGTAGATAGAGCTTGACCAGTTACTGAGACAGGCGGTTCTCCAGGGGTCAATGGCCGAATGCTACATTCTATTGATATTATCCCTCCATACCCTGTGCCCGTTGTGTATAATCCGTAAGACACTCCAGGCGCATTTGTGGTTAGGATCAATGATTCCTCGATCTCTCTGCGCTGTCTATCTTCAAGTGACTCAAGGTTTCCTATCGCCCTTTCGAAGTGGCGTAAGCGCATCATATAGTTCGTGGGTCCCACATCCTCAGGATTGATGAGAATGCCTTCACGTTTGTACTGTTCAAGCATCTCCTCGGATCTCGCTAGGTCTTCATCGTACTTGGCTCTGCACTGTTCAATTCGCCCATTCTTAATGGCTTGATTCACTTCCCACACGGCAGCGAGCTCTGATGCCCAAAGACGATGGGCTTCAGCTATTGTTTCAGCAACGCCTCTCGGACTTAGAATCCTCTGTCTTCGAAACATCTTGGTGACCTGTGGAGCTGCTACCTCTGGATGCAAGAATTGTTTGTATTTGGCTAAGTGTACGCTAACAACCTCATTCCATTCTTCATCGTTTAGAGGAGGATGGATGTAGTAGATATTTGGTTCAAATCTATCTCTGGTCGCAGGATCGATCAGATGCTCCTTGTTGGAAGCAGCTATCACGACGATTCTATCTTCAGGAGTTATTTCGCTTAACTCGGCTTTAACTTGAGCGAGAATCTTGTTTGTTGTTGAGTCAATTCCCCAAAATATGGCGTCAGCCTCGTCTAGAAATAGCATGCAAGGGCTTTTCCTTCTCGCAAGAGCGAAGAGTTCCTTTATCCTCTTCTCAGGTTCACCCATGTAGGATGCGCCGCTCATCAATTCGCCGCCGCGAACTCTGATGAAGTTTACATCGTTTTCAGCAGCGGCTGCCAGGGCTAGGGTTGTTTTTCCAGTTCCAGGCGGGCCGACAAGGAGAAAACGGCAATTGGCTTCGTATCCAAGTTTCGCCATCTTGGGGTTAAAGGCTAACGCTATGTGATTGAGGATCTTGTTTTTGATATCGTGCAGTCCACCTATGTCTGCTCTGTTCTCCTTTGGTTTAATGACGTAGACTGCTTCCATAACCTCTTCAGATTTCTCTCGTTCCATGTAGAGCTTCATCTTCTTGGCCGCTATGGCAAAATCCTCTAGTTCTACATTGCATTTCGATCGATCTAGAAGTTGGTGGATAGAAAAGTTCCTCTTGATAGTCTCCAGAATAGGTGCTTCTTTAGATTTCTTCACCTCTCGAAAGACATTCTGTACGTCACTCGGGGTTATCGAACTGCTTCTTTGAATGGCTGCTTCCTTTTCCAATATTTGTAGAATCTCATCGGCTTGTAGTTTATGCCAATGTTCCTTCCTTAACAAATCTTCTATTACGGCCAAGCGCATATTCCGGGTGATTCCTGAGTCTAGATCTATTCGAGTTAGTCTTCGGCGTATATCCTCTCTGATCCTCTCGTAAGCGTTTGTTGCCATTATGACGAGTGTGCGGGCTTCTCCATTCAATATTTTGTCAAGCCATCTATTCAATTCATCTTGAACTCTAGTATCTTCTATCTCAGCTCCAGTCTCTCCACGTGTTTTTCGGCCGAAACTTTGGAACTCGTCGAAATATACGATTGAAGGGGTTGAGCAAGCGTTTTGCAGGATACGGCTGAGCTGTTTTACACTTTGACCATAATATTCTGAGTAAATGTCTGATCCTCGTATTATAATCGGTGAGACTAAGATTCCGCTTTGATGAGCTTCAAG
>CAYOZM010000038.1:0-9011 GCA_964408475.1 uncultured Candidatus Bathyarchaeia archaeon | reverse complement strand
TTCCAAAATTCAGAATGAAGAAGGCGACGCAAGCTATCAGTACTATCCGTTCTAACCCTAGATATGTTGAAACTCGGTTTGACGTGTTCTCAAACATTTGCCGCAGGCAAGTCCCCAATTGTCAAATGTTTCCTAAGCAGAATGCAAACTCGATATTTTAGGGTTTATCAGACTCCTAAAACTTAGCGAGAAGAATAAGCAACGAGTGGAGAAGCTTCAAGATCCCTCAACTCATGGCATGATGAATGACAATGGCGGCGGGCGTTCAGTCCCAGAATAGGCGGGTTCTAGCGTACTCTCTCTCAGCCTTCAGGATTTCCGTGTAGAAGTCCTGTTCGTTGCGAACGAATTTCCTCAGTATTCGTGCGGCTGTCGTTGGACCGACTCCTCTGCCGCTCATCGAGATGACGGCTTTCTTACCTGCGGTTTGAACCAAGCTTGCGCTCTTCCAACCTCTATTCCATGCTTCCTGTTCTTCAATTGTCAGTCGTTGCTTCTGCCTCCTCTTTTTCGAGATCTTGAAGAGTTCTTCGTCGCCTTGGTATGTGACCGCGATCAGCGTGGAGTTGCAGACGGGGCATCTGATTCTGTCAGATAGAGTCTTGACCGACCTTATACCTTCCCAGTCAACGTTGAATATGCAGACGAGTCTGACCGTATGCGATAGAAGTCGTTCTTTGACTATTTCAGCTAAGGATGCTGTTGGAACAGCAGGTCTCAAAAGATCATGTGGAACTATCTTGTCGACTATCGGCATAGCGAATGGTGAGCAACTTGTTCCCTTTTGCGGGGCGAGTTCAACAGTCAACTTCCCGTCGATGATTTGCTGAACTATTTGCTTTGCGTTTTCCACATCCAACTTTTCTAGGAAGATCTCTCTCTTTGCCTCTTTGTTTATCGGTGTTCCTCTATAGACATCGACGAGAAGCCTAGCTCTATTCGTTTTGTAGTCTGCTGTTCTCTCAACTGCTCCGAACCTTCTGGCTACGTGCCAGTGCCTCCAAGTGAACAGTTCAGTTCTTTCAATGGCCTCGTTAATTGTCCTTTCAATCTCTTCAGCGGTCAGCTTCATGAATTCATTTGCCACTAGCTGAGCGTTGATCTTGAATGGGCACATCAAGGCTACTCTATACGGGTCTGTTTGTGTCGCAATGTGCACACCGTACTTTGAGCTAAGTATTGTAGCTAACGCTGTCCCTATCGTCTCGTTAACTAGATTGCCGAAGCAGCAGTGGACTACTATGCAGTTTTCATAATTCTCGATGATTATCCTGTTGTCTGTCGGAAGAGGGTAGTCATGAATATGGCTCTCGATTGTCTCGACTACTTTGCCGATAGCGCTCCCGGCTATTCCTGTTTCCGCAGCTATCCTTTCTTGCTCGAGACTGTTCAGCGTATTCGCTATTGTACTTCTAAGGTTGCCGACTTGTACGGCGATTTCGCAGCTTACTGGGATGATTTCGCCTTCCCAGCTCGGTATTGCATTCAAGCTTGGTGCGGTCGGCTCAACTTCAATCGAGAGCTCTGTCTCGTCTACACTTATGACCCGCCAAGTTTGGCCGTGCATTATGAATTCTGTTCCAGAAGAGCATCGTCTCGCAACGAACTCTTGATCTAGAACGCCTATCCTCCTTTTCCTGATGAAGTCGAAAACAGTATACTTCTTTACATCTGGAATTACTGAGAGATTTTCATAATAGTATCTAAACGCCTTCGGGTATCTTGGTTGAATTGAGTCTTCTCTGAGTCTTAGAAGCCGAAGATTCTCCAGCTGCTTTACAACAGCCATCAAGTCTTCAGGTAGAAGATCTCTGTACGGGTAAGAGTTTCTCGCTACCTCGTAGACTTCTTCAAGTCTCATTTGTTTTGAGTCAAGTAGCATGCCGATAATCTGGTGGGCCAAGACATCGAGGGCATTTTCATGGATCTTGACTTGTTCAAGGCTCTCCTTTTTCGCTCGGTTCACAATTGCAGACGACTCCATTATGTCGTCTGCCCATCCGGCTATGATGCAGCCTTTCGGGACTCCTCTTATTCTATGTCCGCTTCTTCCAACTCTCTGTATTAGCCGAGTGGCTTCTCTTGGAGACATGTACTGTATTATGAAGTCGACTGTTCCGATGTCTATGCCCAACTCCAAGGATGAGGTGCATATGACGCTCTTGACTGTGCCTTCTTGGAATCCTTTCTCAACTTCTTCACGTATCTCTCTGGAGAGGGAGCCGTGATGTACCTTGACAGGTAGCTCGCTATTCAATGCGTGTATTTGCGATCCTAGAGCTTCTGCATGTTCTCTAGTATTTGTGAAGACAAGGGTTGACCGCTGTTTCGAGATTAAATCGATGATCCTTCTAACTCTAGCGATGGCTGGCGCTGGGATGCTTAGTCTGTCAGCTTCTTTGTAGTCATCCTTTGAAGGCGTAACATACTCGACCGTCACATCGAACATTCTGAGTTCTGGAGACTTTATCGTCTTTGCTTCACGATTTGTTCCTGCTAGAAATCTAGCTACTTTATCTTCTTCACCTATCGTTGCTGATAAGCCGATTCTTTGAAACTCTCTACCTGTCAGCTGGCGTAGTCTCTCCAAGGCTATCGCAAGCTGCGTTCCACGCTTATCAGTTGCTAGTTCATGAATCTCATCGATTACGACCCACTTGACATGTCTCAAATGTTCTCTCATTCTCTTTCCAGGGAGGATCGCCTGCAGAGTCTCCGGGGTTGTTATGAGCATGTCGGGCGGGAATTTGGCTTGCATCGCTCTTACACTAGCGACCGTGTCTCCATGCCTGACTTGAACGTCGATATCCAAGTCTTTCCCGAGTTCAGAGAGGCGTCTCAGCAAATCTCGATTCAAGGCTCTAAGCGGCGTGACGTAGAGGATCGATATGCCGACAGGCTTCTCCACGCTTCTTGCTGAGAGAAAAAGATCGAGTACAGGGAGAATGGCTGCATACGTTTTGCCGGTGCCAGTTGGCGCGATGACGAGAACATTCCTACCTTCAAGGATCACGGGAATACCTAGTCTCTGAATCTCACTAGGCTCCGCTATCTCCTCTCTCTCTAACTGCCTCCTCACAGGCTTCGAAAGGAGTTGGAAAGCGTTTTCAGACATAGCTTTCTGCCTAGATTTACTAGAGATCTCCTATCCTCTACAGAAAGAGCCATTCATAAACATTTGAGTTGGAAACTATAGAATACAAATGGAAGGGAAAAAGACGCCTTTTAAAATCAAATTCGCGTCAAAGTAGGAAGGCTAAGACTTTTAAAGTCGCTATTTCCGCATCACTTTCTCCAGATAGATTAAGTAGATCCTTAGATCGCTTTTCCTTGTAGGTTCTTTCTCTTCATCTTTAAGTTTCTGTATCTTTTCTCTCAATTCAATTAGGTTCCGACTCTCCTCGATGGTTCTTGCGATTGAAAGTTTAGTCCATTCTATGTTTGAAAGATATGGAACTGCATCACCGTATGCTAGCCAAGCTTTCTCCTTCATTTGAAACGCGCTTCTTGGTAGGTCAGGTTGCTTCCGTCTTCTCATACGAGATGTATAAAAATATCAGGATCAACGTTATGAACGCGAGCACTAAGACGAAGATCCGGATCAACTCGAACGTTTCATCAGGAGTCAATTCGAAAGCGCCTCGTTTCAGAACGATAAATATCAACCAAGATTTAAAAACCTGTCTTACTCAGAAGTCTGAGTTTCTTCTTCTCTAACTTTCCATTTCTCTGTGATGCTACTGTAGGCCTTGTCCGGTAGCTTCCTGAGCTTGTATCTGCCGAGTGCTTCAGCAAATTTTTGGGCTATAATGTGGTAGCATAATGTCTTCTCTCGGTCGATTACTCTGAAGTAGTAGTCATCGCAATTACAGAAGTTTGTTTCAGGAATCACTTGGTACTCTCCTTTTCTTCCCAAGACCGTCCATATTGTTCGGTTGCTCGGTTTGAACATGTACTTCTTTACTCTTCTGTTGTCAATGAGGTTCATCGCGTTTTCAAATCTCTTCGAAAACTGTTTTAGAAGTTTCATTCTAGTCTTTTCGCTCAATCGTCCTGTAGAATGTATCTCTTTGCAAGCTCTCTCAACCGCCGCGATCTCCCTCATGCCGATCTCATTCATTTGCGAGTTCTTCCTATGCTCCCGTTGCAGCAAGTCATCATCTTTCCATAAGAAGGATAGGTCTTAGATAACCTCTTAGTTTATTCTGAAAAGAATAAATAAACGAGCAGTTCTGAAACCGTTACTGGAGGTACCGAATGTCAACCGCCTAAAACCAGTCAGTCCTTTTGCAGCGTTGCTCTTACAGAGGAAGTCCGAACGCGTGGTGGTTATTGGAGACCTGCATATAGGTTGGGAAGTGAATCTAGCGCGACAAGGAATTCATGTACCTTCGCAGACCTCTAAACTACTCGAGAAAACCATTCAAGTTATTAACGTTTGCAAGCCGACCAGATTGATCCTTCTAGGCGATGTAAAGCATACTGTCGCAACGGTAGAGATAGAGGAGTGGCGTGATGTTCCAGACTTCTTCGAGAAGATCAGCAAACTGGTTCCAGATATTGAAGTGGTGCCAGGAAACCATGATGGGAACCTTGAGCCTTTGACACCTTCTAACGTCAAGATTCTTCCGTCAACTGGAACAGTTCTTTGGAAGAGCATCGGCATCTTCCATGGGCATGCTTGGCCTTCGCCCGAGCTTCTTGCGTGTGACAGCCTTATTATGGGGCATCTTCACCCAGTTGTAATGTTCAAGGATGTTCTCGGTTTCAGAATCATGAGGCAGGTCTGGGTTAAGGCTAAGTGCGACGGTGAGAGGCTCGCGAAAGCTCTTCTGAAGCATCTGAACATTAGTGTTGAAGGAGCTGCGGCTGATCAATTCAAGCGGCGTTTCAATCTGGGTTTGAAGAACCCTGAATGCATTATAGTGCCTTCATTCAACGACTTCTTGGGAGGCCAAGCGATCAATAGAAGAATGGTCGGAGGTTCGAAAGAATCTAGAGCTGAGTATATCGGGCCAGTTCTTCGTTCTGGAGCTGTCGACTTAGATAATGCTGAAGTGTATCTGCTTGATGGAACATTTCTGGGGAAGATAGAGCATCTTCGCGCTTATACATAGCTCAACTCCAATTCTTATGAAATAACGTTTTGAAGACTTCTGAATTTAGTGTACAGCTAAGATCCTGTTAGCAGATTCCGATGCCTTTTCTTCAGCCTTCTGAAAAAGAGCAACGATGCTAAAATCGTGACGATCATCACAAATTGAGTTGTTGAAAACTCTGGGATAGGGATACCCGTCTCGACTAGGTTGAAGCCCAGCGATGTTTCGGATCCATCTGTCACAGTGATCGTTAAGCTTTGCGGTTCGTACACTTGGTACAGCGGAATCCCTACGCTTATCGTATATGTTCCATTCGGCAGCCACAGGTCAAAATCTCCATCTATCGAGTACGCTAAGGCGCTTATGGGGCCTGCGGCTAAGATCTGAGCCCACGAGAGCGGATACAGCTCTCCGAAAAGATTGAGCCATCTTATACCCGTCTCGGAGAATCTGCCGTATACGTGAGCCATCCTATGCAGATCTAAAATGACAGTTGCATTTCCAGAAAGCGCCACGGTGGCCGTTACAACGCTTCTCTGCATATATCCGGGAACCCAAACCTTCACTGTGTATGTTCCGGCGGGCAGACCGTAATCGGTTATCGGAACGCCGTCGGTTGTGTCATAGTAGTTCATCCAATTTCCATAGTTCCGGCTGCAAGGATTGCCAGCGTAGGCGTCGAAGCCGATAATTCTTGTGAAATTATATGTGGGCCAAGATACCTGTACAACGTTCGGAGGGATATATCCCAAGCCTGCTCCTACAAACTTTCCGTTCGAATCGTAAACTTCTATCCTTATGCTTGTGTAGTTTGTGAAGTCTATGGGAGCGAGCAAATCTTCAGTCTTGAAGTTTACTATTGTGAAGATCGCGGCCGCTTTCACAAGTTCGAACGAGATGTCGGCGGTGCTGTTTGCGAGGACCGCGACTTCAGGAGTTGTCAATTGAACGTACCCAGGCGTGAAAGCCTTTAAGGTGTAAACGCCCGTTGACAATCCTGTGAAGGTCAGATTCAAGTAGTCTTTGTCTGCAACCTGCTTCAAGATGAGGCTTGATGCTATACCCCCAGCTGAAGTGTAGACGATAACCTTCACATAACTTTCAGGATATGCCCAAGGTATCTTTTGGGCTGGGTTCTCCCAGTTGACTGAGAAGATGGTAGCGTTTAATTTTCCGGTATATGTCGGCTTTGAAGGAGGTACATACTTGGGGCATCTTCTCAAATCCATTTCCAAGTATATAGCACCAGTATACTCGAAACTGGGGACAACTATCGTGTAGAGCTGCATCTGCGCATAGTTGGTTACGGTTGCATTTACGTAGTAGACGCCAGGTTGTAAACCGGAAACGTAGCCTGCATAATTTTGAGGTATATGGCCTGTGTAATCTGTGTTCACTAGCCAGAGTGGTGCTGAACCGAAAGTGAAGTTGTAGTTGTCGGCATTAGCGTCAGTTGTTCCCGTAATTGATGAAAGAGACCTCCAACCTATGTCGTAAATGGTAACCGTAATTGAGTATGCTGTACCCCAAGGCATCTTCTCTCCAAGTGTACAGTTCTTTGACCAAACTCTTCCACTGACTCTCGCACCTGGATACAGATATATGTCGACACCATCTAACGATTGCCCAGCTAGAACTGTCACAGATCTTTCAAGAGTGACTGGAGGCATTCCCGCCGCTGATACAGTTAAGTTGTATGTTGCTGGAGCTAAACCGTATAGCGTATATCTTCCATTAGCCGTTGCATTGAAGTAGGCTTGCGCTCTTACGAATCTTCCTTCAGGAGTAACGCCTGTTGCGACCACTTTTCCAGGAACATCTACAGGTCGCCCATAATAGTAGCCGTAGTAGTCAGATCCTCCGTACAAGATTGTGCCTGAAATATAGGCTGGATCAACTTCGCCTTTAACCACTAGAGTCGGAAACTTCTCTGCACCTATAGAGGTATAGGTTGAACTGTCGCTGTGCTCTAGTCTAAAGATCTTGAAGAAGTATCTTGCCGCAATACTTGGTGCTTTGATGCTGAAGACTCTAACGTAAAACGTGTATGGGAAGACTACGTTCGAATCGAGAGCCGGTATTGGAATGCCTACGCGTACCTTATTGTTGGGGTTCTTGATCGGTTCAATAGTGATAAGCCACCAATCAGGCCCGATGAGATCTGTAGAGCTCAACTTCGCGACTGAGATTGAGTTGTAGTCGTTCGTCACGCTGGTCCAAACGTTGGTAACCGAAATAGGACCGAACTCGGGAGGAATATATATCCTAACCCCAAAACGCTTTTGTACGATCGTTATTTTGAATAGCAGATCTCCAACGGTATCAACAAGTATCGTACTCTTTGGATAATCCGTCTTTACAATCTGGTCTGGGGTGCTTAAGCTGTAGTCCCATCCTGGATGTGTTCCAGGCCATAGCTCCACATGATCGCCGTTAGAGGGACTATCATTACCGGTGACGCGAATATCATACGCATTAACAAGCATGGAGGAGACTACCAATATCAGGAAAAGAAACGCTGTTAGCCTGATACTGGTCCTCAAGTAGTTTCTCTCTCTTTCCTTCTAGCAGCTTCACCAAGAAGCTGAATCAGATTTAGATAGGGCTGAATCTCCGGCCTCCTCAGGAGTTCAACCTCGGTCCGTAGAACATCCTTCAACAGAACTATCGTTCCAAGCGCTGCAGTCGTGCCCAAGTCTATGGAGACAGGAATAAGCTCTTGGGCGATGTCTTTGGCCGCTTTGACAGCCTCTAGCTCTAGCTCGCTTAACTTCATTACATGCGCTTTCTTCTTAACCAAAAAGTCCACCAGCGCCTTCGGTATACCACTAATATCCCCATTGGTATCCCGATGGTATACTTTAAGACGCTTGAGGTAAGGTAGAAGGTAAAGTAAGATAAGGCGAGGTAAGCGTCTAAACCAAAACATGTAAAAATGGGAGAATCACGGTATAGAAGGGTGACTGGACATCCAAAACCCGAGAAACCGCGAAGCTTATGATGTAGTCATTGTTGGCTGCGGACCGGCTGGAATCTTCGCTGCTTACGAGTTGTCTGAGAAGACTGATCTGAAGATATTGATGCTCGACAAAGGACCTGATATCGATAAGCGAAAGTGTCCAACAAGCCGCGGCATCGGCTGTGTACGTTGCATTCCATGTTCGCTTCTTAGCGGTTGGGGTGGGGCTGGAGCTTTCAGCGATGGCAAGCTTACGCTTTCTTCCGAGGTTGGCGGATGGCTCAATGAGTATCTTGACGGGAACGAATTGAATGGTCTTATCGATTACGTGGATAAGGTCTACTTGAGATTCGGCGCACCGGAGAAGTTGTATGGCACGGATTTCGACAAGGTGGAGGAGATTGAGAGGAAGGCTACGCTAGCTGGACTGAAGCTTGTCCGCGAGAAGTTGCGTCACCTCGGAACCGAGGAGTGCGCGGAGATTCTTAAGCGTGTGAGGCGTTCGCTTGAGAGGAAGGTTGAGATTAGAACGGATAGTGAAGTGAAGAGCCTTCTCGTTGAGGGTGGTCGAGTGAGAGGCGTAGTCGTAGGCGATGGAGAGATAAGAGCGAAGTACGTCGTCGCTGCGCCTGGAAGGGTTGGAGCTGAATGGTTGGCTGAGGAAGCTAAGAGGCTCGGGCTGAAAACATTGAGTAATCCTGTGGATGTCGGAGTTAGAGTTGAAGTTTCAGCGCCAGTCATGGAGGAGATTACTCAAATCCTTTACGAGCCTAAGTTCGTCTTCTTCTCAAAGTCTTTTGACGACAAGGTTCGGATCTTCTGCGTCTGCCCAGGAGGAGAGGTCATCACTGAATCTTACAATGATGTTATAACTGTGAATGGTCAAAGCTACGCGGAAACGAAGAGTGGGAATACGAATTTTGCAATCCTCGTTAGCACGTCTTTCACTGAGC
>CAYOZM010000037.1:0-9162 GCA_964408475.1 uncultured Candidatus Bathyarchaeia archaeon | reverse complement strand
TCTACCCGCAATCGGAGGTCAACTTTTCATCCGAAGGCTGAGAGCCTTCACAGTCGAGTTGACGCCGCCGCCGGAGATTGCGGAGGCCTATTAAACTATGTCGAGAGTCTCGACACACGAAAGGACGGGTCAACTAGATATAAATCTTTCCATGAAAGGAGGGCTAGCGATTAAAAGACAATCAAGCCTCGAGAAAGCTTGTCGTAATAATACTCTGACAAATCGAAGGGAACAGAATCTGTCCTCCAGTAGACGTATTCGAAGCACTCCTAATATAAGTCGGATTCTGTATTAGAAACAGCCAGAGTTTGGCGGACACTTGCGGGGTTGGAGCGGGAAGCGCGAATAGATGCAAGTTGCCATTGACCATCGTATCCTCGGTAGTCGATTCGGAGTCTAGACTGGCATGGAGTCGGATAGCTATCCTCACCATATGCTGAGAGAAATTTATGAAGAACCCAGAGCTGCATCGGATACTTTGAACAACATCTTGAAGCAGCGCGCCGAGATTAGTTCATTTCTTTCTAGAGGAAGGTACGATATGATCTACACGACTGGAAGTGGAACAAGTTACCACGCAGGACTCGCGGGGCAATACGCCATAGGAACATTAGCCAAGAGAACAGTGACTTCGATTCCGGCATCAGAGTTCAGGCGATGGCTTCCGATGCTGACGAGGAATTTTCTGCTTCTGGCCTTCTCACAATCAGGCGAAAGTGCGGATATCTTGGATGCTGTCCGTGCGGCTCTTGAGAGAGACGCGAGTGTACTGGCGATAACGAACACGCCTCAAAGCTCGCTCTCCAAGATGGCGGGATACGTGCTGTTGACGCGAGCTGGAAATGAGTTGGCCGTGACTGCCACTAAGACTTTCATATCTCAATTGGCGGCGGTCTATCTTTTATCATTGGAACTGGGCGTGAAGTCATCTGAGGTCGAGCGATGGAGAACATGGCTCCTTGAGGTTTCAGACCTCATAGGGAAAACGATCAAGCTGAATGTCAAGCTAACTGAAGAACTCGCTGGGAAACATAAGGACAAGAGTTTCTTCTTTATTCTAGGAAGCGGGCCGAACTACGTGGTTGCTCTCGAAGGCGCTCTCAAACTTAAGGAAGCATGCAATGTATTCGCGGAAGGTTTTGCGAGTAGAGAGTTTCTACATGGGCCGGTGCAGCTGGTGAACGAGAGGACGCCGATAGTTCTAATTGCTCCCTCTAATGAATCACGAGGCGAATCGTTAGGTTTGATCAAAGATCTTGGAAGGTTTAAAGCACCGCTCATCGCTGTTTCGGATGAAGAGGGAGAAATCGGGAGAGCTTGTGAGAGTTTACTTCCTGTTCCAAAGGGTGCTCCTGAGGTCTTTTCTCCCATTCTTAATGTTGTTCCTCTCCAGCTCCTTGCTTACTATCTCTCTGTTTCGAGAGGTTTAAATCCAGACAGACCTGAAAAGCTTTCTAAGGTTGTAAGATAAAAGATGGTAAAGTGCCTCCTTTTTGGTTTGGACGATACGCTCTATGATGCATCCGTACAAATGGAAGCCGCTAGACTGAACGCAATCAAGGCGATGATTGAAGCGGGTCTGCCGTCAGATATCGAAAATAGCTTCAACACTTTGAAGAGTATCGTCAAAGAATATGGGCCGCACTATAACCAGCACTTCGATAGGCTACTGGAGCGACTAGGACTTAAATGGAACCCTCGAGTGATAGCTGCAGGAGTTGTGGCATACCGAGAAACGAGTCTAGCCTACCTGAAGCCATTCCCAGACACATTGCCGACTCTGGTGAAGCTTAGAGATGAAAGGTACAAGCTCGGAGTAGTAGCGAGCGGTAAGCCTGTGAAACAGTGGCAGAAGCTCATCCAACTAGGTGTTCAACATCTATTTCACTTCGCAGTCTTCTCAGAGCAAACGGGCAAAACCCCGATAGAAGGAGAACTTCTCAAATCGGCTATCAGAGAATTGAAGATTCAACCTACAGAGGCGTTCTACATCGGCAATAGACCGGACACGGAGATCAGGAGCGCGAATGAGATTGGAATAACTTCCGTGCGGATAAGAAAGGGCGAGTATGGCATTGAAGAACCCTCATCGCCAGAGCTAGCGGCAAAGTATGAGATAAGTAAACTATCCGATATACTTGATATACTGAATAAGTCGAAATGACTTTCCTGATCGAACTTTGAAGGCTATCCTTCGACTTTAACTCGTCACAATGATCTGCGCTTTCGCAACCGTGAAACATGCGAATACCATTCCGCCCTTTGTTACAATAGCTTTCGAGTGCACAGGTATTCGCTGAGCTAGTATGTCTTGCTTGAAATAAGATCGATGATCATCAAGTAGGCTTGAACCAAGCCTATTTATAGTCAAGGGTGAAAAGTCAATTTTCTGATAGTTAATGTCTTCAACGACGGAGTACCGCGATAGAATCTACATTAGAGAAGATATTCTGCTGAAATTGATGGAATACCGAGAATTGAATCAGACAGCTCTTCTCAGTTACTGTGGACTAAACTTACAGAAGCATAAATCTATACTCGATGAGATGGAGAGCAAAGGATTGATTTCTAAGAGTGAAGAGTTTCGAGGAAAGAAGAAAGTCCTGATCTACCGGATTACTGAGGCTGGGGTGGCTTTCTGCAAGAGGATACTTCAACCTTATGAAGCAATGTTCCCGAGGATTACAAGGAAGTCAAGTACAGTAACATAGTTTCGGAAGGAATTTATAAGTACATGAAAGACTGTATCGCTTGAGCTCACGATGGCGAAGAAGGAAGAATTGTCTGGAAGAGATAGCCTCCTAGAGATGCTCGACAGTCTAGTCTATCATGTCAACATGGAGAGGATATGGTTCAATATTCTCTGTATAACTTCGATATTCATAGCGCCGATATCGCTTTTCTTCACCATCTTCATGATGCTGCATCCAGGCATACTTCGGCTAATGTTCAGATTTGACTTTCCACTCGGCTTGGTAACAATGGCATATTTTATCATCAATTTGATTGTTGCAACTCTTTGGCTTGCAGTCGGTTTGAAAGAATTTCGTTTTCTTAGTAGATGGAACTACCGATTCAAAAGATACTTCTCTTTGAAAGAACAGTTGGACAAGGAGCTTCAGAGAGAATTCGGAGGTTAAAGGCCTTCGCGATCTTCAAGCGAGCCGATTTCTATCTTGACGTTGTTCCGCGGTCTAAAGGAATATCGAGGAGGGAAATGTCTCTTTCTTTTTCTAATCAGAAAATGCGTTCTTGCTGAACCTATGCTATAATGACGTGATCTATCTGGAAGTACCTCTTCGCGAGCATCCGTGTCTTGTCGATTGTTCTTCCATTCTTACCTATTGCTATAGCTTTGTCCCTAGGTTCAACCTCGACGACGACTATCTTCTTCTCAGGCTTCTCCGTTATCCTTATCTCTCTTATTCTAGCTGGAGAGAGAGAATTCTTGATCAGCTGCTCCGGAGTATCCGCATTCTCGACCACTTCGATCTGACGGCCTGTCATCTTCCTGAGCATGGTTATGTTCTTTCCAGCCTTCCCGATAGCTAGACCCATCTCCCCTTCTTTCGCCACGAAGATTATTCTATCGTTCTTATCGTCGATGAGACAGTCTTTCGAGGTAGCTCCTGTTATGCTCTCGAAGAGAGCTATATACCGCATCTCTTCACCAGTCAATCTTATCCTAGGCGTTGACATTCTCAGCCTCAGCCAACTTCAGTATCTCTGAATCTCCCGGCTCCTTTACTGTTACTGCAGCAACTACAAATGGTTTTTCACAAGCGGTCGCTAGATCCAAGCTAGTCCCCGTATAGGTATGTACTGGAATCTGAGAGAGCCTTGCGTTGACAAGAATCTGTTTCCGATAGTTCTCCGGGCAGTTCGAAGCTAGAATAATGAGCTTGGCTTTTCCAGCCCTAGCTGCATCAACCGCCTCTTCACACCCAAAATCGATTTTCCCTGTTTTAACGACGATCTTTATCTGTTTGTTCACATCGATCATTTACTTCCTTTCTCCGTCCTCGGCATGGCCATGTAAACTTCGATGAGGCCCGTTCCCATCGGTATCTGCTGCCCGACTATAACATTTTCAGCAACCCCTCTCAGCGTGTCCCGGGTTCCTCTCACCGCCGCATCTACGATAGTTGGTATTGTTATCTCGAAAGCCGCTTTAGCTAGAGTACTTGCTTTCTCTCCACTCACTCCATGCCTTCCTACTTGCAGCACTTCGCCCGACGCTGTCATCGCATCCGCTACGAGCATAATATGTCGAACATCCACATCGAGGCCTTGCTCTTCAAGAACGCCCATAGCCTCCTTCATAATTACGTTCCTAGCAGCTTCAATGCCGAGTACAGTCGCAACCTCATGAATATTGTTCGTCACAGTCCTAGTTGGGTCCACGCCTGGAGTTGCGATCGTCAATTCCAAGTTTGAGCCTTCGGTTCTTATTACCCACTCTCCCTTCTCCTCCATCACCAGTGCTCTCTTTGCTGCTGGAATGCCCTTGATATGCAGGACTGGAATTCTCGCGGCAAGTCTCTTGAATTGAGCTATCTCCATTTCTTTCGGTTTTATCTCTATCTTCTGCCCCTTTATCTTCACGTCACATCCAGCTGGTTTAACCGCGTTCTTGACGTCGCTTGCTCTTATCCCCCTCTCTTTCATAGCTCGAAGATTCAGGGTAGCGACGATCTTCATTCTTGTGATGTCCGACTCGATGCTTGTGACTATGTCACCTAGAGTTGTGTGAGTTAGCAGAGTTGCAACATCTTGAGCTTTCTCCTTGCTTGCTCTATGTTTCTCGTCGAGATAGATGATCATCATAGGCGTCGAAGGTATTTTTCGTGCGTCGACTATCTCTATCAAACGTGGGAGGCCGAGGGTAACATTCTGCTCTCTCACTCCTGCAAAGTGGAATGTTCTTAGAGTCATTTGTGTTCCGGGTTCACCAATCGACTGGGCTGAGACGATGCCCGCTGCCTCGCCGGGCTCGACGAGAGACCGCCTGTAATTGTCAGTAACTTGGAAGATCACCTCGTCAACAGCCTTCTTCGTCAGCTTCGCGTCGACTAGAGTCCTCTTCAACTCGTTAACTAGCAAAGGCGTCATCTCCTTCTCAGCTTCTTTCACCCTCCTGATCACGTACTGAGCGCTAGCCCTCGGCCCTTTCTGAACGGCCAGTTTAACTCTATCGACGAGCCTCTCAATGTTTACAGCCTTTCCGTGGTCGCTCTTCGCAGTGTCCACGCCGTCTTCTCCGTATTTGAATTGGATTATGTTGCCTCGAGAATCTCTTACAGTACCGTCGTACTCAACTCGCAAGTGTTCCAAAGCGTTTATCAATCTTCTCTGCATGTATCCGCTCTGCTGCGTTCTGACAGCTGTGTCGACGAGACCTTCCCTTCCACCCATTGCATGGAAGAAGAACTCTATTGGTGTTAAACCGTCGCGGTACGATGAATAGACGAACCCTCTAGCTTCAGCTCCAACGTCTCCCGGTTCAAAGAACGGAAGAGCTCTATTCCTGAACCCGCGTAAGATCCTTTTTCCTCTGATTGACTGTTGTCCTACACAAGCGGTCATCTGGCCGATATTCAGCATCGAACCTCTAGCGCCTGCTCTCGTCATGATAACGCCTTCATTGTCCATCTCGAAATATTCGTCAGCGTATTCTCCAGCTAGATCTCTAGCTTTTGAGAGTTCATTCATTATGTAGATCTCTAGAGACTCTTCGAGTGATTGCCCTGGGAGCCTTTCTAGAGTTCTGTTTCTATAGCTTTCGATTAGAGAGTTGACTTTATCTTCAGCCTTGCCTATCGCGCTCTGTATCTTCTGCTTAACTGAGCTAGGTATGTCAAGCTCATCCATCGCGTAAGTGAATCCCCTCGACGTCATGAATCTGTCAAGTAGCTTCGTGATCGAATTCAAGAATTCTCTTCCAGCCTTGGCCCCGTAGTCCTTCACTATTCTATGAAATAGGCTTTCAGACTTCTCCGCTCCTATCGAGGCCTTGTCGATTACGCCCTGTTCCAGAACGCCGTCCTTTATCACGATATAAGCGTCATATGGGCATTTCTCTTCTCTACATTCAGTGCACTCATAGAAACTGCAGATATTCGATTTGGAGACGAAATTGAATCCCTTCGGAAGGAAGAGGCTGAAGATCTGCTTTCCAGTCCAGAGTTCTCTAGGTCTCCTTACAGCCGGTTCAGGTAGTGGACCTTCATAATTGGCTGCTACAAGGAGTCGACTCACTTGATCCTTAGTCAATCGAGTTGAATTGCTCGTTAAGAGGTAAGCTGCACTTAGTGAGTCTCTTATAGCTCCGATGATAGGTCCACCATACCTTGGGGATAAGATCTGATCTTGAACTTGCATTAGAAGCCTAGCTTCAGTTCGAGCTTCCTCACCTTGAGGTACATGCAGATTCATCTCATCCCCATCGAAATCCGCGTTATACGGCGGGCATACGCATGGATTCAATCTGAAGGTTTTGTATGGTAGAACCCTAACTCTATGAGCCATTATGGACATCCTGTGGAGTGAAGGTTGCCTATTGAAGAGGACGATGTCTCCATCTCGAATGTGTCTCTCGACAATGAATCCCGGCTGAATAGCCTCTGCGAGGCTTTCCCTCTCCGCAACGAATTCCAGTCTAACTCTTCTTTGATCTGGCCTGACGATGTATAGAGCTCCTGGATATTGTTCAGGTCCGTTCTTGATTAGTCTCTTCATCTCCTCCAAGTTCCATTCGGTTACCCTCTCAGGTATAGTGAGTCTCGCGGCTATGTCGACCGGGACCCCAACTTCGTTTATGTCCAGATTCGGGTCTGGAGATATCACTGTTCTAGCTGAGAAGTCCACTCTCTTCCCGGACAAGTTTCCTCTGAATCTCCCTTCCTTCCCCTTCAATCTTTGGCAGATTGTTTTCAATGCTCTTCCTGATCTATGCCTTGCAGGAGGTAGACCTGAGACTTCATTGTCAAAGTATGTTGTTACATGATATTGGAGAAGTTCATGCAGCTCCTGTATTATGTTGACTGGAACTCCAGATTCTAATGCTTCTTTCAATTTCTGATTGATTCTGATTATATCGACAAGCTTGTGGGTAAGATCGTCTTCGGAGCGGATGCCTGATTCCAAGGTGATGGATGGCCTAACGCTGACAGGTGGGACAGGTAGAACTTGGAGAATAGCCCACTCTGGTCTAGCTGCTTGAGGGTCCATACCGAGGATTCTTAAGTCTTCGTCCGGTATCCTCTCGAGTCTTTCACGTATTGCGCTGGGGGTGAGTTTCGGAGCGCCAGCTTCAATCAATTCATGATATGATGTAGGCTTGACGTGTTCTATGATGTGCTGCCTTGTCCCGCAGTGCGGACATTCCTGAGTCTTCTTTGCATCTTTAGCTATAGTCTCGAAGAATATGTCTGGAACTGTGTTAAGCCTCTTCTCCTCTTCAGCCATCTTCTCTTTGTAGTGTTCGATCTTTTCAGGTGAAAGGAGGATTCGACCGCAATTTCGACATGTCACTGAGAGGAGTTTATGAATCAATTTTGCGAACGAGACATGTATTACCGGTTCAGCCGATTCTATATGTCCGAAATGCCCAGGACAGGCTGCAGCAGTGTTGCCGCAAGTCTTGCATTTCTGTCTAGGTTCAAGTGTCCCAAGCCTTCCATCCATGAGGCCCGAGACTATAGGGACACCATCTTCATCGTAGGTGTCTGCAGTCTGAACCTCAACTACCGAAAGCTTCCTTATATCATTCGGAGAGAGCAAGGAGAAACCGATGCTGTTTATCACTTTGTACGTCTCTTCCCTTAGAAATGCCATATTACGCACGCTCCTCGACTCTCACTCTCGGCGCGATTCCGAGAGCCATTAACTCTTGTATAAGTAATTTGAAAGCGTAAGACATCGCTACTGGAGAGATAACCGCCTTCTCGCCGCAGATCCTGCACACGTACTTGTTCTGTTTGATGTCATGATAAGCTAAGAGCCCACAGTTCTCACAGACGATGGCTATGTATTTGTCAGATTCCTCGAGAAGTCTATCTCTAAGAAGAGCTGAGGCGCCGTGACCGATTAAGCAATCTCTCTCCATCTCTCCGAACCTCAGTCCTCCTCCTCGCGCTCTTCCTTCTGTAGGCTGCCTCGTCAACATCTGGACTTGGCCTCGAGCTCTAGCGTGCATCTTATCTGAAACCATGTGATGCAGTTTCTGATAGTAGACTACGCCCGTGAAGATGTCTGCAGCAAGCTTCTCGCCGCTGATCCCATTGTATAATACTTCCCGGCCGCTGTATTGAAATCCGAGATTCAGAAGGGCTTGCCGCAGTGAATCTGGATCCTCATTGCTGAACGGTGTTCCATCGACCTCTTCTCCTCTAATGGCAGCCACCTTCCCTGCAATAGATTCCACGAACTGCCCAATCGTCATTCTCGACGGTATTGCATGCGGATTTATTATGATATCAGGAACCAGCCCTTCCTCTGTGAACGGCATATCCCCCCCTGGAACAAGAAGACCGATCACCCCTTTCTGCCCGTGTCGAGATGCAAATTTATCTCCGAGTTCCGGAATCCTTAGGTCTCTCACTTTGACCTTCACAAGCTTGCTACCTTCGATAGACTCACTCATGAAGACTAGGTCGACTACACCCGATTCCGACGGCCTCATGCATACAGATGAATCTCTCTTCGTAGGCCCTCTAACTTCGAACTCTCTATACTCTTCTAGGAATCTTGGCGGGCTCGTTCTACCTATCAGGACCGCGTTTCCAGTGACAGGCGATTCGACAGATATTATTCCATCCTCTTCCAAGAGCCTGTAGTATCTGTCTCCTCTATACCCTCTTATACCGGCTTCAGGCACCTCAAGTTTGTCTCTCAACCCGCCCAAGTACTGTCTGCATTCAGCTTCATAGATCCTGAAGAACGTTGATCTCGCCAAACCTCGATCTACCGAGGATTTGTTCAAGATTATCGCGTCTTCCATATTGTATCCTTGAAATGAGAGAACTGCTACAACGCAGTTCTGACCGCAAGGTCTGTCATCATAATTGATTATCTCCATAGGTTTCGTTTTCACTGCAGGGCTCTGCGGGTAGTGCAGTAGGTGCGCTCTGGAGTCGACTCTATTGAAGAAGTTTGTCGAGA
>CAYOZM010000036.1:0-9372 GCA_964408475.1 uncultured Candidatus Bathyarchaeia archaeon | reverse complement strand
ATCCGGATTTCGCTAGGAGCTTGATAAAGAAGGTTGCTGAGACGAATATCGAGATAGTTAAACGAATGCTCGATCGAGGAGTGGACGTAATCGCAGATAGTGACGATGTTGCCGAAGGGAAAGGCCCATTCTTCCCGCTAAAAGTCTTTAAGGATTTCTTCTTTCCGTATACGAAAAAGCTAATAGATGAATGTCACAGGCGAGGAGTGCCCTTCTTGAGGCATTCGGATGGAAACCTATACCCGATCCTTGAAGAATTGATCAATCTAGGCATAGACGGGCTCCATCCTATAGAACCGAAAGTTATGGATTTAGGCTACGTTAAGAAACGCTATGGAGACAAGATCTTTCTAAGAGGCAACGTAGACTGCGCCTATGTTCTGCCCTTCGGATCAGAAGAAGATGTTCGTAGGGATGTGCGAAGATGTATCGATACCGCGGCGAGAGGCGGCGGATTTATTCTTGCTGACAGCAATTCACTACATAGTAACGTGAAGACTGAAAATATTTTGGCGATGATAGATGAAGCTAGAAAGTATGGGCGCTATCATCAAGTGTTTCATAGGTAAGATTAGAGTAGTTGTTCAAGGCCAAGTCGCTTAATAGCGATTGCAAATCCTGATAGTATTTAGCTAATGCATGGATGTTGACAAGGTTGAGAAAGAGGCATTCCGAAGATCCCAATCCCCACAACGTTTTATTTTGAAAAGCCTGCAAACTAGAATGTATCTTCATGTAGAGTTTGGAGGGATTAGCTACGGTCAGGCTCTTCGAGTATCATGGGAAGGGGCTTCTCAAGTCGGTTGGAATCCCAATCCCCCTCGGGGAGGTTGCTTCCAACCCTGAAGAAGCGCAGAAGATCGCGGAGCGCATCGGGAAGCCCGTCGCGGTCAAGGCACAAGTCTGGGTTGGTGGAAGGTTCAAGGCAGGCGGTGTGAAGTTCGCCGAGAACCCTGAGCAAGCCAGGGACATGGCCGCCAGCATCCTCTCGATGACCATCAAAGGCTTGAAGGTTGAGAAGGTGCTGATCGAGGAGAAGTTGAATGTGGACAGAGAGTTCTACGTCGGCGTGGTCGTGAACGACTCTTACAAGGTCAAGGCGCCAGTCGTTATGTTCGCCTCAGAGGGTGGAGTTGAGATTGAGGAGATTGCAGCGAAGTCGCCTGAGAAGATCTCAAGCCTTGTCGTAGATATCTTCCTGGGGGTGAGAGTTTATGATGGGTACAACTTGGCCTTGAAGGTTGGAGTTCCAGCTGAACTTCTCGCGGATGTGGGAAATGTGATTAGGAATGCTTACGAGGTCTTTAGAAGATATGAAGCCCGTACAGTGGAGATCAACCCCTTGGTTTTGACCGAGGACGGAAAGATAGTTGCTGCGGACTGCCGCGTTCTGATCGATGACTCAGCTGTTCCTCGCCACCCTGATCTTGGAATAGAGGTTGCGAGGGAGGGTGACAGACCGCCTTCAGAACTTGATACGATTGCTTGGAAGATCGAGGAGAGCGACTATCGTGGAGTAGCCTACTTCATGCAGATGGTCCCTGAGATCAAGGAACAGGGGTATGTAGGCTATCACGGAATAGGCGGAGGAGGAGCATTGCTTGGGGCTGATGCTCTATCTCGACACGGGCTCAAGATCGCAAACTACGCAGACACGAGCGGAAACCCAACTGCTTCGAAGGTCTACAGAATAGCGAAGCTGATCCTTTCTCAACCCGGTATTGAAGGGTACTTCCTGTCAGGTGCTTGTATAGCGAGCCAAGAGCAGTGGCATCACGCGCACGGGCTCGTCAAAGCCTTCAGAGAGGACCTGAAGGACAGACCAGGCTTTCCAGTGATAGTTCTCTTGGCGGGCAACAAAGAGAAGGAGGCTCTGGAGATACTGGAAGAAGGCCTCAAAGATCTTCCGATCAGACTTGAACTCTACGGACGCCAGCATGTGTATGACGTCGACTTTCTTGCGGAAAGGATGAAATCGATGGTCGAGGATTACAGGAGGTCCAAGAGCTAGATGGAAAGAATGTACGAGTTCGACTTCAAAACTGGTAGGGTCACAATAGATCACAGCAAGTGCAAAGAATGCAAGAGCTACGCATGCGTTAAGGCATGCAGCCTCTATGGGAGGGCGATCTTAAGGATCCGTGATGGGAAGCCCATCTTATCCGTAAGTCCGGAAGAAGCGAAAAGGCTCTGCATCGAGTGTCTGGCTTGTGAGCTCCAATGCGAATTCAAAGGCCGAAAAGGCTTGAAGCTTCACATCCCAATGCCCAGAGGGAAAGACTAGAAGAACGAGGAATTGGATTTGGCGATTCTACTTGACGAGAACACGAGAGTCCTGATCCAAGGAATAACTGGGCGCGAAGGAAGCGCTCGGGTCAGGTTCATGATGGAGTATGGAACAAAGATCGTGGGCGGTGTTACACCAGGCCGGGGCGGAAGCGAGGTCTGGGGCGTCAAAGTATTCAATACAGTTGAGGAGGCGAAGAGCAGATGCGGCGATATTGATGCCAGCGTCACATTCGTGCCCGGCCTCTTTGTCAAGGACGCGGTTATGGAGGCAGTTGATGCTGGGATCAAGTTGATAGTAATGCCTGTCGAACGTGTTCCTCTCCATGACATACTCCAGATGGTGGCCTATGCGAAGCAGAAGGGCGCAAAGATAGTTGGTCCAGGCTCATTCGGGCTGATCAGCCCCGGCAAGGCTGTTGCAGGTTGGATCGGAGGCTCTGTAGAGATGGCTTGTGAGGCCTTTAAACCGGGGCCGGTTGGTGTGATCTCGAGGAGTGGGGGGCAGACGACCACTGTGTCCTGGGTCATCGCTCAAGTCGGGCTTGGAGTTAGCACCGCGGTACATATGGGAGGTGAGCCGATACTGGGCTTACCTTCGCCTGAGCTTCTCATGCTCTTTGAAAATGACAAGGAGACCCAAGCTGTAGCTATGTTCGGGGAGATAGGAACGTCGGCTGAGGAGGAGGCGGCTGAGGTGATCAAGGAAGGAAAGTTTACGAAGCCCTTGGTCGCGTACATTGCCGGAGCGACTGCGAGATCCGGGATCCGTTTCTCACACGCGAGCGCGATAATCGAACGGGGCAGGGGTTCAGCTGAGAGCAAGATGAAGGCATTGGAGGAAGCAGGCGCCACTGTCGTCGAAAAACCCGAGGAGCTTGGAGCAGCTCTGATCAAGATCTTCAGAAGATAGCCTCGGTGAAAACCATGTTCCTCTTAAGGACTATGCTCTTCGTCCCAGGGAACAATATGCGAATGCTGCATAAAGCCGGGACCTTAGATGCTGACGCAATAATCATCGATCTTGAGGATGCTGTGCCTATGGAAGATAAGGAGACTGCACGCGTCTTCGTCCGTGATGGGATCGAAATAGCCTGTAAAGGGGGATCTATGGTATTCGTTAGGGTGAATGGTCTTACTACAGGTCTTACAGGTCAAGATCTCGAAGAGTCGGTCTGCGAGGGACTCAATGGCATAGTGTTACCCAAGGCTGAATCCAAGAGAGACATCCTTGAAGTTGAGGCTATCCTTGAGAGGATTGAGAAGCAGAAAGCCCTCAGAGTTGGAAGCATCGTAATACTTCCGATCTTGGAGACCGCTAAAGGTGTTCTCAATGCGGCTGAAGTTGCATTCGCGAGCAAACGTGTTGCTGGCCTCAGCTTCGGCGCAGTCGACTTCACCCGAGACCTCGGAGTGAAGCTTTCAAAGGAAGGGGTTGAGCTCTCTTATCCACGTGCATACATTGCACTCGTCGCAAGAGCGGCAGGCATATCTGCGGTAGATACAGTCTTCATCGATATCATAGATAGGGAAGGTTTAATCCGCGACTCGAAGGCTGCGAAGCAACTTGGATTCTGCGGGAAACTCTTAGTACATCCTAACCAGATCCAACCTGTGAACGAGGTCTTCTCGCCCACTCAGCAGGAGGTTGAGTACTGCAAGAGGGTTGTCGCTGCTTTCAAGGAGGCTCAGGCTCGGGGGGCCGGGGCAATATCAATCGACGGGAAGATGATCGACTACGCAAACTATCGCCAAGCCGAGGACATTCTTGCGATATGGGATACGATCATCAAAAGGAAGAAGACGCCAGAAGAAAGCTGAAGGCGCTCAGGAAGCCGGATTCCCGCCACATTCCACGCGGACCAAGTCTTCCTTAAAGCTTGTCTAATAGAGAGAGCAGCGGCGACAAAATTTTCTAGCTACAGTCTGCCCATTCTCTCAAGCTCTTCAGCTACATCCCTCAAATCCAGCTCTTCGAGCTTCTTTCTCGTCGGAAACCCAGTCAACCTGTTCCATCCACACACCTCATAGAACCTTTCAAGCATATGCTCGAAGTGCTGTCTTGTCAATCTTCTTCCTTCAGTCGGTCCTGAGGGAACGGGTTCATCGAAGCATCTGGATGGAACACTATCATGCTCTCTAGTGAAGCCCTCCCTAATGTTGAAAGCTCGATTGAGGTTGTAGACTCTTTCCGAGGCTCTCAATATGTCAGACTCCGCCACCGACCAGCCTGTGGCAGCAGAAAGCATCTTGACGAAAGGTTCAAGCCCAACCATGAACGCTCTCGAACCGACCATATATGCGACAAACCTGCATATTCCCAACATGTCGCATGCGGATCTATGGTAGAGAATCTTAGCAGCCATCTCCGGCTTCCCTTCGATCGTGTACCTCCAAGGCTCTATGAAGAAGTCTGTGCACCATGCCTTATTGTGGTCAGCTCCTCTATCCACTATGGCGTATGCTAGCGCTTGGCCAGGCGCCCCTCTACATTCATAACCCGACCACTCAAGCCCTTTAGAATGCATCGCAAACCTCTCAGAGCCCTTACCGAACGCTTGAGCTGATTTTCTCACGCCTTCCGAGAGGGTTGCTCCTAAACCTTCTCTCATGCCTATCATCTCGATGACGCGTAGATACGCTTCTGCGTTCCCGAACCTCAAGTCCAAGCCGCCTGTATCAGTCTTGTCGATCACTCCTTTCTCATAACACTCCATAGCGAAAGCAACTACATTGCCCGTCGAGATCGTGTCAATCCCTAGATCGTCACAAAGGTAGTTCGCCCTCGCTATCGTCTCCAAGCTCCCTACGCCGCAGTTGGAGCCTAGCATCGCTATCGTCTCATACTCAGGTCCTTCAACAGCGGTCCCCTTGTACAATCCCTCTCTAACCTCGCTCCACTTCCCACAAGCTACTGGACAACTGAAGCATGTTTTGTTCGAGAGAACTATAGTCTCCTTCATCCTTTCTCCGCTGATATCTTCCGCCTTCTCGAAAACCCCGCTCTGATAGTTCCTAGTGGGTAAGGCGCCCCACTCATTTGAGTGTATAACGTGATGAGCAGTTCCCATCTCCCGCCAGACTTTCAAAGCATCAGGATTCGCTAGAATCGCACGCCGCGTCTCATCTGCCAGCTCTTTGAACTCGTCAGGCCTAGCTAGACCGATCTCTCCAGTTCCCCTCACAGCCAAAGCCTTTAAGTTCTTAGAGCCCATGACAGCGCCGAGACCACACCTCCCAGCTTGCTTGCCATATTCATGGGTGATGCACGCGATCTTGACCAGCCTCTCTCCAGCAGGACCTATGGAGGCTACTCTAACCTTCTTGTCTCCAAGCTCCTCCTTGATCTCGGTCTCTGTAGTGAAGCATCCTTTACCCCAGAGGTTGACCGCGTCTCGAAAACGGACAGAGCCATCTTCTATCCAGATGTAGGTTGGGTTCAGGCTCTTGCCGTGGATCACGATGGCGTCGTATCCAGCGAACTTTATCTCCGCGCCGAGGAAGCCTCCTATAGTTGAGTCAGCATACCCACTGGTCAAAGGCGATTTGGCAACCAGACTCATCTTCGATCCTGGAGCTGTTGTTCCTGTCAAAGGGCCTGTCGCGAATACTAGGATGTTGTCAGGGCTTAAGGGGTCAGTCTTCGGCTTCAACAGGTCATAGAGGATCTTTCCGCCGAGGCCGCGCCCCCCAATGAACCTCTTCGCCACCTCAAAATCGAGATCCTTCCTGACAGCTTCCTTTCTAGTCAAATCGATATGAAGTATCTTCCCAGCGTATCCGCCTAACCCAGCCGACATTCTGCCTACTCCTATCTCTACTCTGGAGCTGTTCAATCATAAGCTTTCACACTGCTCCCCTAGTTATCTCGATCAGCTTCTTCCGCTCTTCCCAAAACCTTTCCAAAGCTTCCAAGATTTCTTTACGAAGATGCACCTTCTATATATACCAGCCTCGCACATATCCAACTCTATATTCATCAAGCAACCGATCACGGTGTATCGAATGACACTAGGCTACAGGCGAATTGCAGTAATTCTCTATGTGCAACCAATCGAGTACGACGCTTTGGGGATAGTTCAACGACGCATCGGAAGCTCAGCGAACATAACGGAGAAGTATGCGTCAATTCGGTAGGATGCGCTGAGGACGACTTGGAACAACTTGAAAGTGAAGATAATCTGATTAAGGGCGTGTTCTAGTGTTCTTGATGTGCTCTATGATTCAAGAAACCGTAGGCACAAGACCTGAAGAACCTCTTTCAAGCAAGGAAGACCGCTCCAAGAGACCCGCATCAGGTGTTAGCGACAGGGGAAGATGGGAAGAGCGGATCATAGTAGCTGGCTCTGGAGGGCAGGGAGTCGTTCTTATGGGAAAGCTTTTGGCTTATGCTGGCTTATTTGAGGGAAGAAATGTAACCTGCCTTCCCTCCTACGGACCTGAGATGCGCGGTGGGACAGCAAACTGTATGGTGACAATCTCCACCAGCAGAATAGGATCTCCATACGTCACCACTCCTTCCAGTCTGATAGCTATGAACCTCCTTTCGCTAGATCGCTTTGAATCCACTGTTGAACCTGGAGGATGCATCCTCGTAAACAGTTCGCTAGTCAAGCGTGAAGTGATTAGGAGTGATGTTACAACGGCTAGTGTCCAAGCCAATCGGATAGCTGAGGAGTTGGGGGATGTTCGTGTAGCCAATATGGTTGCTCTAGGCGCTTTTGCCAAAGTCAAGCCTACGCTTCACTTGGATTCAATGGTGAAAGCCTTGGAGAAGGTTCTGTCAGAAAGACGGAAGGAGATGCTCTCGCTAAATGGAGAAGCACTACGACGCGGCTGCGAGTTCGTCTCCATAAGGATGGGATCGAGAACTGGGCAAAATTTGCGTTCAAATCGACGCTGAACTCTGTAAGGCATGTGGCTACTGCAGCTATGTGTGTCCAAAGAGGATCATCCAACTCTCCGCTGAAACAAACTCTAGGGGCTACCACTATGCAGTAGTTCGAGGTATAGAAGAATGCACTGGCTGCAGATTCTGTGCGCTTATATGCCCCGAGGTTGCCATCGAGATGGAGATGTTCAACCACTCAAGAGCACGGTTGGAAGTCTGATGAGCGAGATATGTTTACTTTCAGGGAATGAAGCTCTTGGTGAAGCCGCCGTAAGGGCTGGCTGCCGTTTCTTCTACGGATATCCCATTACACCTCAGGGCGAGCTCTTCGAGTATATGGCCCGCCGCCTACCCGAGGTCGGCGGTACTTTCCTTCAAAGTGAGAGTGAGATAGCGGCTATCAGTATGGTATATGGAACAGCGGCTGCAGGCGGAAGGGTTATGACAGCTTCATCCGGCCCAGGGACAAGCCTGATGCAGGAAGGCTTATCCCACCTCGCAGCTGCGCAACTTCCCTGCCTTATAGTGAACGTGATGCGCGCTGGTCCAGGGTTAGGGAGAGTCAGACCGTCTCAAGCAGACTATTTTCAAGCTACAAGAGGTGGTGGTCACGGCGACTACCGCGTTATCGTCCTAGCTCCTGCCTCCGCACAGGAAATGGCAGACCTAACCTTCGACGCTTTCACGCTCGCGGACAAGTACCGCAATCCCGTAATGATCCTTTGTGATGGGATGTTGGGTCAAATGATGGAGCCTGTGGCTCTAGCTGACCCTATAGACCCGAATCAATTACCGCCGAAGCCTTGGTCTGTTAGAGGTGCAAAAGGCCGAGCCCGCAATCTAGTATTGGCAGCACCATATACCGATGAAGAGTTGATCGCTCTTAATCTCGAGTTGAAGAGTAAATATGCATCTGTAGAGGCTCAGGAGGCAAGGTGGGAGTCCCAGTTCTTAGATGATGCGGAACTCGTGGTAGTAGCGTTCGGCACGTCAGCCCGTATTTCAGAGGATGCAGTCTTGAAGGCACGTATGGAAGGATTGAAGGTAGGGTTGATCCGCCCTGTTACGTTATGGCCCTTCCCGAGGCAGGCATTTGATGTACCTCAGATGAAGATTCAAGCGTACCTTGTGGTGGAGATGAATGCTGGGCAGATGCTTGAGGATGTCCTTTTAGCGAGGCACGGGGATGTGCCCGTGTTTCATTTCGGGCTTGGCGGAGGGTGGGTTCCATCAACTCAAGAAGTCTATCGTGAGTTAGTTGAAGTGTACGAGAGGAAGGGTACTCTATGACGAAGTTGTTCACGAGGCCCAGCTCCATGAGCGATGCAGCGATGCCCTACTGCCCTGGATGTACTCACGGCGTAGCTCATAGGCTTGTTGGAGAAGTTATCGATGAGTTGGGGATCTTTGAAAAGGTTATCGGCATCGTTTCTGCTGGCTGCTCTGTGCGAAGTTGGCGTCTCTATCGCTTCGACATGGTTCTATCTGCTCATGGGAGGTCTCCAGCAGTAGCCACTGGTCTTAAGAGGGCGCTTCCAGACAGTCTCGTCTTCGCTTATCAGGGGGATGGAGATTCTGCAGCAATAGGGTTGGCTGAATTGATGCATGCTGCCCTACGGTGCGAGGAGATTACCGTATTCATGATCAACAACGCTGTCTACGGTGCCACAGGAGGGCAGGCAGCGCCCACAACATTGATCGGTCAGAAGACTACAAGCTATCCTTCCGGCCGAGATCCAAGCTATACTGGTTATCCCATCAATATGGCTGAGGTTATAGCTAGCGTATCGAAGAATTCATACGTGGCTCGGGTCGCGCTGAACAGTGTCCGAAACATATTGAAGGCCAAGAACGCTGTCATCCGTGCCTTCAAGACTCAGGAGAAAGGGCTGGGTTTCTCTTTCGTGGAGATGCTCTCCACCTGCCCCATAGGCTGGCAGATGACACCTCTGGACTCCCTTAAATGGATCGAGGAGAAGATGATCCGGGAATACCCCTTAGGGGAGTTTAAGGTTCCTGAAGGCTTAGAGCCATAGGTCAGCTGAAAACGGCGAGCCTATCTAAAGTTATAGATAGAACTTCGAATTACAGAATAAAATCTTCTGAGATGAATCTTGGCCTGTATCTTGCAGTCCATCGAAGATAAGCTTCATCTAGGTCGCTGCTTTTCAAGATGTATTCTCTCACGTAGCCGA
>CAYOZM010000035.1:0-10366 GCA_964408475.1 uncultured Candidatus Bathyarchaeia archaeon | reverse complement strand
CGTCAGTTTCTCAGATGGTTCGTAGCCTTGCCGCAGTATAGCGAAGATGACGATGCTCTCTCCTTTTAACGGATCTGGCTTTCCGATCACAGCTGCTTCAGCTAAAGCTGGGTACGATACAGCGGCGCTTTCAAGTTCCGCCGCTCCGAGTCTATGTCCAGCGACTTTCAGAACGTCGTCCGCTCTTCCAAGAATCCAGAGATAGCCTTCAGGATCCTTGATAGCGTAGTCTCCAGTGAAGTAAGCGCCCAAGAATCTTGACCAGTAAGTCTGCTTGTACCTTTCTGGGTCGCCATAGATAGTCAGCATCATTCCAGGCCAAGGTTTCTTAATGACCAAGTATCCTCTAGCCCCTTGAGGAACCGGTTTTCCATTCTCGTCGACGACATCAACATCTATGCCTGGGAGCGGCAAAGTCGCTGATCCAGGTTTGAGCGGAACCAGTTCTATTCCAGGCGCTGGCGAGACCATTATTCCGCCAGTCTCTGTCTGCCACCATGTATCAACTATGGGGCATCTTCCTCCGCCTATATGTTCGAAGTACCAAGACCACGCTTCAGGGTTTATCGGTTCGCCGACACTTCCTAAGACTTTCAGGCTGCTGAGATCGTGTTTCTCAGGCCACTCATCCCCGTATTTCATGAACAGTCTAACTGCGGTCGGTGATGTGTAGAGCGTTGTAACTCTATACCGCTCGACTATCTCCCACCATCTCGCTGGCGTTGGGTAATCTGGAGCGCCTTCATACATGACTATGGATGCTCCATGGCTCAATGGAGCGTAGACTATAGAGCTATGCCCCGTTACCCAGCCTACGTCAGCTGTGCACCAGTAGACAGTATCCTCCTGTATGTTGAAGACCCATTTGTACACTGAATGGTTGAAGACCATGTATCCTCCAGTGCTGTGAACAATACCTTTCGGCTTCCCAGTCGTTCCAGATGTGTAGAGTATGTATAAAGGATGCGTGGACTCTACTGGCTCAGGCTTGATGTACAGTCTAGCGTTCTTGAGTAGATCTTGAAGCCAGAAGTCTCTTCCTTCCTTCATCTCAACGTCTATACCGGCTCGCCTAGCTACTATGACTTTTTCCACAGACGGTGTTTTGACTAGGGTTTCATCAGCTATATTCTTCAGTTGTATGAGTTTGCCTCTCCTAAAGCTTCCATCAGCCGTGACGAGAACCTTGGCTTGAGTATCATTAATTCTATCTGCGAGAGCACCAGCACTGAATCCTGAGAAGACGACTGTGTGAGGAGCCCCTAACCTTGCGCATGCCAACATCGATATCGGCAGCTCAGGTGTCATCGGAAGATACAGAGCCACTCTATCGCCCTTTTTGACACCGAGATTCTGGAGTACTGAAGCGAATCTACTAACCTCTCTATAGAGATCTGAGTAGCTCAAAGTCTTAGTATCGCCAGGCTCTCCCTCCCAATACAATGCAACCTTATTGTGACGCCAAGTCTTAACGTGAACATCAATACAAAGATGGGATGCATTGAGCTGCCCGCCTACAAACCACTTTGCAAACGGGGGATCCCAGTGCAGAACTTTGTCCCATGTTTTGAACCATGATAGTTTTCTAGCCTCCTCGTCCCAGAACGCTTCAATGTCTGCAAGAGACTTGTTGTATATATCCAGATACCTCTTGATCGGCCAAAACTTCGACTCAAAAGGAAGTGAAGCATGTTCATCATAGACTTCTGAGCCTTTCAAATTTCCTTCTTTCATGACACCCATATTTATCCCGCTCTCCACTCTTTGCCCAATGAAACTTCAAGCAATCTATCAATGAATTCAGTTACGCTGATCTCAACCGATGACGACAGCTTGAGCATATTCATTGTGCACACCTTCCAAGCTTTTCCACTTTGCAGTATTTCTTGACGTGCATCTCGGCCAAATCAAGCATAGGAATAGCGGTCTCCCTATTCAGAGAATACATTCGCTTCTTCCCTTCTCTCGTCTCAAAGACGAAGCCGCAATCTCGTAACCGCCTCAACTGATGCGAGACGTTCGTTCTCTCCACAGCAATGGCCTTCGAGATTTCTCCCACCGACTTCGGCCTATCCCTTAAGGCTAGGACGAGATCCAGCCTACTCCTAGTGGCCAAAGCATCGAAAAAGGCACTGCAGAACCGGATTTTCATATGAACCCATATTCACACAATCGCCCAGTCCTATAAACCTTTGCCGCCTCAAACCGACTGTCCGACAGCAGATAGTTATCGACTTCAAAATATGGGTAAGAATCAAGATTATAGGAACGTTGTAGGTCATCTTTCCACCAAAAACAAAAGTCTATCTCATCCCATGCGAGAAGTTGTTTGTGAATATCAGTTTCTCCAAGAGTGAGGAGTTGGCTTTGAAGAAGATTCTGGTCGCCTTGGGTGGCAACGCGATTCTGAGGCATAAAGAGAAAGGAACCGCTGAAGAACAGCTTGAAAACATTAAGAGGACCTGTAGACACATAGTGAGGATAGTGAAAGACGGTTACCGAATTGCAATAACACATGGTAATGGTCCTCAAGTCGGAGATATACTTCTCAGGAATGAGAAATGCAGAGACATCCTACCGCCGATGCCTCTGGATGTATGCGGAGCTGAGAGCCAAGGCATGATCGGCTACATGCTACAGCAATCTATAAGAAACGAGATGCATAAAGCGGGTCTAGAGTTTCCTGTCGTTACCTTGGTTACACAAGTAGTAGTAGATAAGAACGACATAGCCTTCAAGAAGCCCACGAAGCCTATCGGACCCTTCTATACGGCTCTCGAAGCTGAAAGGCTAAGAAGAGAGAAGAATTGGACTGTCGTCGATGACGGGATGAGAGGGTATAGGCGTGTTGTTCCTTCACCTCAGCCCAACGCGATAGTTGAAAGGGACTCTATTAAGACTCTGTTCGAAACCGGCACTGTTGTGATCGCCTCGGGTGGTGGAGGGGTGCCGGTGATAGCTAGAGAGGATGGGCGCCTAGAAGGTGTTGAAGCGGTGGTAGATAAGGATTTGACTGCAGAGTTATTCGCTAGAGAGATCGGCGCAGAGATTCTTCTAATGCTTACAGACGTTGGAAAGGTCGCTATCAACTTCGGAAGACCAGACCAGAAAGACTTGGATGATATAACTGTCGCTCAAGCAGCAGGATATCTTGCAGATGGACAGTTTCCGCCTGGAAGTATGGGACCAAAGATTGAAGCAGCAATGAGGTTCATCAAGAGTGGAGGCAAAAAGGCGATAGTTACTTCACTAGAATCTGCGAGACAGGCTTTGGCTGGGAAAGCTGGAACACTAATACATTGAGATGAACCCTGTTCACCGACTTCAAATTCAGATTCATCAAGATGATAGGACGCCGATTCTAGAGATCTCATTGACTAGACTTTGTATACGATCGTAAACTTGCCTATAAATCCCGTAAAACTTGCTATATCGTTCATGCGCATTCGAGTCATGATTCATTTTTCTCCCCAACTTGACGGATTTCTCCGCGGCTTCGAGGACATTGCGATACCGTCCAATAGCTACAGCCCCCAGCATATATGCGCCGAAAGCTCCTGCCTCGGTCACTTCAGGTATCTCCCCTTTTACACCTAGGACATCGATGAAGATCTGATTCCAAAGAGGGCTCCTAGCTCCTCCTCCCATAAATCTGACAGTGTCTATCTTAGTCTTGGAGACCCTCTCGGCTTCTTCAGCCATTCTTCGATACTCGTATGCTATTCCCTCTAATATTGCTCTGATGAAGTGCTTCTTAGTGTGATCCAATCTCAATCCGATAAGTACGCCTCTGTCCTCAGCATTCCAATATGGAAAGAGCGATCCAGCAAAGTAAGGAATCAACAATAAGCCATTCGACCCAGGCTCCACGGTCGCTGCTTCTTGATCGAGAAGCTTGTAAGGATCTTCATTCAACTCTCTTGCTACTTGAGACTCCGTTTGTCCGAATTGATCTCTAAACCAGCGATAGATTATTCCACTTGTTCCTATTCCTCCTTCAGAAAGATATGCATGGGGCATCACGTGAACTTGAGCTTGCAAAGACATCTTCGGATCAAAAGGTATCCTCTCAGAGAAGGCCTCAATATTCGTGCAAGTTCCGAGAATACACGAGACTCTTTTGGGTTTCACTATGCCTATTCCAAGCGCAGAGCATTGCTGGTCTCCTCCAGCGTAGATTACGGAGACGTGTCTATCCACCCCTGTCTTTTTGCACGATTCTTCAGTCATTGTACCTACCGATGTTCCTGGTTTGACCAAGTCCAACATCTTTTCCTTGTCCAAACCAAATTCTCGAAGAAGCTCATTCGACCAGTCAAGCTTGCGTATGTCAAAAAGCATCGTTCTATTAGCGTTTGAATAGTCTGTCACCCATTCGTTACTTAGCTTCCAGACTATGAAGTCTACCACTCCGATAAATTTCCAAGCTTTCTTGTAGATCTCTGGCTCATTTCTCTTTGTCCAAACAATCTTTGAAGCGGACGGCATAGTATTCACAGGTAGGCCAGTAATCTTATAGACGGTCTCTGCCCCAACTGTTGTACGTATGGTTTTGCAGATCTCCCACCCTCTCGTATCTTGCCATGACATCGCCAAACGCAGGGGCTTTCCTTCTCTGTTCACTGGGCAGACAGTCTCTCTCTGCCCTGTCACCGAGATGCATGCTATTTCCTTTGAGGAGACCCTCGCTCCTGCTATTGAATCACGGATTGCGGATGCCGTTTTGATCCATATCTCGTCGAGATCCTGTTCAAACCAGCCCTCTCTAGGGAACGACATCCCTAGCTCTCTTGCACCTTCTCCAAGTGACTTTCCTTCTCTATTGAAGACCATGGCTTTAGTTTCAAGCGTTCCAACATCCAGACCAATAACATGCTCTTTCATCAGCACAGTTCTCCATCAATAGCTTGCCATTTCCTCTTTGACGTGAGGCTACTACATATAAGAAGATGTAAATATCCAAAAGCCTTTGGAGAGTTGTAAGACGCCAGCTCATCACTACTTGTTATCAAGTATTTCGAAGATACGTGCGCAACACTGAGTTTGTTCCTCAAGGGTCTTCCGTTTACCTTTCTCTCCCTCGTCCAGCCAGATATCGCATACATCACCATCTCTGGCGATTTTCTCAGTCAATTTCTCGACTCTATCTTGAGAGATGACGCGAGTTATGTCCCAGTCTAAACTGATCTCCTTGTTTTTCTCAGCCAAGAGCTCATGCAATTCTTCCGGATCTTTGACCTCTATGATTTCAGATCCTAGAACACGAAGACTGATTCTGGCCAAGTTGTTCTCTTTGCCGAAAGAGTATAGACGAAATTTCTTGAGGTTCTCTTTCGGAACCACCACATCCGTTCGTTTCAGAGAATTGAATTTCTGAATGATCAGGTGGACTTCAGTCCCTTGCTTAAGTTTGAAGTATATCCAGTTGTATGGACGTACAAGGCAGAATAGCACCATTTCATCGTAGCTCATATCTGAGTGGGCGTCGAGGACGACTATTGGCAGGTCGGATAGGACAAGAGCGTAATGATGACGCCATCTATTGCCGCCGAGCAGAAAGGTGTTAGGAGGAAGTTTCTGCTCTATTCTTGGCTTAATTCCAAGATGTTTCCTCAAGAACGATTTCCATTCGTAGAAGACCGGGTTATGCAGCTTATGAAATTTCAGTGGAACCCTGTAGTCTTCAGAGATTCTCTTGGCGATTCTTTTAGTGTACGCATCGGCATAAAGAATTTGTTTTATTCCCAAGATGATTCATCGCTTTAGCGTTTCGAGTAGCACGACTCCATTGCCATGAGATGATTGTGTTTCTCTCATATACGCAATAAGGCTAAACTACAATCTTTTCAATGCCTAACAAATCGCAGAGCGCCAATATTTCCTCTTTGACATCCGCATATGCTAGTAGCATGTGATGCTCAAAGCCTTCTTTGACCCATGTATCAATCAAAGTCTTGAGTGGCGCGTCGAATTTCACATACGCTCTCGTGGTTCCTCCAGATGGCGGCTTTGGGGATCTCATAACTTCCCCACAAGTAACTATCGCCTTTATCTTATCGTCAACAGGGCGGCCAGATATCTTTATAATAGCCACTCTGCCTGGTTTGAGTTCCAGTTGAACATTGACCCCGCCTTTCTTACCACTGAACCATTCGACGAAGCCAGTATTAGCCAACGTTATTTCTTCGCGAGAGCGAGCTAAGTCGAAAGGTGCTTCACAATTATGTAGTAATAGAGCGCTATTCTTCTTCAGATCTACAGATTCAAATTCGCCAACCCACACAGGCTTCTCTGCGAGCAGCTTCAGGACAAGCCATGTTATGGTAGTTGAGATGTCAGATTCACTGACTACGACTTTCCCCTCCTCTGAGAGAAGGGAGCAACCCAGACTGATAGTGAACTCTTTGATGGGGACCTCTGGCCATTCTCGAATGGTCAAAGCGTCAGGTTTGTATTTCTCCACCATAGCTTTCATCGCCAGATAGCCTCTGACGGCGGTGATCAAATCTTCCTCACTGACCTCTATTTTCCTTACTTTCTTAGACACATCCTTTGCAATTCTTCTTGCTTCATTCTCATCAATCTTCTCGAATGATATCAATAGTTCAGATGTATCGAGGTGAAGGATGCCGGGAACCAGCCTTCGCATGTGAAACTCGCTGAAGGCTGTATCGGTCATGCCGAGGTTGGATGCGCCAGCGACGCCTACAATCGAACGCCTCAGCTTCTTCGCGACCGCCGCAGCATTAGCCAGTTTGAATATTTGTTTGACTATATCTTTCTTACTGGGATCCCCGATTACGTGATAGAACTTCTTTCCTAGGCGCATCATGTTGCCTGCCGATTCGAACAATCCTGGTAGCGGTATAACAGATTTCGGCGAACCGTAAATTGCCCACTGGATCATCGGATATTCAGACAGCTCTCTCGCAAGGACGCAATATAACTCGCCATAGGTCCAATCAGCATGAAAAACCAATACAGCGTCGACATCCTCCTTCCTAAAGAGTCTAGCAGCTTCCATCACTTGATCGACACTGTAAGGGATTCCGTCGACAACGCATAGATCGACAGGCTGTTTCCTGATCGCCGATAGAGCATCTCCCCTCAGAGCCTCTACGTTCTCCTCATCAACCCACGGCGCTTTCCCAAGTGTTATGAAAACTACTTTAGGTCTCAACATCATTCCCTCAAGTACAAAACCAGAAGAAAAATCGCAAGTAGATATGGCTTTCTCTGAAGGTAATGATCCGTGTCTCTCTACGGATGGAATTCAGGGATTCATACAAACCTTTAATGCTCTTCCGGATAGGGCTGTTTCAAACGCTTGAGATGCGCTATCTAAACCAAACTGGTGAGTTACAATCGGTTTCATGTTCAGTTTTCCGGAAGCCGCAAGCCTAATGGTTTGATGGAACTCGTATGGCGTCGATCCAAATGATCCGGATACAAGAGTCTCCTTGTAGTGAATGATATTCGCATTTAATGCCACATTCTCTTTTCCTTTTGGCAAACCAGCAAAGAAGCTGACGCGTCCTCCTTTGCTCACTAATCCGAATGCTTGCTCTAAGGCAGGTTGGGAACCAACCGCGACGATGATCACATCTGCCCCACGTCCTCCTGTAGCCTCAAGGACACTGGAAGCAAGATCTTCTTTGGCGGGATTCACTGCTATATTGGCTCCAAAATCAATTGCGGTTTGCAGCCTTTGTTCACTGATCTCGCTCACGATTATGTTAGACGCGCCGAGAGCTTTAGCCATCATTGTATGCATAATTCCCATAGGTCCAGCGCCAATAATAGTAACTGTGTCGCCGGGTGCAATTCTAACCAAGGTTTGTGCGTGAAGGCAACAAGAGATCGGTTCGATCACCGCTGCCTCCTCGTAGGAGAGACTTTCAGGTACTTCGCAAATCGCGCCTGTTTTGATAGACTCGTATGGAATGAGGAGGTATTCGGCGAAACCTCCATCAACGTCAAATCCGAGTGCACGCCTTTCATCGCAAAGCTCATGCCGTCCAGTGACGCAGAAGACGCATCTTCCACAAAAAATATTCGGGTTCAACGTGAGCCTCATTCCAGACTTGAAGTAAGCTTTGACATTCGACCCGATTTCCTCTATATCCCCCGCGATCTCGTGACCTAGTATCCTAGGGAGTTTCATCCGACCGTTACCGTAGTTATATGAGCGAAGGTCGCTTGCACATATCATCGCTGCTTTTACGCGCAGAAGAATCTCGTTTTCTGATATTCTCGGTTTCTCAACTTGCTCAACTCTTAGATCCTCTGCACCGTAAAGTCTCACTGCCTTCACGAGGAGACCCCTTCGGTCTCATATCAGGTTCTGATCCATTTAAGCTTAGTTTGAGCTGGTACGTCAATAATCTTTTATCATTTTCATCGTTAATCAAACCCTGAGGAACATCTCGTTGAGAGAAGTCGGTATCTCTCTGGTAGGAGTCGGCCGCGCAGGTACGGTTCATGCGAGAAACTATGCTTTCAAGCTTCGAGGCACAAAAATTGTAGCGGTTGTTGACACAAATATTGATGCTGCAAAGGCATGTGCTGAAGAAGTGGGAGCCAAGTTCTACTATTCAGATCATAGAGATGCTTTAAGGCTCAAGGAAGTGGACGCTGTTTGCATCTCAACGCCCACTTTTACGCATGCAAGAATAGCGGTTGATGCAGCGGAATCGAGTAAGCATGTATTCTGCGAGAAGCCCATGGCGTTGACGTTGAAACAAGCTAATGAAATGATCTCTGTAGCAAGGAGACAGCATGTAGTACTGCAGATTGGGTTTATGCGAAGATTTAGCCCAGAGTTCCAAGTGGCGAAGAGACAGCTTTCAGAAGGCGCAATAGGGAAACTGACTCTCATCAAATCTACTGGAAGAGGACCCGGTTTACCGCCAGCTTGGGCTTGTGATCCTAGGACCAGCATCGGAATGCTCGCTGAAGTCAATAGTCACGATTTCGACACGGCTAGATGGTTCATGGAATCTGAGGTGGAAAGATTGTACGCAGAGGCTGAAGCCTTGGCTGCACCGGAGTTCAAGGAAAAGTATGAAAACTTCTACGACAGATCCGTAGTGATTCTGAGATTTCGCAATAAGACTTTAGGTATGATCGATGGAGCTTGCCCCGCCAAATACGGTTATGATGCTCGAGTTGAAATACTTGGCACGGAAGGCGTTATGCTTGTTGGCGAGCTGAAGCATCACGCACTCGTGACTTGTACGAAAGAAAAGGGAGCATACTCTTCGTTCTTTCCCAGTTGGAGAGACCGATTCAGTGAGGGATATTTAGAGGAGGATAAACATTTCATTGATTGTATCGTAAACGATAGAGAGACTATGGCCTCTGGAGAGGATGGGCGGGCAGTTCTCGAGCTCACATTGGCCGCAGCAGAGTCACTCAAAACAGGACAGCCTATCACTCTTCCTCTGGAGTGAGTGAGCATTTCACCTAGAAGATGACGGCCTCTTTCTCATCGAGATATTGAAAAGTTCTGCGTAACAGCCTTGTAGAGCTTCTGACAACTTCAAGTAGAGTTGCACGTATTGTTCGTAGTACCGACGATATCTTAACCGAGGCTCTATTCTTCTTACGGGTCTTACGAAAGTTTTGATCGTCGACTTGATGTCTTTGAATACTCCGACAGAATGACCGGCTATCACTGCTAAACCTAGAACAGAGAATTCTGGGCGATTCAGTCTGGCATAAGGAATTCCTAAGACGTCTGCTTTCAGCTGATTCCAGAAGTCGCTTCTTGCTCCTCCCCCAACAGCTCTAACCTCTGTAAACTTCACGTCTGGGTAGAGATCCTTCAGTATTCTCAAGTAGTAGCCGTACTCATACGCCACAGCCTCAAGGATTGAGCGGTAGAAATGTGCTTTCCTGTGGCTCCAACTGAAGCCAAACCAACACCCTCTGACTTTCGGATCATACGGATAGACCTTTCCTCCTAAATGAGGGATGAAGATAAGATAATCTGATCCTAGAGGAACCTTCTTTGCTATTGCATCTAACACGTAGTACGGGTCGCGTTTCTGTCGAAGCGCTGCAGCTTTCTCTTCAGTGGCTATCTCATCTCTAAACCACCTGAGGCAAAGTCCTCCTCCGCTCAAGTAGGCCTGAGGATACCAGAGATCAGGGATAACAGACCTCGCTAGGTACATCGTCTTGTATTTCGTATCGGGAACGAACTTGTCAACACACGTTGAGAGCACAGAAGCCGCTCCAGCAATATCGAAAGCCATACCTACCTCAACTATGCCGGCTCCGAGAGAGCTTACAGCAGTATCCCCAGCTCCAGCTGCAATAGGAGTTCCCTTCACCAGTCCACATTCCTTTGCTTGTCTAGAGT
>CAYOZM010000034.1:0-10560 GCA_964408475.1 uncultured Candidatus Bathyarchaeia archaeon | reverse complement strand
TCGATCTCCGCCGGAACCTTATGAACAGTCTTCTCCAACTCCTTTCCATGAGCAACGATATATTCGACGCATAGAGCTTGATTCGCGAATGACATCATCATTACCTCGGAAGGATGACCCTCAGCCGCTGCCAAGTTCACAAGACGGCCTTCAGAGAGAAGATATAGTCGCCGACCGTCAGTAAGGCTGTACTCATCAACATTGTTTCTTACAGTTCTCTTCCGTATCGAAATCGACTCTAAATCTGGAAGACTTATCTCCACGTTGAAGTGCCCAGCGTTTCCGAGAATGGCTCCATTCTTCATCTTCAGCATATGTTGTTTCCTAATGACGTTGATATCCCCTGTTGCGGTAACAAAGATATCCCCTATTTCAGCGGCCTCGTCCATCGGCATGACCCTGAAGCCGTCCATAAGAGCCTCCAAAGCCCTCACCGGGTCGACCTCTGTTACAACGACTTGCGCGCCCATCCCTCGAGCTCTCATGGCAATACCTCTCCCACACCAGCCGTACCCAGCAACGACAATAGTCTTTCCAGCGAGAAGCACACTCGTCGACCTCAGAATACCGTCCAGCGTACTCTGACCAGTGCCGTACCTATTGTCGAAGAGGTACTTCGTGTAGGCGTCATTCACTGAGATTATAGGGTATCGCAACTTCCCAGATTCAGCTAGCGCCCTAAGCCGTATGACTCCAGTCGTTGTCTCCTCGGTCCCGCCCAAAACATCCTTGATGAAGTCAGGATTCGCTTCATGAATCGAAGCTGTCAGGTCAGCGCCATCATCTATCGTGACAGTAGGTCTTGACTCAATCACTTTCTTAATACAGGAATAATACTCATCCGCTGTTTGCCTTCTCCAAGCATAGACTTTCACGCCGTCTGAGGCTAGCGAAGCAGCAACATCATCCTGCGTCGACAAAGGGTTAGAAGCACAAAGAGCGACTACAGCTCCTCCTAACAAAAGCGTTCGCATCAGAACGCCTGTCTCCTTAGTAACGTGCAAGGAGGCTCCTAAACGAATACCCTTCAAGGGTTTCTTAGCAGCGAACTCTTCTCTGATTCTCATGAGAACAGGCATCCTGCTCTCAGCCCACTCAATCGAAAGTTCTCCTTTTTGAGCCAATGAGGGATCCTTTACTTTAGATTCCATCTTCGCCTCAACCACCTTCTCTAATCCTTCAGGTATGAGTAGATCTCCTTGAAGTTGAATTCTTCTGAGTCCAAGACATTCCTTATGAAGGTTACAAGAGTTCTCCTCTGGCTTGAATTCAACTCTGGGTAGTAGAGGGGATGCGCGACTACGAAGCCTCTGAAAGCGTAGAAAGGAGCTATCACGCGCAAAAGTTCTTCATCACCAGTCTTCCCTATGTAAGTCTCAAAGAAGATTTCAGTCAATTTCCTAAGGCTATCCACCAGCTTACCAGTCTGCCATACGCTGACGAAGACATAGTTCATTGTGAGTGCGGAAATATCATCAGCGGGTTCTCCGTACTCCTCTCTTGAAAGGTCGAGTGCAACCATGGAGTTATCCTGCCTGAATCTTATGTTTCCGAAGGGGTGATAGTCGCCGTGGATTCGACATAATCTATGCCCCATATATTTGATCCTATTTCGCCATAGGACTGCCTTCATCTCCATCTCGGCTATTTCCTCAGGAGTTGTGAAGTCAAGTTGCCGTAAGTCAGGGTATGTGTCGATCACGCCCATCAACATCTCGCCATGACCGATCAAGTCACGGATATGCCTCTTGTAGAGTATGTCATTTCTAATCTTCATTGAATGCAACTTCACCAGAAACTCCGCGGCTTTGCTGCATCTAACAATGTCATTATCTGTCAAGCTGTCTGTCTGAGCGATACGGAACAGGTCCTCAACGTAGGGCTTGCCCTCAGCCTCTGTAATCTCTTCAACAAGATTGAAGAACTCAACTGTGTCTCCGATGGACGCTATGCTCCCATCTCGCCGAATTCCCGCCACATCAAAGGAACGGCAACACGTCCCCTCAGGACATGTATTAAACAATCTATGTTGAAGAAGAAGGACCGCACACCTGTCCCCTAGATAATCGTGCCCCCAACCTGTATCGCCTCGAACTATCCTCATCACGATTCTTCTCTCCGTTCCTCCAACTTCTACGATGACAAGGAAGCCTGCATTATGAAAACCCTCGCCCAACTTCCTGAGCCCTATCAATCTCGTCTGCGAGTTGAATAACTTTGTCAGATATTCCTCCATAGACTGTTGATTAACGTCCAGTTGAAGATTACCTACAGTTATTCGCAAATTGCTCACTAGCAGTTAAACTTGATTACGAAACCTATAATGCTTATCGAGTGGAATACAAGCCGTAGAGCGTGGTGTTTCCAGACAGGCTGTCCCTCGGTGAGGTTTCATTGGGAAAAGGATGGGCAGTTTGGGTCACCGGTTTGCCCGGAAGCGGAAAATCATCAGTTGCAAAAGAGATACAACGACGGCTTTTGAAGCGTCAAGTCAAGAGCCGAATTCTCTCCTCAGACGAACTAAGGAAGCGTATCACGCCAGCTCCGAAATACACCGAGGAGGAGAGAGACTTCGTCTACAAGACGCTTGCGTTAACTGCAAAGAACCTGACCGATGAAGATATCAATGTAATAATAGATGCTACAGGAAATCGAAGAAGATACAGAGACAGATGTAGAAGAGAGATCTCTAGATTTGCTGAAATCTACCTAAAGTGCCCTTTGGAGTTGTGCATTGAAAGAGAGAAGCGGAGAATAGAATCTTCATATGCTCCTAAGGGGATCTACGAGAAGGCGTTCGCTAGGATTAGCAGAACAGTTCCAGGCGTCGGGGTGCCATATGAAGAGCCTCTCAACCCAGAGCTGACGCTAGATTCTAAAGAGCTGCCTCCCAAAGAGTGTGCAGAAAAAGTAATACGGAAACTTCACGCTTTGGGATGGGTATCCTAGCAGCTGTTGAAACGCTCTGCTTGAACGCGCACTATTCGGTCTTCTCGATTTTTATCTCGATGCTAGATACGTTTCTAGTGTCCGCTGCCTCGCCAAGAACCTCAGTCCCGATAGCGATCTCCTTCACAGCAAGCTTTCCGCCGAAGAATCTCCTCCGCACGACCTCGATAACATCTACAGCTCTGCTGATCGCTCGTCCTCTCGCCTTTACAGTCAACTCCTTAGCTCCGCTTTGAAAGTGCATCATAACAGCCGTTGCATAGCTCATTACAGGCTTCTTGCCGATCAGAATGGTGTCAGGAGGGATAGGAGCTCTTGGCTTAAAGGGAACCTTCTCCTCAACTGGTTTCACAGACTCCGGTGGCTTTTCTGTCATGCCGTGTTCACCTCCGTGCTCCATGTACGTGATGGCATTCTCCTAGTATTGCCATATGACGCAACTTAAATCTTGCCATTCATAAGAGGCATCCAATAGCATGCACCGAAAACTCCTAAAATAGGTAAACGGTCGGAGTCCTGCACTACGCAGACACTAACGTAGTCCTTCTGAAAAGGCTTCGCACAGATCCAGTTACAAAAAAGGGGTTTATTTGAGGCAGATCCTTAAACGGTCTCCTTAGATAGAGCCTCTCTAAACTTCACTTTGCAGCCTGGACATTCAAACAGGCCGATCATAACGGTTTTCTTGGATTTTCCTCCCTTGAGCTCCCAACTCTTCGTAGGCCTCGGGACCTCTGCCCCGCATTTCGGGCAGGACACGTCGTAGAACGAGGCGTAGGGCATCAGTTTAACAGTTCTTATAACCTCGACTTTCGAGCCTTCAAAGTATGTTTGTTGAACTCCCTCATACTTCGACTGAGGCGTCTCTTCTCTTACCGCAGCCTGTTCGGGCTGGAGGTCGCTGATGACTGGCAGAAAGGTGGGTCGGGCAGGCGCTTCAGGAAGAGCTTGAATAGTCTTCACGCTACTGCAAGATGTTTGCTGAGCAACGCCTTCTTCCTCTTTCTGGCTTTCTAAAGGAGTTGACGCGGAAGAATCTGCTCTCTCTCCGGCGGCCTCAACAGCTTGGCCAGGCGTGACGGAACTTGCCTCAGAAGACTCAGCTATTGCAACACTTGGGCCTTCGATCTTGGGCGCGCCTAGACTAGCTTCAGCTTGTTCGTCTTCACGCGCTTCAGCGCTTGTAGCCAGCGAGGAAGCCTTCGTAGTTTCATCGATTGGACTGGGCAGGCTTTCTTGAACTTCTTGACTTTTCGTTGACTCTTCTGGAGTTTCGTAGCTAACCTTGCTGCTCGCGTCTTGGACGCCAACGCCAACATTCGTAGGTAGCGTAGGCGACGCGCTAGGGAACCCTATTTCGGAAACTGGGAGGACGCTTGAGCTAAGAGGTTTTACATCTATCTGGCTCAGAATAGCGAGCATGTTCTTTACATCATCTAAGCCTGAAAGATTTCTTTGAATCCGCTCACTGAGGCTTTGTCTCTCAGCGTAGTATTGTTGAGCTCCAATTTCCCCAACTAAGTATCTTGTCTCCAGTTTTATGGCGGCTTGAGAGTTCTCAGCAACCTCTTCTTGGAGTTTCTTCGCGCAGTCGTTGAGGTTTTGCCCAAGCTCTACTATCTTATCTTTCAGAAACTGTGCGAGCTTTGTGTACTCGTCGTATAGGATCTGCATCTCTTCGCGGAGAGCATTTATCTGGTCGATAACCGCCGCTGCCTCTTCAGAAATTGCAGTCAAGCAGACCATCCTCGTGTTAGAGTATTCGTGGCCTTGTCTATTGTAAAAATCTTTCAAGCGATTCCAGCCGCCGATTCAAACAATTTTCGCCGGAACACACGGCCAAAACGTTCTTCGAGAATCACTTTTCTGTTAATCCTTTGGAACAAGAGTGGGAGCGTTTTAAATGAATCTATGCCAACTGATCGTGGTAGAAGCCGATTTCTATCTTCCTAGGATGGATTTTTGGGAACTTTAGATTTTAAGCACTTTCTGATGTATTTAAGTGAAAACATGTTGTGATCCGCACAATCAACGCTCCCCGATTGGCTTTTTTGTTAAGCGATTGGCTGTTTGAAGCCATTGTAACTTTCGAATATGGAAAACCTGTCGGAGCCCTCCCAGCATTTTTGACAGATTCCTTACATTAAGTCTAAAGAGTTTAGCGATCGGTATGCATTCGACACAAACCAGTTTGTGACAAACACAAACCTTGGAGGTGAACTGTTTGTCGCACAACATAATGAAAGATTGGGAAAGAGGAAGCAAGGAGCCGCTGCTCACACGAATAACAGAGAAGATTCATCCTGGAGCACCTTTGAAAGAAAGAATTGCCATGTCGATATATCGCCTAAAGGTCCAGCAGAACAGGCTTGAAGGAGCCTCGATGAGAATGCAACAACACGACAGAGATCTATTCAACAAGTGCATTGCTACACAGATGGCTAAGGATTCTGCACGCGCGGCCATGTACGCCAATGAGTGCGCAGAGGTCAGAAAGATGGCTAAGATAACTCTACGATGCCAATTAGCACTTGAGCAAGCAGCACTACGACTTGAAACAGTTCAAGAATTCGGCGATATTGCCGCAATGATGGGCCCTGTAGCAAGCGTCGTCCGCGCGATAAAGAACCAGGTCGCTGGAGTGATGCCGGAGGTTTCATACGAACTTGGCGAGATTGGAGAAACTTTGAACGGCATGGTAATCGAAGTGGGCGAGGCTACCGGACAGACGTACGGTGTTGAAGCATCAAACGAAGAGGCGCAGAGAATTCTGAATGAGGCGAATGCAATAGCCGAACAAAGAATGAAAGAGAGGTTTCCCGAACTGCCGTCCACAGCCCTTCCAACTCCTGAGAAGACCCCAGAGACCAGTATGCAAAGGTAGATTCCCCAGTCCCGAATCACATGGATCCGAACATTCACTTCTTGGTGAATCCATATGGTCATTCGTATGGAAGAGATAGGAAAATACGTAGGCAAAGCGGTCAACGACACATACGGCCGGAACATCGGCCGGCTCATCGGATTGACTACAAACGCAAAAGACGAGGTTGTATCCGTAGCTCTTGAACTTGCGAATGGAGAGCTCTTACAATGCGCAAGCTCGCAAATACTGGTGAAGGGCGATTCCCTGGTATATACTCCTTCATGGAGAATCGAAGCGATTCAACTCCAAAAGGAGTTTGAAGTAGCCACAAGAAGGGTTAACGCTCTAGACGAACTCAACAGGTCCGGCGAGCTACAAGGCGAGATCTACACCAGCCTGAAAAAACAAAACGAGTCCGTAGTGGAAGAGGTCAAGGGAAGACGACAAGGTCTAATATCAGGTCTGGAAGAGAGGTTGGCGGATCTGAACAGCCAACTCAGAGATCTTCAAACACTCCTAGCGAACAACAAGATGCTGCATACATCGAGAGAAATCGACGATTACGCCTACCAAGCAGCTAGCGAAGCGATCAGGTCAGGTTTAGAAAGAACTCTGACAGAGAAGAAAGACATAGAGGAAGTCGTGGAACATCTCTCAAAACTAGAAACTCTGATAGATCTCAGCTATCAGCCATCCGCTCCTTCGCCTCCTCCCGCTCCCCCAAGGCCGAAGGAATCCCCCGATGTGATTGTCGTGCACGTAAAGGAAAAAGCGTGAGGGGGTCGTACCCTTCTCAATATTTAGGAAGATAGAAGAGAAAGTACACCCAATTCCACTGAAAGAGAGAATAGCCCACGCACTCTACAGGTTGAACGCTCAAAGAGAAAAACTCGATCAAATGTCATCTAGACTCCAGCAAAGAGACCAAGAAATGTTTCAACGTTGCATCGGCGCTGAAGTTTCGAAAGACTTTGCTCATGCAAGGATCTACGCGAACGAATGCGCTGAGATCAGGAAGATGGCCAGGGTCGTCCTAAGCAGTCAACTCGCGCTTGAGAAAGTCATATTGAGGTTGCAGACTGTGGAAGAGTTCGGGGATATTCTCGTTCAGATGGCGCCCATAGTCAGTGTGGTCAGAGAGACAAAAGGAAGAATTGCCGGAGTAATCCCCGAAGTTGCAAATGAACTAGACGTTGTAAACAATATGCTGAGCGACTTGACTCTAGAGGCTGGAAACGTCGAGACGAAAGAACTGGACGTAGATTTATCCAATGAAGAGGCCAGAAAGGTTCTTCATGAGTCAAGCATCATCGCGGAACAGAAAATTAAGGAACAATTCCCTGAGCTACCTTCAATAGAGATTCCGGCGAAGACGCTGGAGAGCGAGCGAATAGCCGTCACCGAAAGTGGGGAGACAGTACCTTTCGAAGATCACGTTTATGAGTATATCAAGTCTCACAATGGAGAACTTAGCCTAACTCAGTGCGCATTAGATCTAGGAACCTCCAACGATGAGGTTAGGAAAGCGGTTGAAAAGTTGAAGGAACAAGGCAAGATAGTCATTGAGTAGCACCTGTTGAGCGTCGCCCATAACTAATGTTCCGTGGAGGTAGAAATTTGTCAGCAGCGGAAGAACTTGAAAAGCTCGCTGTAAAATATGCTACAGAGGCCATTCAACTCGACCGGCAAGGATCGAGAGGCTTGGCTATCTCGAAGTACCAGAGAGCCGTCGAGATACTGCTCAAACTATGCGCGCTTTATCCAAGTGCGCCTCAGAACCGGGTCTACATGGAACATGCCGAATCCTACCAGAAGAGAATCAAGGATCTGCAGGAGCAGGTGACGCATCAAGAGCCTTTGGAGACAGGCCTGGGGAAATCCGCGAAATTTGAACAGTTGGTGATAGCTGAGAAGCCTAACGTCAGATGGGATGATATAGCAAACCTCAAAGATGCTAAAAGGGCCATAGAGGAATCAGTTGTCTTCCCAGTTAAGAGGCCTGACCTCTTCCCATTAGGCTGGCCGAGGGGGATCCTATTCTTCGGACCGCCTGGATGCGGGAAGACCTTGCTCGCGGCCGCCATAGCTACAGAGATCAATGCGGCATTCTACTGCGTCGACGCAGCCTCGATAATGTCAAAGTGGTTAGGCGAATCGGAAAGGAATGTAGCCCAATTGTTTCAGAATGCTAGAGCCGCCTCGGACAACGGGCAACCAGCCATTATCTTCTTGGATGAGATCGACTCGTTGGTAGGGATAAGGTCGGAGGAGGTTGGAGGAGAGATCAGAACTAGAAACCAGTTTCTGAAAGAAATGGACAGCGTCGTCGATAAGAGCAGATCACTTCACGTATACATAGTCGGCGCGACCAACAAACCATGGGTTCTAGACGAACCTTTCATAAGAAGGTTTCAGAAGAGAGTCTTCGTCCCGCTACCAAATTATCAAGCTAGACTTGAGATGTTCAAGATCCTCTCGAAGAACCTGAAACTTGCATCAGATGTTGACTTTGAAGAATTGGCAAGATTGACCGACGGCTACTCAGGGAGTGACATAAGGGATATCTTTCAATCAGCTCAGTTGAAGGTTGTCAGAGAATTCTTCGAACTTGGCGACCCAGGAGATAAGCAGTCGGGTACCCGCCAGATAACTATGCAGGATTTCAGGACGATATTCAGCGAGAGAAAGCCGAGCGTCTCGCAGGAGATGCTGAAGTATTATGACAGATGGTTTGAGACGTTCAAAGCCCTCTAGGAGGAATAACTACATGTTGACTACAGATGCTACAGATCTCCGGATTCTGGCTGAACTTGTGAAGAACGGTAAGGCCTCATTCGTCGAGATCGGTAAGAAATTGAATCTACATCCAAACGTCGTTGCCTACAGAATAAACAAGATGGAGCAGATAGGAATTATAAGAGAGTACACAGTCATCTTGGACCTTGAGAAGCTTGGAGTCAGCGAGCAAGTATACGTCGGAGCGAGTTTTCCTGAGCATACGGAACGCGACCAAGTTTTGGAACAAGTAGCTACAATTCCCCAGACAGTCCAGGTTGTCAGTTCTCTGGGTTCGCCTGAAGGAATGATTTTCTTGGTGGGTAAGAACAAAGCCGACGTTGACAAGGTAATCTCAAAACTACGCAATCTGAATATGAGAATAGAATACACGGCATCTATAATCAAGACATATCAGAAAGGTCAGTTCGGGAACTTTCTGAAGTTACTCGCTGATGAGATACAAGGCCCTCGAGAAACAAACTCTCAGTAGAGCCTCGGTTGGGAATGAATACCACCGATCTTCTCTTCAGATATATCAAAGACGTTGGGGTCGAAAGCTCTATAGGGATTATAGGGGCCGCTATGTCGATCGCGGTTTGTCTTATCGCGGCGTCGAGACCGCCGATGGAAGGCAATGGATCTACCTACCAATTCGCGGTATCCAGCATGGCTTTTTTGGTTGTCGCCTGCCTGCTTTCTCTATGCATGATGTCCGAGCTATTCTTGAAGCGCCAAGAGATCGGCATACTCCGTGAACTAGGAGCAGGGAGGCGCGTCGTTATGACGATCTTTCTTTCAAAGTCAATTCTTGTAGGCGGCTTAGGATCTGTTATCGGAGTCTTAATCGGATGCGTCTTCACTATCATAATGCATGTCTTCGGTCAACCATACTACTCAGAAGAATTGATCTTAGGGACATTGACGGTCGGTTCGGCAGGAAGCATAGCAGGAGGGCTATACGTCGCCATTAGAGCTTCGAGATTGAACATAGTGGAGACGATCAGAGAGTGAATATGGAAGCCGACGCGGTTAGAATTAGAGGACTACACAAGACGTTCGGAAAAACAGTCCGACTATTCGGAGGATTGAATATGACAGTGAAGTTCGGCGAATTTGTCGCGGTCACAGGCCCGACAGGAGCAGGCAAGACCACTCTAATCAACTTGATTTCAGGTCTGGACTTTCCGACAGAGGGAAGCGTAGAAGTGTTCGGCAAGGATCTTTCTAAACTGACGGAAAGCAGGCGGGCATCGATTAGAGCAAAGGATATTGGGATAGTCTTCCAGAACTCACATCTCTTATCGAAACTTAGCGTCATCGAAAACGTGCAATTGCCTCTCATATTTTCCGGTAGCTCGAATGACGATCGAGAAAGAATTGCTTCTGGAATGCTTGAACTCATCGGTTTGTCGAAGAAGAAGAATCTGTTTCCGAACACCCTCAGCTCAGGTGAAATTCGCAAAGTAGCTATTGCTCGAGCTTTAGCCACTGATCCGGCCCTTCTACTGCTTGACGAGCCCACCAGCGACCTTGACACCTCGACCGTTGACGCCCTTCTTCCACTTCTCCGCGGGTACAATTACCTTCACAATCGAACGATAGTGCTTGCAACCAACAGTCTTAAGCTAGCAAGACTGGCGAGCCGAGAGATACGGCTTGGACAGCCAGAGCTAGTTGTAAACGCAATTCAGGATTAGGAGGTGTGTACTATTGTTTAAGGAAAAGACTTCTATAACGAAAAGAATCAAGGAGGCGATCCATCCGACGCCACTGAGACAGAGAATAGTAAGTTCTCTCTTCAAGATAAAAGTCCAAACTAAGAAACTCGAGAGGAAATCGTATGAACTGCAGGAAAGGGACAAATCCATCCACGAGAAATGCGTCTCAGCGCTTCAATCCAAGAATACTTCTCTAGCAGCGATCTATGCAAGTGAATGTGCTGAAATAAGGAAAATGGCGAAGATAAC
>CAYOZM010000033.1:0-10779 GCA_964408475.1 uncultured Candidatus Bathyarchaeia archaeon | reverse complement strand
ACGGATTTACATTCGATGGCACAACTCTATTTGGGAGGCCCTTATGATAAGTTCACAACATTTGTAAGGGTTGAGAATAACAGTTCACAAATAAATGTGCCAAGGCTAGAAGGATACTCTGAACTTGTTTCCGGGATACAAGGAAGAAGTTTGAAGGATATAATGGATGCGATACTTGAAGGGACCAAGGGGGCTTTTAGAAAGGGTGGAAGGCCGTTTTTTGAAATAACGCTGCCGGACAAATCAGAGCATTCCATAGGACAGTTCCTACAGTTTAAGATGATAGAAACCATTTACCTTGCATACTTATTGGATGTAAATCCTTTCGACCAGCCAAATGTTGAAAGCTACAAAAGGGAAACCAGAAAGATCTTGGCGAGAAAAAAGAAACATTAGCCTGCTCATGAGTCGCTGAACTATGTCGGATGATCAAAGAATTTCGCCTCCCTCTACTATATTGGACGCTAGAAAGGTGATGGCGTCGCCAAATACTAAACGAAATGAAGTTAGTAGGTGCAAGAACGGATGAGCATCTTTAGGGCGTACGACATAAGAGGTATTTACAGCAGGGACTTAACGGACGAGATAATGAAGAAAATCGGCATGGCCGTTGGAACTTATAATCCCGGTAGCTTTACAGTTGGAAGGGATTTTAGGGAGCATGGCGCCAAGCTTGAGAAGGCGTTTGTTTCGGGACTTACAAAGACTGGGTCGAATGCGTATTTGATCGGAACCTGTCCAGTGGCTCTCTGCGTTTTTGCAAACTGGAAACTGGAAAATGACATAGCCGCGTATATAACAGCGTCCCATCTGCCAGCGGAGTGGAATGGTGTCAAGTTCTTTCATCAAGATGGGGTCGGATTCTTTCAACATGAGAATAAGAAACTGGAGGAGATGCAGGCCTTGGGAAACTTCAGAAAGGGGGAGGGATCCGTCAAAGACGTGAAAGACATTGAAGAAGAGTACATGAATTTCATAGCAGAGAGAATACAGCCGGAGAGGATAAGAGTTGTTGTTGATTTCGGAAATGGCGCCGCATGTCTAATAGCTCCGAAGATACTGAAGAAACTTAATGTTGAAGCCGAATTCCTCTTCGATTGGCCTGACTCAAGTTTCTCAAATAGAGACCCTGAACCGAAACCTGAATCTTTAAGGGCTCTCTGCAGGAAGGTTGCGGAGGAAGGAGCTGACCTTGGAATAGCATTCGATAGCGACGGCGATAGAGCGGTATATGTTGACGAAAAGGGTAAAGTCGTAATGACTGAACAGAGCGCGATTCTCTTCATAAGAGACATAATGAAGACTAGAATAGGCCCGGTTGTCGCCAATATCGAATGCTCAAGCCTCATAGAAGATGAGGTCAAAGAATATGGTGAAACCGTCTTTCGCATACCAGTTGGCCACACATACTTGGTGCAGGAAACGAAGAAACATAACGCTGTCTTCGGAATCGAGAAGTCTGGGCACATCTGCGTGCCGAAGTTCTTCTGGTTCGATGACGCTGTAATAAACAGCATGTACATGATAGAGATAGTATCGAAGATGGGCAAGAAGATCTCAGAAGTCTTGAAAGAGATGCCGACTGGGCTCTTCGAGAGGATCGAGATAGACTGCTCTGATGAAATAAAGTTTGAAGTTGTGGATAATATAAAAGAGAAAGCGACTGAAAATTATGAGAATATAAATACAATCGATGGCGTCAGAATCGATTTTCCTGATTCCTGGGCATTAATCAGAGCATCAAACACATCGCCGAAACTTCGACTCTCCATAGAAGCGAAAGATAAGAAAAGGCTGAAAGAACTGAAAAGAGAAATGATGACCCTTATAAACAGCGTTTTGAGAAGATCTGCAATATGAATATAACAACCTTGCTCTATCAGGTTTAGATACGATTCTCCAGTTGTAATTCGCTCCATGCTGTTTGCAGTCAACATCAACGTGTGTAGTTTTTCTCCCACGGAAAATAATTCTTTGTAGGGTCAAGCCAGAGTTATAGGTAATGCATAGTTTGGACCGCGGCTTAGCTCATCTATTTCATAGGTTAACAGATGGCTTGCCTGTCAGCCTAGTGTCAACCTGTACATCAACTTGAATTCCTTCTCTTACGGCGCCAGTTACAACACAGTAGTTTTCGAATATCTCCAAGCACTTTCTTACTTTATGTTGATCAGCAGAGTCGGCTGTCTCCGGCTTTATCCTAACATTTATCTTAGTTACCCTCCAGTATCCTTCTTTGTTTCGTTCAATGCTAGGTTCTGCCTCTGCCCTGACCCCCTTCACTTCAATCTTCGATTTTCTGAGGCAGAATGCTAGACTGGCGCTGAGGCAGTTTGCTACAGCTGCTGCCAGGACCCTTGAAGCGTTTGGACCGGAGAGTTTTCCAAGGGGAGCCGGCTCATCCATAATAAGCGTAGTATTTGCATCTGGAAATGTTATTTTGAAGAGATAATCTCTCATCAGCTCAGCCACTACCTTAGGCTTCACTCCTCCCTCAGACAATCTTGCTCACCTCAACGCTTTCTTGACAACTATCTTCAGAACAAGCATCAACGTGTATTTATCCGCTATATCTTTCTTAAGGTTGAATGCTGATCAAATCCTCATCTGAAGGGATGAAGCATGGGCAAAACTCCTGAAGGTCAGCTTAAGCCGACTCTAGGGCTCTACGACGCCACGGCGATAGGCATAGGCGCCATCATTGGCGCAGGCATATTCGTCGTGACAGGCATAGCTGCTGGTCTTGCCGGCCCGGCGCTCGTAATTTCAATGGTGGTTGCGGCATTCGTTTCTCTGTTCACCGCGCTGAGTTTTGTGGAGTTGACTGCATGGCTTCCTACGGAGGGCGGCGTCTACGAGTATGCCTCCAGGCTTTTCTCACCTTTCGCAGGCTTCCTCGCTGGCTGGATGTGGGTTGTTTCATACATCTTTGTGGGTCCAGCTGTTTCGCTTGCTTTTTCATACTATTTTACCGCTTTAGTACCGATCGTCGATTCAAGATTGGTTGCAGCGGTTATATGCGTCGTGTTCACTCTGCTCAATTACGCTGGTATTCGCCATTCAGCAGCTTTCAACAATATGCTCGTTTTAGCGAAGGTACTGATCCTGCTAGTCTTTTCTGCGGTCGGGCTTTTCTATCTGAAGGCGTCAAACTTCACTCCGTTCATGGCCTCTGCAACAGGTGTTTTCTACGGCGCTTACTTCATTTTCTTCGCTTACAGCGGTTTTGCGAGAATAGCTGTTCTCGCTGAGGAAGTTAAGGACGCTAAACGTGTTGTTCCAAGATCGATAGTCCTTGCACTGTTAACGTCAACGGCTATCTACCTCCTGGTCGGCGTAGTTGCCGTCGGTCTTATCGGCGCCGAGAATCTCGGAAAGTCGAAGTCGCCTCTCGCTGAAGCAATAAGCGCGGTCGGCAGTCCAGCGCTAACATATGTTGTTTCCCTCGGCGGATTGCTTGCCACCGCAAGCGTCTTGCTTACCTCGATTTTAGGAGTCTCCCGTATGGCCTTCGCCATGGCTAGGAATGGGGATTTACCGTCAGTGTTAAGCAAACTGCACTCGCGATACGGCACTCCTTACTACTCGATCTTAATAGTCGGCTCCATTATGATAGTGCTTACAGTATCTGCTGACTTGACAGGAGTTGTAGCCGTCAGCACCTTCGCTTCACTCTTCTACTACGCGCTGGCAAATGTTTCAGCTCTTAGGCTGAAAGCCGACGTGAGAGTTTATCCAAAAATTCTGCCGGCTGTAGGATTGGCAACGTGCTTGATTCTTATGGCCTTTGTACAACCCTCGGCGTTAGCGATAGGCGCGGTATGTCTTGCAACAGGCGCGATCTATTACATGATTAAGTCTACGTCTTGGAAGATGTGAAGTTGCATCGACCCTATGGCAAAGTTTGAAAACCTGAGCGTGGTTAAGTTCGAGAAGGTGGATGGTTGAATTTCTACTTCTGAGCGTTCTTTGATCTGACAACTTGCTTGACTGTTTCAATTATAATGACGAATAATGTTGCCTCGCCGAGGCTTGTCCCCGACTCCTATCGCAATACTTGAGCTAACTCGGCAGCCATTACTACTTTTTCATTTCTAAATTGTTCAACTGCTCGAGGGCTAGGGCCAGAGCGTGTGTACCCAGTTTGCCTTTTCCTTGCGCTATAAGCGCTATATAGAGCTGGTGAGCTAGAGCCAAGCCCGGTAATGCGAGCCTCATCCGTCGAGCTTCCTCTAAAGCGATTTCCATGTCTTTTACGAAGTGCTCTACGAAGAATCCTGGGTCGAAGTTTCTCCTAACGATTCGAGGTCCTAGGTTGTTGATTGACCAGCATCCTGCGGCGCCCGAACCTATAGCCGAGATAACCTCGTCGAGGTCTAGTCCTGCCTTATACCCGTAAAGAAGGCTCTCGACCACTCCGATCATGGTTGTGGCGATCAGTATCTGATTACACATCTTGGTATGCTGACCAGCGCCAGTTGGCCCCATATAGGCAATATTTCCTCCCATCAGCTGGAATAGAGGGCGAAGATGTTCAACCACATCTTCATCTCCTCCGATCATAATCGAAAGTTTGGCTTCACGAGCGCCGACATCTCCTCCTGAGACAGGAGCATCAACGGCATAGACACCCTTCTCCTTCGCTTTATGGTAGATTTCTCGAGCAAGAGACGGCTGACTTGTAGTCATATCGACTACTATGGAGTTCTTCTTGGCTCCAGCGAGGATTCCATACTCTCCGAAGTAGACATCATAAACGTCTTTCGGGTAGCCTACGATAGTGAAGGTTACGTCCGATTTGTCCACGACTTCCCGAGGCGACTGAGCCCAAGTAGCGCCCTTCGCGAGGAGCTCCTCAGCTTTCGATTTCGTTCTGTTGTAAACCGAGATTTTGTAACCTGCATCTAGGATATGCCTGCACATAGATTTTCCCATGACACCTGTTCCAATCCAGCCTACATGGATTGAATCGGGAGAAACCTTTGGGAGACTGGTCATTCTAGACTCTCCAAGCATCTTGTCCGTTTTGCCTACATTAGACTTATTAGTTTTTTCCGGCGGAAGTTGCGTTCTAGAAAATGCAGCTACAAGATGTCCATTTGCAGGAGTAGACACGCCGATATGCGCGACGCTTTCATGTAGAGGCGCAGTACAGACTTGCCCCACTTCGAATAGCATTCGAGCTACGCTCATTCGCTATTGTGATCAGCGAAGCTCTGAACATGATAGGTATGCAGAGTCTACTTTGGAGTTTTCTCGACTTGATCGGTTGTAGAGTCATCTGGTTTGGGCTTCACTTTGAACTCAAGCCATCTCTTGAGAGCCTTAATATTCTCTTCATGCTTGGTTCTTCTAAGCTCATCGACTCTCAGCCCTTTCTTCCTAGCTTCTGAGATGGTCAATCCGCAGTCCCTCAACTCGCCGGCTGAAAAACCTCTTCCTTTCCGAAGTCTAACGAGTCCACGGGTTCTTCTAGCAACAACAGCCTCAGTGGAATACTTCTCTTCAACGGTATCTAGCAAGCTCATCATTTTTCATCCCTCTTATCCCTTCGGAAGCGTTATTCTCTTACAATTCTATAGGCTTGTTAATGAAATCGTATTGCCTCTCCGCTGAACATTCAATTATGAGTCTTTATTTCTCGACCTTTGAAGGCGGCCCTTCTATACTCGCATCTCCTCTCACAGATCTGGCATTCTTGAAATTGCTCTTCAGTATCGCCCATCACGCCAGAGACAGACTTCCTAGGGATCATAATATAGGATTCGTTCAACCTCACGCCTGTGAAATTCTCAACTTCCTCAGCGCCCAGAACGTCGAAGAGAGCCTTCTGCTCCTTTATATCCCAGTAGGCTGTGTCTCCAGGGCTGAACCTGGATAGCCGTTCTCCTCCATCAGGTCGAAAGTCTTTTTGAAGAATATCGGACACTTGACGTAATGCGTATGTCCCAACACAATCCATTATAAAAGATTTGGAAAGTTCCTTAGGTCCCAGCTCAGTGACCCTCCTCTCCAAGGCTGGACCTATCGTCGCCACGTAGACCGCTATCTCAGGTGTACACTTAAACTTCTCCGCTAGAAGTTCACTTTCGAAGACGCTTCCTTCTTCAAGAACCAATCGACCATCTTTGACCTCAGATATTTTCACAGTCTTGTAGACAGCCCTAGGATCGATCAGCTTGTAGCTCTCGTCGAAAACGGCCTCAACCTCGCTTATCTTATCCCTGAAACAGTCTAAATGGCAAAAAAGCATGAGCTCCTCGAAATCGTACCTCAAGGTTAGATTGGTAAGAGCTTTGAATTTCAAAGTCCTTGGGCCTCTGCGTAGGCTTACAAAACGATCTTGATGCCACGATCTTCGATTTCAAGTTTCCTTCTTATTATCGGCGCATCTCAGCTGTGCCTTTGGTTATTATTCCAGTGGTAGTCAGAGTATCTCTTTAATCGCTTCTTTGTATGTTTCGAGATCCGACTTGCTGAAGAGAACGAATCTGACCTCTTCCAGCCCGTTTTTCTCTTCAAGAAAGTTCTTGACCGTCTCGAGTGCGATTCGACTTGCTTTCTCTATGGGATAGCCGTATGCTCCTGTACTTATGGATGGGAAAGCGATCGTCTTCAACCCCCTAGTTACAGCTAACTCCAAGGAGTTCCTGTAGGCATTTGAGAGAAGCCTAGGCTCGTCGCGGTTTCCTCCACGCCAGATAGGACCTACGGTGTGAACAACGTATCGAGCCTTTAATCTGCCGCCTGATGTGATGACCGCCTTTCCGGTTGGGAGGCCTTCCGGCCACTCGGTCTCCCGAATCTTCTTACACTCCTCAAGGATCCTCGGTCCACCTTTCCGATGGATCGCTCCGTCTACTCCGCCGCCTCCCATGAGGCTAGGATTAGCAGCATTAACAATGGCTTCCGTCTCCTGATCCGTTATGTCTCCTTGAACCAGTTTCAGCTTGGACTTGCCAATAGTTATCTCCATTGTCTACAACCTCAGCAATTCTAGTTGTAAGTATGATTCGGCAAGATTAAGCATATTTGTTCCTATGCAGGAATTTATTACTCACGGCAACGCGATTGTTGGTACCATGACAAAGTTATACGTTCAAGAACCAATCTCTGGGGGCATATTCCTTTCTTATAAGTGCACTAACGAGTGTAAGCATTGCATGTATGCTTGTTCTCCCCGTTGGAAAGACGATTGGATTTCTGAAAGAGATGTGGAAAAAATCCTGACTCAACTGTCGGGTAGAGTTTTGGGAAGCCCATTTGGAAATGATAAGATCGGGGTAAACTACGGGGTTCATTTTACAGGTGGAGAACCTTTCCTCAATTTTGACCTTCTGCTCAAAGTTACGCAAATAGCGCATGACCTGGGGATTCCCTCCACTTTCGTTGAAACCAACTCCTTCTGGTGTACAAATGACGAAGTGACAAGAGAGAAACTGGTGCAGTTAAAGGAAGCGGGATTGCATGGGATACTGATTAGCGTAAACCCGTTCATACTTGAACAATTGCCTTTCGAAAGAACGGAAAGAGCTGTTAGAATAGGTGGAGAAGTTTTTCGTGAAAATGCGATAATCTACCAAGGATTCTTTTACAGTCAATTCAGGTCGCTTAACATCAAAGATGCTTTACCATTTAAGGAATACTTGCAGAAAATAGATCTTAGCGATTTGTATGAGAACGTAGAACTGCTTCCTCTGGGTAGAGCGACCTACATGCTTGACCATCTATATCGAAAGTACCCTGCGAAGAGATTCTTCGGCGAATCGTGTAGTCAAGAGTTGACTAGAGGTTGGCATGTTCACATCGACAACTATTGCAACTATATAACGGGGTATTGCGGAGGCATTTCCTTGGGAGATGGAAGAAACATCGATTCAATATGTGAAGGGATAAATCTGGACGAGCGACCGATTCTTAAAGCGTTATCGACCGACTTGAAAGAACTTTTTCATCTTGGCATTGGGGAATTCGATTATAAAGAGCGTGAAGAAGGATACATTTCAAAATGCCATCTATGCGTAGATATAAGGAAGCATATCGCACAAAAAACGAACGAATTCGAGGAACTTAGACCAAGAGAATTCTATTACCGCTTGGAGTAGCCTGCCATTATTGATGTTCTTGTGTCAGACCCGTTATCAGGAGAAAGACTCAGGATCTGTGATTTGAATCATGAAATGGAAGTGATGTAGGCGGCAAATTATGGTATTCTTGGTGATAGCTAGTTGCTATATTGAATTTGAGTTCACTAATTGAGCAAACTTCTCAAAAGACCTATCATACGTCCTTTCTATGTCTCTTGGAAAACAACATGCGGGTAGCTCTCTCATTTCTAGATGATACTTTAAACATTCACAGCATACACCTTTTCTAGAACAAGGATCATAACTGCAATTGCATTTTTCTAAGTTGTTCGCTTTTCTGCATTCCACTTCAGACACCTACCTAAATGAACGTTAGATCGATTGGCAAGTCGAGATGAAACTAATAAGATTTACGGCGCATTCTTCTCGTCTTTCGATTTAAATTCAAGAATTCTTAACTTCCACGATTGACAATTGGCTATGCAGTCTTTATGGAGGAGTATTGATGACTGAACGGCTCTTTTGGAGAGATGCTTACATGAAGGAGTTCTCTGCCAAGGTTCTTTTTATTAGAGATGGCGGGCTCGTCTTGGATAGGACTTGTTTCTTTCCTGAGGGCGGCGGCCAAGCCTCTGATTCCGGAACCTTGAACGGTGTTCGAATTATTAATCTTCGTGCTGATGGCGATGAGATACTGCACTTTGTTGAAGACCCGAGCCGCTTCAAGGAGGGTCAGGAGATTCATGGAGCAATCGACTGGGAGAGGCGCTACAGAATAATGCGTCTCCACAGCGCAGCGCACGTGGTCTTCTTCTGCTTCCGAACGAAGTTCGATCCGGATTGCACAGCCAGTTCTGGGAGGGTCGATGAGGAGAAGGAACGGAGCGACTACCTCTTCACTAAAGAGTTGACGCCTGAGATTTTGAAGACGATCGAGGATTGTGCCAATGAAACCATAGCTAGAGGCCTAGACGTGAAGATCTGGTTTGAGGATGCGGAGGCGAGGGAGGTGAACCCGTGGACTGGGGCGACTGCCCCCATAGAATCTGGCTTAAGGAGGAAGTGGAAGATCGAGGGCTTCCCAGAGATGGAGTGTGGGGGGACGCATGTTAAGAATACTTCTGAAATAGGGAGGATCGTCTTGAAGAAGGGGAAGAATCCGGGGCGTGGGAGGAAGAGGATAGAAGTCTACTTGGCTTGAGGAACGCGGGGCTGATCCATGGCTTGGCTATGCTGGAAATCTGCTAGGTGTCATTTGGAGAATTCGAAGAGAAAAAGCAAGTTTGAATGGAGCGGCTGCAAATCTGTACTATTTCTTACGCCATACTTGAGTATAATGCTCTTCCTTCCGTAAAGTGCCACTCGACCGGTAAAGTTTAAGCGAAGACTTATCCGCGTTATGATAGAGGATTAGCTTTGAGCTGCGCACCGTATGTCTCTTCGGATCCGGAGGTCGTTAGGAGAATGCTCGAGATAGCCAAGGTTCAAACAGATGATCTCGTGTACGATCTTGGATGCGGCGACGCGAGGATACTTGTAGCTGCAGTTGCAGAGTTCAAAGCAAGAGGAGCTGTCGGATACGAGATCAATGAAGATGTCTACAAAACAGCTTTGAGCATGATTGAGAAGTTGAACCTTCAGGATCGAGTAAAGCTGGTTCGTGGAGACTTATTCAATGCTGACATCTCGAAAGCGACTATCATAACGCTATATTTGACGAGCTCGGCGAATGAAAGGTTGAGAGGGAAGCTAGAGAAGGAGGCTAGGAGCGGGACGAGAGTAGTAAGCCATGACTTCAAAGTGCCTGAATGGGAGCCGTCGTTTCGAGAGGATTTTGGAACCCACACGATCTACCTCTATCAGATCCCTGAAGCATTCGCAGGAGCGCTTAAACAGAATCGATGAGGAGAAAAGATTGGAGATAACGAGACGCAATATCAGGGAGCAGACCCTAAAGCGATTCAAACATCTACGGACATGTGTTCTAGCTAGGGAGCTTTGCTTCTTGGTACGAAGTAACAGAGTAGCTTTGGAGCGTAAAGACATCCGCGACTGTTGTGGCTACGTAGCTAAGCTATGTAGTGAGGCAGGTTGCTTGGAACCGAGCGATCTCTGCGCTAAAGCAGCTGAGGTAGCCGTAGACGATGAGATGGAGTACCTGAACATTTGCAGCCAGAGCTGTGTAAAGTGCGCACAGTCCAGAATGCTTGAGAGTGAAAGGGCGAAGTACATAGCGTAGAGAAGGCAGCATCCGTAAAGTAGATTTCAGGTCAACGCTGAGGAAACTATGAAATAGACGCCGAGGCCCGCTAGGAAGAGTGCGCTTCCAGCGACCAGATAATGTAGAAAACGGTCACTCAGGAATCTTCTGCCTCTATAAACGCAATATGCTATCGAGCTGAACCATCCCATATCCGCTGCACCATGCCCTATCAGGAATAGAGCGAACCCGAACACACCTGCGATCTCTAAACTCTTATACATAATTGGAACACCGATCGCTACCCACCATAGTGGGACGTAGGGGTTGCAGCAACTCGTCAGGAACCCAGAGGCGATCGAACCGTACGAGGAGAATCTATGGCTCCCACTTCTTTCTGTTTGGAGTTGAAGATTTCTCGAGGACCATGCGAGGTAGATACCCATCGAGATCAATGCGGCTCCACCTCCATATCCAATAGCCATCTTCGCC
>CAYOZM010000032.1:0-11518 GCA_964408475.1 uncultured Candidatus Bathyarchaeia archaeon | reverse complement strand
AATGAGCTCCCCACATAAAATGCACCCTTTGATTCTGAAAATAAAATCTGTAAATATGATTTTAGTCATGTCTTACTTTTCCTCCCAAGAGTGCTACAAATATAGCATTGACTTTCATCTTAATCTATATATTAGCGTGCGACAATAGGCGGTGCCAAAGAGTTGCGACGAGACTTGAAAAACAGAGACGAGAACGAAAGTCATAAAGACAAACCTTTTCTCGGAGGAGAACTTGCCGATGAGAAGATATCTGCGACGGTAAAACGTGGGAACATAGTTTTATATGGAGTTATCTGTGTAGCTGGCTACATTATATCTCACCTGTATATCCTCTATACGCATGAAGTCGCTCTGGCTGCAGAACTGCTGATGCTCATAGTCTGGGTAATCTTGTTCCTGCCGTTTTACAAGATGTGGAAAAGAGGGCGCTAGCTATTCGCATATTCAATAAACTCAATCTTTTGCCAGTGAATCGCTCAGAAGTATCTTAGTGGCCTCTGCGATATGATCCGAGCTCCAGATTTTCGTTTTCACATTGTCATTGGGATCGAGCTGGGTGAAGGTAGAGATTTTTCAGTCAACTGGAAGCAAATACTAGTTCCATCTACCTCATATCCCGAAATAGTAGGTCAAAATCAAGCCTACGGAGGCAATAACTGTTAGTGGAAGCCAAAAGAATCTCAGTCCTTGATCTATCCTAGCTCTTGGGTTGATTAAGCGAACGACAGAGAAGAAGACTAGAACTGCCAGAAGCTTTAGAGTTGCCATGATCGAAGTGAGAATGATGGTCGTACCGTTTGTAAAGTCAATAACCAGCCCGCCTAGGAAAATTGTTGAGAGAAACCAAGACAAGATGAACAATCCCATCGACTGGGAAAGCTTAAACAGCATTAAGGCAGCGCCTGAGTACTCGGTGTAGGGCCCTGCAACTATCTCCGTTCTTGCGTCAGGTATATCGAATGGCGCGAGTTTCAGCTTAGCCTGAGTTGCGATGAAGGCTACTATGGAAGCTAGGAAACCTGAGATCCTAAAACAAAAGGGACCATGTGACAATTGCCAAGAAACTATATCCTCTATTCTTAGTGAGAATGGTTGAATGCTCAGCATTATTGTGAAAACCGACACTAAGAGAGGCAGTTCATATGAGAAGAGTTGGACGACCTCCCTTTGAGCTCCAATTGAAGCATACGGGTTGGCGGACGACCATCCTGCTATCATACCTGCCAGCCCAGGTAGAGTAAGAAGGTAAAATAATACGAATATGTCCCCCAGAAAGTTCAGCGGTGCGCGTGGGTAGATTATTGGCAATATAAGAGGAACAATTATCATTGGTAAGAATGAAATGAGCGGTGCAAGTATGAACCAGAATCTATGGGCTTGACTTGGAATTATCATCTCTTTGGCGAACAGTTTTATCATATCAGCCCAAGGCTGATACAAGGGCGGGCCCACTCGCCATTGAAGTTTCGCAGCCAGTTTCCGATCGATCCAACTGAAGAACAAGCCTACATTTGACGAGAAAGCGAAACCTGGAAAAACAAGGAGATAGAACAGCATCTCGAAGATGTTCATTTGCTACTCCTTTGCGTGACTTCCTTAAAGCCTGAGCAGATATCATATCGACGTACCTCCTATAACGTTTTACATGAAGATTTGATAGTCCGGTATGCTCAGATTCAAGATTGAGCTTGACTCTGCTCTACATTTTCAATGTGTTCGCGAAATGTTTAAACTCTATCTATTAAAGACTCCCGACTGTTAGCAAACTATGAAAAACGTTCAGCAGTGGTCCTCTAGTTTACCCTACCTTGATCTCTATGCCCACTGTTCTCTTGATTAGTTCTGCTAGAACGTCTGTTTTGGGTTTCTCGCCTCTCTTCCCCGGAATGGAAACTACTAAGGGATATTCCCTTTCACGTTTCATTCTGGTCAGCCGGGATTGGATCCACTCGAAGACTTGCTCAGTAACCATTATTAGCGATATTTCTTTGTTTGCGAACAGTGATTCGAGGCGTTTCTCTGCCTCTGCTCTATCGTTCACGAAGTAGCTGGTCTTTATCCCTGAGAGTTTGAAGTAGACTGCTGTCTCTTTGTCAGCTAGGACAGCGACCTTCGCCATTCTATATCAGCTGTCAATCAGTCTTCGTGAAAAGGATAGTTGAGATCTTAGGTTCAAGATCCTTTCTTCTACTCTCGATTAGGGCTTCTAGGGTGCTGTCAACAGTGACTTTTCCGTCCCTTGATTTTATCAATGCGCCCCCAATCGTGTTTAACGGGTCAGCGGCCTTTCTAAGCACAGTTCTTACTCCTGTAGCCTTTTCTACACTGTTTGACAGCCGATCGAGAGTGAAGTTTCTTTGATAGTCGTAACTGTTCAGGTGGACTTGCAGCTCCCCTCCGCCGGCAGCGATCGCGCCCGCCTCGATAAGTGACTCAAGAATCCTATCGTATTCATTCATGCGAGTGAATTCTCTGAGTTTGTTCTTCACTTCATCGAAGACTCTATCGATGATCTTTTCTTTTTCAGATAGGATCATCCAATTCATTCTGATTTTTGAGTTGGCTATCGAGCTTTCAATTATGCTCCTCGCTTGATCCTGAGCAGCCTTGATCAGGCTCTCAGATTCCTCTTCAGCCTTCTTTCTAGCTTCCTCACGCTTCTCCTCCAAGACTCCTTGAGCCGTTTTTCTTGATCTCTCGATAGTTTCATCAGCTTCTTTCTTCGCATCGTCCAGTATCTTTTTAATCAAGGCTTCCTGACAAGATTCTGACAACAGCGGTTCATCTCCTGAATGAGATTATCTCCTTGAAAACCTGTTCAGCAGCCTTGGCAACGTTTTTTCCAGCCGTCTCTCTAAGCTTCTTGACTTCAACTTCCGCTTGAGCCATTATCTTCTGCGCTTCGGTCTCTGCGTCTGCTCTTGCCTTCTTTACAATCTCATCAGCTTTCTCTCTCGCTCTTTTCTTTATGTCTGCGTAGGTTTCATCATAAACTCTCATAGCATCGATACTCGCTTCTCGCTCTATCTTCTTGGCTTGCTTCAAGGCTTCTGCCAGATTTTCCTCTGATTTCTTTTCTGCGTCTCTTATCTCTGCAAGAATCTTGTCGACCATAGCTGATGCCTCGCACACAGAGCTGAAAGTCTTCTCTATGTAGATAAAGCATTAAGGTTAAACTTTTTTCTCTAAAACTGCTTGAGAACGTCGGGCATCTCCATTATTCTTCCACAGAAGTGGCAACGTATCCTGAGCGGATCCACTTCTTCTGTATGGAACATCGGGTCGACAGGCTCCTTAGCATTTGAGATGCATGAAGGGTTGTCGCATCTCACGATTCCTTTTATAACCATCGGGAGCTTGACTTTCTTCTTCTCAACCACATCATAGTCGCGAATTATGTTTATCGTGGCTTTAGGCGCGATCAGCGCAATCTTGTCGACTTCGTCAGGCCTCAGCTCTCTACTCTCAATCTTGACTATGTCCTTCCTCCCGAACTTCTCGCTTGGAACGTTCATTACAACGCTTACAACATGGTCCCCTTTCCCAGATATGTTGAGTATTCTCAGGACGTTCAATGCGTTTCCACCACTTATGTGGTCTATGACTGTTCCGCTACTGATCTTTTTGACATAGAGCTCCATTTTGCTCGGCAAGTTTTAGCCCTGAGAGTTAGATTCGTCAAAAGGATTATTTAACATCTAGTTGATTTGCTCTCAGTCTATTTGAGCTAGAAGAAAGACTGTTTCCTCTCTCAGTTTCATGAAATAGTTGTTTCCTTTCTGAGCTTATTCGGATCGCAGACGTGATCCAGCAGGTTCTGTTTCCTGTACGCTATCTTCAGGAGCAAGTCGTCAATATCCACCTTGGGGTTCAATCTATGGTATTTAATAGCCATTTCTTCCAGTGTCTTTAGTTCTTCTCTGTTTAAGCATGTTTCTACTTTTGAGTAAAGTCTCTTCAATTCCCGCGCCGCCTCCTCTGACATGCATATACCCCCTTTCCAGAGCTGAAGTCACCAAATCTCTTACAAAAACTTCTCGTTGGTCGAAAGCCACAATAAATAAGACAGCTTCTGGATATGAGTAGAATGGAAGCGGTGTGAAGTAATTGAGTTTCAAAGGCAGAGACATTATTTCGATTAAAGACTTTTCTCGCGAGGAGATTGACCATGTCTTGGATACAACTGACCTTACGGAGCCTCTTGCCAAGAGGGGTTCAGATATGCTTCGAGGAAAGATTATGGCCACTCTATTCTTTGAGCCCAGTACAAGAACAAAGTTAAGTTTTGAAACTGCGATGTATAGGCTTGGCGGAAACGTTATTGGATTTGCAGAGCCCAAAGTTGCTTCTGTCGAGAAGGGTGAGAACCTAGCTGACACAGTTAGAGTTGTCGAGAATTATGCCGATCTGCTCGTAGTCAGGCATCCCCTGGAAGGCGCGGCTAGGCTAGCCGCAGAATTTGTGAATATTCCAGTCATCAATGCTGGCTCAGGAGCTGAAGAGCACCCGACTCAGGCCCTGCTCGACCTCTACACGATCAAGCGTGAGATCGGTTCCATCGACGGATTGAATATAGGTTTGATCGGAGACTTGCGTTATGGACGGACGGTACACTCCTTAGCTTACGCACTTTCACAGTACAAAGTGAAATTGTATCTGATTTCTCCTGAGCTTTTGAAGATGCGCCGTGAGGTCTTGGAGGAGACTAGGAAGAGAATCCAGGTTGAGGAGAAGAGTGACTGGAAGGATGTTCTTTCTGAACTAGATGTTATCTATATGACTAGGATCCAGAAGGAGAGATTTGCAGATCTAGCTGAATACGAGAAGGTCAAGGGCTACTATAGGTTGACTTCTCAGGAGATGCTGAAGGTCAAGAAGAAGGCTGTTTTAATGCATCCTCTCCCACGCGTTGAAGAGATCGCTTTTGAAGTAGATTATTCCCCACAAGCGAAGTATTTCAAGCAGGTTTGGTATGGACTTCTTACGAGAATGGCCTTGATAGGACTTGTCTTGGGCGCGATAAAGTAGAACTTCACCGATATTGCGCTTTTCTTGCAGGGATAAGGCGTCGGCGTTACCAAAGGTAACGTTTATAAGCCACAAAGTTACTAAAGGTAACGCACGTGTCCGACATGTTCCTCGAACTGCACTCAAGCGCTAAGCGCAAAAGAGTCCTTCCTCTTCACGTAGTCGACTATGCCGCATTCAAAGACAGGTTCGGGATAAGAGAAGACGAATTAGAATTACATTCTCTAGAGAAGTTCCATGCAGCAAGATCTCTCGTCGAGGAAGGGTACGAGGAAACCTACGTTGACGCAACCCTCCGCTCTGTTCCAACCCAAAGACAGCGAGATCTAGTTTTCACAGATGTCTGTGGAAAAAGAGACCGCGAACTCGCAATAGTTTTCTGCGAGACCGTTCCTCCCACTGAACAGACCTACGCCGACTTAGAGGTCGTTGAGAAAGCTGACAATGCTAGGGCTGTGTTGCTATATCCCTTCAACGTCAACACAGAAGCGGTAACGAAGAAGTTCCCAAGTGCAGTCGAATCGGGGAAGATAAGCATTACAAGAGTTGGTTGGCTGAATCACGGGCTTGAAAACGCCTTCAGAGAAGCTTTGGATCTCATGGATCTACTGTCAAATGAAACTAGAGTAAGAATGCTCATGCCCTTGCTTGAAAGCCGCAGGGAAAAGAGGCAGTACAGAGCTGAGATAAACCCGAAACTTGTCTACGAAAACCTCAGAACCTTCCTCGAACGTGAAATCATCGACGAAATCTCAGACGGCCAATATGAACTCACCGATTTCGGGAAGCATGTTCTATGCGAGTATCTCACCTTCATTGAACGGCTCAGAAAGATTCGCAGAAGAATGGAAGAATGATGATCGCTAGAGTGCAAATTGGGGAAAAAGCAACAAAAGGAGGTTAAGAAATGTCCATTAGAAAGAAGGATGAAGAAGACGAATGGTTCGATGAATTTCGAAACTTCAGGCGGTTCTTTAAGGAGTACGATAGACTCTTCCAAAAGATGTTTGAAGACTTCGAAGGCTCATTGCCAGTCTTGAAGCCTCAAGAGCTGATGAGTCTGGAGAAGCCGATCGAGAAACAAATCAGGAAGGGCGACATGAGAGGCTTCTTCAGGGTTCAACCGATTAGAGGAGAGGGAGTAGCAGGCTACATTGCCTATGGAGAACTCAGTAGCGCTCAAACGCCAACTCGAATGCCCACGAGAGCGGAGAATCTTCAGATAGTTAAGGAAGATGAGCCACTGATAGATGTCTTAGAAGAAGACGATGCGGTAAAAGTCGTTGCTGAGATTCACGGAGTCTCTGTGAATGATATAGCATTGAATATGCGTGACAACCGTTTGGAAATCAAGGCCGGAGAGAAATTCAGCAAGACGATTGAGATCCCAAAGAGAGTAGACTTCGCTCGCGCATCAATCAGCTATAAGAACGGTATACTCCAATTGAGACTACCTAAGATCGCGTAGAAAGTGATCTCTCATGAACTATATTGAAGAGCTGGACCGTTGCCAGAACTTTGGAGACGTATTCGAACTAGTCAAGAAATCTGTCAAAGAGAGCCTAGGACAATGGCGAGGAGGCTTAATGCTGTATCTCGCCGATCTACCGATGTACATCGGTGCACTTCACGGCGTAGGCTCAAACGCGATCGTGATGAACCGTAGACTTCTAGATCTAACTGTGAAGTCCAGCAGATCTAGAAGAGAGATAAACTCCTATGTCTTCTACATACTTCTCCACGAGTACCTTCATTCTCTTGGCTACATCGATGAAGGCAAGGTTAGAAGACTAGTTTATGCAGTAGCGGAGAGAACCTTCGGAGAGGAGCACCCCACAACCCAGATGGCGCTCGCTGGGCCTGCAGCCATTCTGTCGCGAATGCGTGAACCTGTGGAAGAGTCTTCTGGAAGCGATGTGGAGATCGTAAGAGATTTCGACAGGTCGAGTCAGACGTATTTTAGCTGAACCACCTGCTTGAATTCTAGGAGAGAGAATAGCAAACTCTTTTGTCTAGAGCGCGGCGTTTCGCATCGTTCCAGAGCGTCAAAGGCGTAAATATAGCTGAAGAACGTCCGAAGTACATCAAATTGCTTGAGCCGCACACTGAGCACTTCGGAAGAACACCAACAAACGATTCATCGCACTTTCTGCAGTATGAGTAATTGTTCGTATATGTGAAGAATTGAAGCCCCTTCTCACATATGTTTTCAGTCAACTTGACTAACGCTTCAGCGCTATGTTCAAGCGGCGTTAGACAGATCGGTGCCAAATGGCCTCCTCCCAGAACTTCCTGGAACCGGCTTTCAAGCTCAACTCTTTCATCAATTGAGACTTTGGAGGATAGAGGAAGAGTAGGCATATCGTTGTAGTATGGATGACCTCTAACGCCTTCGACTATAGCGGTTGAAAGCCCATATCTCTCCACGTCAAGCTCAGCTAACCTCCCAGCAGCTTCATCTTGGGGTCTTTGAGCGACCGCGAACCTTGAGCCAAGCTCTTTAGAAATAGACCTCGCATATTCGGATATTTCTTTGATGACCTCTAAAGCGAACTTCATAGAGCTCTCGTTTCTATAGAAGCTTGAACCCGTATGCGCAACCGCTGCTTCATTCAGTCCGATGAAGCTTATCGTGTACGAAGCATTCTTGTCGTAGAAGTATGGTGAACCTCTCGTGGCACCGCAGAGGAGCGGCAGAAGCATCTGCTGGAACCTTTCGTTCATCGACTTCTGTTTCGCCTTAAAGGCTTCGACAACCATATCTAAGGCTTTCTCCACCGACTTGAAGAATCTATCATCGTTCCTGTGCGCTTCATACGCTACCCTTGGAAGATTTAGGAAGATCGTGTCCATGTTTCCAGTTCTCATACAATCTGTCTCCCAATAGCCGGTCCAGTCGTCGTTCAATCTCAGGCCGGTCGCTGTATAGTTGACCCTACTATTGTCCGGCTGAGAGAGAAAGTACGGAAGAGAACGCTTCGCAGCCAACTCATGTATCTTCAATAGATCTGCTGCCGCTGCCTTACCTTTGAGAGCTTTCCGCCTAAGCTTGAAGATTAAACGTGGGTTGAATAGGGGCTTCGCCGAAGAAGCTTCGAGCACAGATTCCACTATCAAGCTCGTGATCAAGCTGGCTTCATCTGCGTAGTCGCCATAGATCCCCGCGGCTTGACCTCCGAGCCCTATCGCTTCAACATCATATAAGAAGTCTGGAACAGCAAACTCAAGTCCAAGTGAGAGCCCCGCGGTAGCTCTGCTTGAGAACAAGTCTTGACGCATATTGGTCAAAAACTGGTAGAGAGCTTCTCTTAAACGCGGTTCAGGCAAGCCTTTCGCGAAAGGTGCGAGAAAGACATTGAACATATCGAATGATTGTTCGCCTGAAACCTCGGTCTGAGTTAACTCGAAGACTTGATGAGCAATCGACAAAGCTGCTTCGAAGGATCTTGGAGGCCTTATTGCTGGAAGACCGTTCTTCAGGAAGTATCGAAGGTCATGTTGAATCTCATTCGGTTTCAATATCCAGTGGGCAAGATTGTCAACATGTATCTGGCCCGATAGGTGTGCATCAGCTATATTTCGAGGCAAACACTCTAAAAGCACATATTCCGCCATAACAGATGCTGAAGCGATGTCTCTAACGGCTTCAACACCAAGCATCTGTTCACTTACCGTCTTGAACAGCTGAGATACATCGTGAACTGGCATCCCGAGCCTCGTCAACTTATGTCTGTACTCTTCAAGACGCCTTTCAATCAGAATTGAATTCACGAATTCACGGATGAGCGGAGCTGTCAAGTATGTTGTTCTAAGACGAATGAGACGGTCTTCAGCCTCAGCCGCTATCTCTTGCGCAAGTTCGTATGGAACCCCTGCTTCACTCGTAAGCGATTTCGCTATCTTGTCTCTAGCGAACTCTTCTATGGCGAGGCGTGAGGTCCTGACGAATAACTTTCCCCTCTTTACCGCAGTATATTCTTCTATGTCCCTAGTGAAGTTGACCACCATCTCACCGAGCTCTGTTGTCCCGTACTTCTTCGATTCCTTATCCAGAGTGATTAGGCCAGCTTGCATCAAGTTCTTCAAATGGTAGACGAATTTGCCTGCGTCCCTTATCGGATCGAGCTTCAAGGAGAACATTATCTCTGTATAAGGTAGAGCGCCCTTCGTAACAAGGAGCTTTAAGATATCTACTCGCACTGGAGCTGAAGCTGCATCGAAGATGTTCGCTCCAATTTTCTCGAGTGAATGCGACAACTCTCAGGAACCTCGCTTTATGTGTAGATAATTAGTTGCTTCAACAGTTTAAAAAACTAGAGTAATCGTCAACTCAAGAGGTGTTTTTGCCCGACAGCGGCATGAATTATATTCCGCAACTCGCGCGAGACACGAGCATGCTTGTAAACTGGTTTAGGAGTTGGGTTGTCGCCGAACGTTGCCAATATGCTCCCGCCGAGTTCTGGTGAACTGGGACCCTTGCTGAGCAAGATCTCTCCGAGCTATTGAAATACGCGCATATTCCACTGGCACGTCTTCATCTTCTCATTCGGTTCAATGTGAATGCGACGATCAATCCAACCGCTGAGATGAGGAGGAGTAGAGGAAGAACTACTGAAATTGTTAGTAGCGAGGCTAGATACCCGGTAACGTAAGATACAATGGTTCCTCCGCCGACTCCAGCGTTCAGAGTTAAAGCGTAAGAAACTCCTCTTTTCCGATCCGAGACCAATCGGCCAATCATGCTTAATTGGAATGTAAAGCAAATGTAGACTGAGGTCCCGCTTAATATTAACAGTATGTAAAGGAGTGGAGATGCATACCAACTCGTTTGAGATTTAAGAAGATTTGAAATAAGGAAGAGAACTGTCATAAGGCTGAAGAATACTATTAATGAGCGTGATTCTCCTCCAAACCATTTGGCTATACGGCCAGCGGATGCTACCACCGGAATCCCGGCTGCAAACCATAATGCCATGATGATCGTGGCCGTAGAGAGCCTCAAGCCTTGAGCGATCGTCAGATATAGCGGCATGTAGGACATGAAGAGAACGTATACCCCGTCCGCAAGCGCTATGCTCGCAGCTATAATGACGTACGACCTAAGCTTGGGTGGTTCAGTCGATTCCTCCACTGGAGCATTGACTTCGCCGTTTCCGAAATTCAACCTGCTGCCTCTGAACAAAATCAAAAAGAACAGAAGCCCGACCAGCCCTACCGTCGCCCAGACATAGAACGGGGCTCCCCAGCCGTAAGCTTCAGCTACGAAGCCAGTAAAGAGAGGTGCGGTGACCATGGCAACCTGCTCTCCTACCCCTTGCACTCCGAAAGCCTTCGTTCTACACTTCGTGTAGATTCTACTGACCGACGCGAAACCTACAGGATGATATGCCGAGGTGAATGCTCTCAGAAGCATATACGCCAAGAGAATTTGCGCAAATAATGACGCGAAAGGAAACAGGACAGAAGAGAATACGACGCCTATGAAACCGATAAAAATGATTCCGTTAGCAAATCCGCGGTCTGAGATGTACCCAAAGATTAACTGCAAGATTAGGTAAGTGATCGAACCTAAACTAAGGATGATGCCTACTTGATAGAAAGTCAAACCTAGAGCCATAGTGATAGCTGGAAGCGTGGCCGTGAAGACTACGATTGCGCCATCATTTACAAAATGATAGATGGCTAAAGCCCAGAGTCTTCGCATACCCGTACCTTTGATCTCCTCGTCAAGCAATGGAAGAGCCTCGCTTCTTTCCGCTCAAACTTTCTGCAAGTAATCTGCATACTTCATTTTGAAGTTTTCTCTGAAAAGAATCTTATAGTGCATGTGGCTCCTCTTAGCCTGATTGGCATGTCATTAAAGGGTTCGTATGTGTCAAGCGAGGAATCGAATGCGAGGCTGATAGCCAAGGTGGTATTCGGGGTTCTGTTCCAACTCCCAATACTCTTTTTGCCCGCTGGGACTTTGGACTGGCCTGCAGCTTGGCTCTACCTCCTATTCTTCGCCTGCTATGCGTTTGCGGTCACGCTATACCTTAAAAGGAGAAACCCGGAACTGCTCAGGAGACGGACGTCTTACAGGATGCCTGAAAAAGGCTGGGACAAGCTGTTCATCATAGTGTCGACTATTCTCTGCTTAGCCTTGTTTGTAATCGCCCCTCTCGACGCAGTGAGGTACCGGTGGTCCCAAGTACCGCTTACCCTGGAGGCGCTCGGATTCGCGGGCATCGCGTTCTCGTTAGTAGTGATCTTCATGGTGATGAGAGAAAACGCTTACCTTTTCAGAACGGTACAAGTCGAAAGCGGGCAGAACGTTGTGACTACGGGGCCTTACCGCATTGTTCGACATCCCATGTATATGGGCTTCATTACTATGTTCTTCTGCGTCCCCTTGGCCCTTGGCTCATTCTATGCCTTAGTCCCCGCAACGCTGGTTGCAGCCTCTGTTGTCATACGCACCCATTTTGAAGACAAGGAACTTCACAAGGAG
>CAYOZM010000031.1:0-11690 GCA_964408475.1 uncultured Candidatus Bathyarchaeia archaeon | reverse complement strand
AGCTACTGAGCTGATGGCTCGTGCTGGAGATACGAAATGGGAGTATCCATTCGGCATAACATTTCCCGGATTCTATGCATTGATGGCTACAGCGCACATGAGCCAGTTCGGAACAACACGAGAACAACTTTCCATGGTATCAGTCAAGAATCACAAGTACGGAGCGATGAACCCTTACGCACATTTGCAGAAAGTAATCACTCTCGAGGAGGCTATGAAGTCTGTGGTAATCTCATATCCGCTAAACCTCTACGATTGTTGCTTGATCTCAGATGGTGCTGCTGCTGTGGTGCTGGCTAACGAGGAGAGATCGAAGCAGATGAACGATACGCCGATCTGGATAGAGGGCTTGGGCGCAGCTTCAGATGCTATGCTCATCAGCGAGAGACCTACTCTAACCGGACTGACTGGAAGCCGTTTGGCTGCTGAAGAAGCATACAGGATGGCGGGCATAACAGCGAAAGACGTAGATGTTGCAGAGGTTCACGACTGTTTTACCATAGCCGAAATCATGGCGTATGAAGATCTAGGCTTCTGCGAGAAAGGGGAGGGCGGCAGGTTCATCGAAGAAGGTGAAAGCTACATAGGAGGCAGAACTCCGGTCAACGTTGATGGAGGGTTGAAATCGAAAGGTCATCCTCTCGGCGCTACCGGGGTCTCAATGGCTGTTGAGATTACGAAGCAGCTTAGAGGTGAAGCAGACAATAGGCAGGTGAGCGGAGCTGAGATAGGGTTAAGCCACAATGTAGGGGAGACGGGCCAGTTTGCGTTCGTCCATATATATGTGAGGTAGGAAATTGAAGTTCGGATACACTTCATGGTTGCCGCAAACCGAATTGGTAAACGGCTTTGTCGAGCAACTCAAGAACGGCAAGTTAATGGGGACTAAGTGTAAGAAGTGCGGTGAGAAATACCTTCCACCTCGAGCTCATTGTAAATGCGGCGGAGTTGAAATGGAGTGGTTTGAGGCGCCGCGTCAAGGAAAACTCCTCTCCTACACAATGGTCACATTCGCGCCTGAAAGTATGTCTAAATACTCGCCATACATCGTTGCTGTCGCTGAACTGGAGGGTGGACTGAGATTGCTAGCTCAGCTAACGGGAGTAGGTCCTTCAAGTTTGAAGGTCGGCATACCTATTCAGGTAGTTTCCCATCAGGTATCTGAAGACCGGGTTGTGTATAAGTTCAAGCCAGCTTAAGGCTCAGGGAGCCCCCTACTCTTCTCCCAAGGGCGGGCTTCTGATTCTGAAGGTTCTGTGTCAACTCCTAGACTGGTTAATAATTTCTATGGTTCGAGAAACGCAAGGTTAAGTAGAATCTCCTGCGATCTATCTGGTTAGGCGCAATTGAGAGAACCGCTTCTAGTTTGCCGTTACGCATGCGTAGAGGGAGAAAATGTCTCTCATTGAGAGGCGAATACTTCGTGGAGTTCTATTAGCTACATTGATCTTGGCAGTCACAACAACGCCTATAGACATCGCATTCAGCCAGCGGATCGAATGGTCCGCGGCAATATCAAGAATCTACTATCCAAACGAGGTCATTCCAAATCAATCTTTCGACGTAGTCATAACAGTAGCATACTGGTTTATCCGACATCTACCTGCGTCCGCCTCGTTGCAACTCAGCTTATTTGACGTTGATGAAGACAGGCTCTTAGCATCTTCTGTAAGCGAGACCGTAAAAGGCTTAGGTTTAAAGAATTTTACACTAAGTTTGAATTCGCCATCGGAAGAAAAGACCTGGCACTTGCGAGCGCAAGCCAGTTATGGCTCCTGGATTCCGAATATGACGCAGCTAAGCATGCCGAAAGACTTCTACATAGTGATTGTTCATGTGATAAACCTTATCGTTATCGTTCTCGGGGTCCCATCAGATCTTCTTGTGGGACTCTACGTCAATGATCTGCCAAACGGTTCGTTGTCCACTGGGCAACCTAGAGATCTTCGATTGTATGCTGAAAAGATCGCTGTCAGAGTCCCGCAGTATGTTAACTATACGTCTGGGACGAGATATCGTTGCGAATACTATTCTCGAAATGTCTCAAGTTCAGGGACCATCACGTTCAAGTACATCATGCAGTACTACTTGTCAATCCGGTCAGCCTACGGCACAGCCCACGGATCTGGATGGTACGATGCTGGTTCAAAGGCAGAGATCTCGGTATCTCCGACGACTGTTACCATGATCGGTCTTGAATATCAGTTCGGAGGCTGGTCAGGTGACATCGCGGTCAACAGTCCTTCGGCAACCATAGAAGTGGATGGTCCTAAAGTAATCGTCGCCACTTGGAAATTGAAGTCTATCCCGTTCTTCTTGATCTTATTGGCAGTCGGCATAATATGCTTTCTAGCCATCGCGATCATGCTTGCTGTATTGATAGTTCACACGAAGAGGTGGACTCTCAAGGAATAGCGTAGGTCCGCTTTCGAAAGTGATCATACTTACGCAAAGTTCCTCTATGAGTCAAAAGGAACTCGTATTGAGTACGATTGATTACCTTAACTGAGTGAAGACATGTGAGGTGCTGAAGAGTGTCGGTTGAATTGGAAAGATACTTGGAGGATCCCCTGTGGCCGGTGCTCGTTGAAGTTGTGCATGCGCTTACTATGTATAGATTCCACAAGAGATACGTTTCAAATGTACTACTCAACGAGAATCCCGATACTACGCCTAACGACCTTTGCACTAGGCTAAAGATACCTCTAGGAGAAGCTGTCGTTATTCTACATGAAATCAGGAGTGAGAGAAAGGAGTCGACGGAGCGGTCGACCAGCGGTAAGTAGTGTTGACCGAAGAAGGCTTATTATAGCAATTTACTATAATCCTTTGGTGTTTGTTTTGAGAATAATTTCTGCAGACTCTGGCGCTGCTATTCTTAGTGATAATTTCCAGCCGGAGACTATCGTCGCATCCTCCAGCGTGCTTGTGGAGCCGCCTTACAGGCTCGCTTCAGCATCACTTAGTAAGCCTATATTCTCACCAGCGGACAGTCAGAAGCTGGTCCTTCTTGAATTGAGGCTGTGTAGAGATCTCCTTTCAGAGCAGCCCGCGACTACGATTCATATTGACATGAGTCTAGGTGGAATCAGTTTGGCCGATCTCACCCTGAGTGAGCTTCAACAGATGTCGATATCATCCAGAGCTAAAGAAAATATCAGGAGCATCCTTCCGGACCTGAGGAGGGTAGCTTCAGAAATCGAACGGGACTTCGGTGTAGAGGTATTGGCAGTAGGTAAAGACAGTATGCCTGTTCGAATCGCTGAGTTAACAGCGGGAGCGAACGCTCTAATCTATGTTTCACGTAAAGTTCTAAGCGAAAGGAAGACCGTTCTCCTCGGATTACCTTCTCACTGTACCGTAAGCCTCTCCGAGCACGATGCATCCTTGAGATCTCTTCAAATCGCTGAACACGATGTATTCGGCTACGCTAAGGATGAGGAGTCTGTAATGGAATCTGTGATACTGAATGAGTTCAACAACCCGTTGTTGAGAGGCTTCAGAGTAGTTAGAGTAACCGCTAAGTGAGTACGCGGGCATGGATCAGGGATCATGGATCAAGGTGCGAGAAAGATATAGTGTTCGCCAGAACTTTGTGAGTTCGAGATTCATGCTGGAAACCGATGACATAGTGAGAAGGTGCTTGCATGCGGTCTTCAAAACTGCGGGAAGGTACAAAATAGATGTTTTGAGTGTTGTGCTATATGGTTCCAGAGGACGCGGTGATCAATCATTAGACAGCGACTACGACATCTTCGTGATGTTAAGCGATCGGACTACGATGTTTCAATACGTTCAGTTCTCCGCAGAAGTTCGCATGATAGTTCGTAAGCTCCCTAACGTCAAATTGTTCTCGTGTAGAGAGAAAGATTTCAAGGGAATGCTAAAGAGTAACCCGTTCTTGGGAGCCTTCTGCTATGTTATCGCTGTGGATGGAAGGTCGATCTTCGATTCGAAAGGCCGCTTTGGAGAATTGAAGCAGCGGATGGAGCGATTGTCTAAAGTTGAGAAGAGGAAGTTTATGATTAGATGTCTTCAAATGAGCAAGCGGATGGGTTCCTTTCGTTGGATAAGGTTCTGGCGAAAGAAGATCTTAGAGTTAAAATGAACCTAGTTAAGTCACTCCGCCAATCGTGAAATTATATTGCCTAACTCCTTTGCGCTAATCTGTTAATGATTTCAATCACTGTTTGAGTTGCGTCAAGAGTCGCTGCTTTATCGGCGACCACTCGAGCTCTTGTCTCGTAGAGATCGGAGTTCAATATTCTCTCAAACGCTTTGAAAAGGGTCTCTCTATTCAACCGAGTCTGCATAATGACCTCCCCAACTCCCAGTCGAACCGCTCTGTTAGCGTTCCCATACTGTTCGGGCTGATCGGGAATTGGGATTAAGACAAGAGGTTTGCCATATGCCAAGGCTTTTGTTATGGCTCCATGACCCGCCCTGGATACCAAAACGTCGCATGCCTTAAGAAGCTCAAATTGGGTGAGATCGTCTATCCAATCATAAACCGTAACATCACCGTACTTTTTCGTGTAGGCTTCACCTGCGGGCTCACCTTTTGAGAGAACTATTTGGTAATCTGACTGTGAGTCACACAATATCTCAAGTAGCCTTCTCGCCAAGTATCTCCTTTCGACTCTCGGGCCGCTAACTGCTGCGTAGATCAAGCGGCGATTCGGATTGAACCCAAACTTCTTTCTAATCTCTTCTTCGCTAGGCAGCTGATCCGGCTTAACATCAATGATAGGACCGATCAGTCTCACTCTATTCTGGTATCTCTTCGGGATCGCTAGGTTTCCAACCGAGATCGTGTAGGGGAGCGGAAGATCGGGAATCAGGATCAGGTTGCTTAGTGCCCAGACGCCTCCGAGTAGCGTTCTGACGAAGATCCAGAAGATGTTTGCGATGAAGAAGAACAATCTGTCGAATAGACTCATCTTGACGCCGCTCGGTCTTCTAACTATTTCGACCTTAAATTGATTTAGCAGGAGGATCGTCGGGATACCGAGCAGCCTTGCTGCAACTATCGGTGATGCTCGAGAGTCAGAAATGATGATGTCTGGTCTAAAGCTCGCTATGTTTCTAATCTCCTTAGCAATTTGTTTGAGAAATCGACGCACGCCCAGTGAGAATCCGCTGGAAGATGCTGTTCTCTTAAAGTCTACAGCACCGTCGGGCCTCACTTTGAAACTTATCGGTATCGTTTCGACTGTTCGAAGCTTCTTCCTCTCGGCGTACTGAAGGCCGTCCAGGTATGTTGAGAAGATGACGGTTGCACCTTTCTCCATCAGTCTTCGCGCTATAGGTTCGCATCTCGCTATGTGGCCTAACCCTAAGCCCATTGGGGCTATGTAGACCTTCATACCCCTTTTTTCACCGAGAGAGATTTCAAGGCAACTTCTCCGTTAGGAGTCTTCTCTTCAAATATGATCGCTTGGAACTTCTGCACCTTTGTACCCTTGATGAGCCAGCTGTCTGGTGAGAGTCCTGCCTTCATGCAGCAATTGCTTAGAAATTCCTCCTCATTCCAATTCCATTCGGGCGCAACTTGAGGCAGAAGAAGTCCTTTGTACCAGCCCCTTTCTATTATTAAGCCGTCTCTTCCGATCTGGATCTTACTAGGGTACTCGCCAGGATCGTCGACTTTGATGAGTTCTGGGGGCGTCAAGACGCTAACTTCGATGACAATCTCGTTGTTCAATTCTTGCATAGAGACCGGTGGGAATCTCGGATCGTTTGTAGCTGCCTGTATTGCTGAGTCGATTGTCGCCTCTACGAGGGGTTCGACTGGGGACGGATAACCTATGCATCCTCGAAGCTCATGGTTTGAGGTCTTTACGTTATTGAGGGTGACAAAGACGCCGCACTTCTCTCGAAGTTTGTCAGAAGTGTCTATAGGAGGATCGATCTTTCTTCGTGTTTGGAGAAAAGTCTTTATCGCATCCCTCCCCAGTTTGACTAGGAATTTTCCATCTTCGAGACTTAATTCAAACTTCAATTTTTTCCACCGTCTTTTCGAATCTACTCTTGCTTACTCAGCAGCTTCTTTGCGCGTGTTAGTACTTCGTCAATTTTCTTCCAGTGGCTGCCTTGCCAGTAGACTTTGCCACAGTCTTGATTATTGCAAATCCAAAATTCGTTATAAGCTTTAAACGTAGCCGATGGGATCTTGCCCTTGACCTCTGTCTTCGCAACTCTCTTAATTGGTGAGCCGCAGGTTGGACACCTAGATATGTTTGTGTTGACTTCAAGCTGTAGGTTAAATCGCTTAGCAACTTTGGCCAGTTTCTCAGCCTGATCTTTACCGCTAATTAGGAAGGCGTCAACGCCCTTGGCCACAGCGTTCCTGTAGAGTGCTACGTCACACGTTAGTAGGATTCTGTGCTCGCTCGCAGCTCTCTTCAACAATTGGTCGTCAGGTATGTCATTCAGATATTCTACGTCGCATCCGATCAATCTCATCCATCTAGCGAGGCGACCGATCATTCCGTCAGCCAAGAACCTCATTTTAAGACGCCTTCAGTATGGATCCTGTTCCTTTCTCTGCGACGATTTCACCATCGTCCATTACCAATTTTCCGCCGACAAATGTCTTGACAGGTTTGCCTTGGCATCTGAACCCATCGAAGGGTGAGAGCTTCGCTTTTGAATGGAACTTCGTCGAGTCGATCTTGAATTTGGCTTTCAGATCGATCAGAGTTAGGTCAGCATCTCCACCGCGCCTCAATCTGCCTTTCCGTTTCAGGCCGAAGATTGCAGCAGGCTCCTCGGACATAGCTCTCACCAATCTACCTAGCCGCAGCTGCCCTTTATTCACTCGAGTTAGGAGCAACGGCAGAGCGGTTTCTAGGCCCGGGATGCCTGGAGAGATCTCCCAAATATTGTCTACGGCTTTCTCTTTCTCTGTGTGGGGCGCGTGGTCGGTCGCGATTATATCTATTCTATTGTTTATGAACGCATTCCATAACATTCGTGAATTGGTTGAATCTCTAACTGGAGGGATTGTAATCGCGATTCCTTTGAGTCGTCTCAAGTGGTTTTCATTTAAGAACATGTAGTGAGGGGAGGTTTCGCATGTGAGCCTCAATCCTATCCTCCTCGCTTGTTCAATCGAATCGAGACTCTTGACCGCGCTTAGATGGCAGATATGTAGACGCGCTCTTGTGATTTTTGCCAGATCGATCATTCTCTTTAGAGCTAGCAGTTCGGCCTCTTTTGAGTGGGCTTTCAAGAAGTCCTCTATGGTGGGCTTCTTTCCGGTTTTCGCTTGCGCTTTATTCCTCTCTACGAACTCTCTATCTTCTGCGTGAATCGTGACGGGTCTTCTCGTATCTTCACATTTCAAGAGGAGTTGCGTCATCAACTCATTGTCTTCTATAGCGATCTCTGGAGTAGGCTTGTAGAGGTTCAACTTGAATGAAACAGCTCCAAGCCTTGCCAACTCGGTTATCTCTTCGAGTTTGTCTGTCAGCCCTGCGTGGAATCCGACGTTCACAACGATCTTCTTTTCCGCGTGTTCACATTTCTCGTTGAGGCGGATGGAGGAATCTGTAGCAGGGATCGTATTAGGCATATCGAGGACTGTTGTGAATCCGCCAGCGGCGGCAGAGCATGTTCCGGTGTAGAAGTCTTCTTTGTAAGAGAGTTGTAGATCTCTTAGGTGAACATGGGCGTCTATTAGTCCCGGTAGTGCTATGAGCCCTTTTGCATTCATCGTTCGATCCGCGCGAGGCAGATTCGCTTCTTTGCCTATCTTGATTATCCTTCGGTCTTCTACATGTATTGCTCCTTCGAGAAGTTCTTCCCCGAAAGGGATTTTGACGTTGATTAGGTTGATTGATGTGGTCAAAACTTGTTCACGAGGCTACATGAGTTTCATCTTTCTTATCATCTTAAGGAGGTCTCTCTCGGTTATTATTCCTACTAAACGTTTCTCTTCATCTAAGACCGGTAGTGCTCCTACACCTCTTCTTGCCATCAGTCTCGCTGCTTCTGCAACGTCAAGGTCTGAAGCCACAGTGACTAAACCTCTTGTTCCTATGCGGTATACAAGCGTATCCAGAACCGGTCCTATCGCTCCTGACTTCAAGTGATTGTAGACTTCTCCACTACCGAAAAATCTGACGATATCTCTAACGGTTACTATGCCGATGAGCTTCTTATCTTCGACGATAGGTAGTCTCCTGAATCCTTCTCTTATCATCTTTCTACTTACAATCTTCAAGGTTGTATAAGGTGATACTGTGGCGACATTCTTCGACATTATCTCCTCTATCTTTCGTCCGGTTAGCTCCTTCGAGAAGAGCCGCATGAGATCTCTCTCGGTCACGATCGCCCAGACTCTCCTCTTTCTATCTATCACCGGGATACCTCCCACGCCTCTCCTTATCATGAGGTTTATGGTTTGACGAATCCTACCGTTCGTCCCGATTGAGACAGCTTCCCTCGACATTATCATTTCCACTGGTGCGTATACGGCTGGGAAGAAGTTTCCATCGTATTTCCTCTCTACAATCTCATATTTCCTTCCTCCGCCGAGATAATCGACTACATCTCTCGCTGCCACGATACCTTCTAGTTCTCTAGTCTTAGGGTTGATGACGGGGAGGCGTCTGAAACCTTCCTTCATCATTATTCTAATAACATCGATTATTGGGGTTGAGGGAGCGACTGTTACAACAGGGCTTCTAGCTATCTCCATTATCTCTCCTTTCTGCCGCAATAGCTTCTGACCTTCAACCTTTCTAGAATTGCTATGGGATAAATCTTCATCGCTAGAGCGTTTCGCTTCGATGTCGAACAAAAAGTCTTAGCTTTACCAGTTCTTGAATAGCTATTTCGCTAGTAGACTTTGCTCTCCTCTTCTACATCCGCTAGGCAGTCCTCGCAGAGGAAGATTCCGTCGCGTTCTACGAGATTTTCAGACCATGTAGCGCATTTATCGCAGTGCCCGGCCAGTACAGCGCTTCTTCTCGAAGGCTCCAATCCCACTATACGCGATTTTTCAACTATGACATCTATCAACGCAGGCGTTATGTCGACTATATCTTTGCTCGTTATGACGCCGACCAGTTTTGTTTCTTCCATGACAGCTAGTCTTCTAATCTTCAGTCTACTCATCATCTTCGCTGCTTCAGATATATCCTTACTTGAGCTGATCGTCGCAAGCGGCTTGCTCATTATCGAGGCTGCTTTCACTTTACTAGGGAGAAGGTTCTTTGCGACAACTCTCTTGACCATATCTCTCTCAGTTATCATCCCGACTGGTTTTCCTTTCCTGTCAACGACGACTACTCCACCGATCTCATACTTATCCATCTTTCTTGCGGCCTCTGATACCTTCTCCGACTCTTTCACAGTTCTGACCGGGGTGGACATAATGTCTTTGACTTTTATCTCAGGCTTGATGCGACTGCTAGACATCGTTTGCTCACGCTATGTTGTCAAAGGAGCACTGCTTTTAAGTGTTTATGGCTTGGAGCTTCGCCGTGAAATATCTCCTCTACCGGCCGGAATGAATCGTTGAACCTCATTCAACTCTATCCGGCGTATGTGTTCGCCGAGTGTCCGAGGTGCTTTCGCAGCAAGTTCGTAGAGTATCTGTTTCGAAAGTTTTGATGCAGGAGTCTTCCCGGGAACGATCTCCAGGTATCTCGATGTTTGAGACTTAACAGCTTCAGTTGGTCCTCCTATAAGTCTGACCTGCCCTTCTTTCTCTATTGCACCAACAGCGAGTCTTAACTCAACTCCTTTAAGATAGTTCCTAGGGCCCTTTACCATGAACATGCCTTTTGCCAGATATTCTCCTGGTGGTGCACTACTGCTCAACTGTTCTGGTTTAACCCAGTAAGCGTCTCCCGATCCTATCCCGCTAGCCCAAGCTTTGCTCCTTGAGACCGCTACTTCCGCGGCCTGCTTGATCGATTCCTCTCCAGGTGTTCTTCCTTCGGTCTTTATGACTACGAATGGTCCTCCGTGAACGTCTGCGTGGAGCACTATGTCATGTGGTTCAGTGTACCGTTTTATCAATTGTTCATTCGTTGTTGCATCTCTCCCCGCAAGGATGAGGTATCCCTCGGAAGATCTGAACCAGTAGAATTTCTCATACCAAGCTCTTTCCGGCTTTCTGGTTAGAGTCGGAAACCTTTCAATAGTCTTCTCAGCCTCTTTCTCAAACGCTTCCAGCTTCTCATTCACTTCTTTCATCGATTTTTCCAGTCCCTGTATCTTTACTCCAGCGCGTTTTGCTCTCGTATAATATTCTGCCGCGCGGTCTTGAGGTCTCTGCTTTACCCCGATCGAGAATTGTACACCCTCGATCTGCACGATGAGCTCTTGAGTCTTTGGATCTATGGAGTAGAGATACGCTTCAGGCCTCTTGCCTTCAGCTGCTGCCTGCTTCATCGATTCTTCTATATCCTTCCATGCTTCTCCCTTCCTCTTCCTCTGCGTCACGCTCTCATGCAACTGTTGGATCTCATTGAGATGAGCGTAGATGGTATCACCTGTCTTCCTGCTTCTCTCCACTACTTCTTGAAGTTCTTTCAACTGCTTTTCCTGCATCGCTTGGATTCGCTTCAGTTCCTGCGTCTTCTTCGAAAGCCTCTGCTTCATCTCAGTCTTCTCCATCTCAGCTGTGTACTCAGAGAAGTATCGGTCGGCCGCCTCGTTGAATGTAGAGTAGTGCTTCACTCGGTAGTTCTGGTATAGTCTTAGGGGGAATGGAGTGACATCGATGGGTCTCTCATCCTTTCCGAGGACTATGCAAGGTTCAATTCTGCTTTGCAGTAATGGGGCGGCTAGGGATATTACAGACTCGTAGATTGCTTCCAACTGAGTTTGGGAGAGTTCATCTGTTCTAGTATCTTTCGCTACACTCGCTCTGGCTAGGATCTCCTCAGCGTACTGTCCTCCTATCGCAAGTATCTTGGTTAGAGCTTTTACGACCTCTGTCGGCTCTATCTCCTTGAGCTTGGCGATGTCTTCGAATCTCGCTTTGAGTGCGTTTACGCCTATTGAAGGTGCGTATCTAAATTTTTCTCCTCTGATTATGTTCCTGTCACGCATCTTCATGTATCTCGTGGAGTGGAGGATTCTGTCTTCAGGGTCTAGGAGGATGAGGTTTCCCCTCTTGAAGATCTCAGCGATCAGTTTGAAATTGCCTTCACGTGTTTGAACCGTAAACGTGGCTGCTCGTTCGAATTCATGCTGTCTCACATCTATTATCTTCCCGTTCGAGAGGTATTTCCTTAGGGCCATGCAGAATTGCGTTGGTTTCTGCGGTGTCTTCACGGCGTACTTGGTTAGATGTATCCTCTTTTCTATCTCTACTATGAGGTTGAGGTCTCCTGGTCTGATCTTGATGAGGAAAGTCTTCTCGCTTAATTGATAAACGTTATCTAGATGTTTGCCGATTATGTTCTGCTCTAGTTCAAGGGTTACGGCTGCGATGTCGAAGCTTGACATTACTTCCTTCATTTCTAAGTCCCCAAAGCCTACGCCTAGGAGAGTGCGCTCGACGACCATTGTCTACTGGTCGAGGTTCGGGTTAGGTATTGTTGCGGGTCTCATATGTTTTCTTCTCCAGTTGAAAGGAAGCTCTGGGATAAGTACGATGATGTCTATCTACATCCTCTCATACCTTTTCGTTAGGTATGTTCTACATTACGGAGAAGGAGAATTGAAGG
>CAYOZM010000030.1:0-12363 GCA_964408475.1 uncultured Candidatus Bathyarchaeia archaeon | reverse complement strand
GCATCCTGTTGTTAAATTTATGCATGGATACCCTATTCTCATTCGATGTAGAGTGGAACTACAGTTATGAGGAAATATAGAAACAAGGTCAAGGCTATCGCAATGACTACGTTTCTTGCGGTCTTGGATGCGGAAGATGGAGAGATAGGTGCAGCAACTCCGCATGCATCACAGAATCTCGCGTAACTTGGAAGTTCTCTTCCACATCTATAGCAGAACGGCATTAGAGGCTCAGCCTATCCATCTTTAGCACTTAAATCTAAGCGTTTTGTTTGATATTCCTTACTTTCCTGTATCGCGTTAATCCTTCACATGTCTTCTTCTGATAGTGAGCACGACTGCGATGAGTAGAATCCATAATGCTGAGAATACGATCAAAGAGCTTACTGGAATTCTGGGCTTGTAAAGGTTGAATGAAAGTCCGTAACCTCCATAGAACCGCTCTGAATATCTTATCAACTTGTAGCCGTCTATGATCATAACCTTGTAGTTGGCTTCATCGGTCCTTGTGTATTCAGCTGGATATGAGAACGTTACCTCTAGATCTTTCTCGCTCGGCAATGCTGGACCTTCATAATATAATGCTGGTCGAAATGAGAAGCTTACATAGTCCTCAACATACTCACGCCATATCAGATGTCGACTCTGCCTGAGAACCATCCAGCCGTCCAAGCGAATCCTGTCATAGCCTTCAGCCTCAATGCTTGAGAAAGCACTAGCAGCTGACCTGTCAACTGTCACATTGAGCTTACCATACTTCTCGGAGGTTATCTCTACTCCGAACTCTACTAGCTCTGCAGGTGGAAAGGATGGCGTAAACAGATAGTAGGGTGTGTATCCTGTTGAAGCGGAGACCTCAATCACATATTCGAGCGTCCGGTTTGAAGGGTTTGAGATATAGGCTGAGAGTGTGAATTCAGCGTAAGTCGCGTTGACCATTTTCACCACGAGCGAGATCTGCTTGAATGCTAGGGGTGGCTTGGATTGTTGAGGCTGGAGAACTATAGGAGTTTGAGCGGTGCTGTATTCCGGCCAAGATGTGAATGCCATTGAAGCGCACAGCATGAGAAGGATGGTTATAGTCAAGCTCTTCAACTCTAGAAGACCTCCACGATTATTGAAAGGATCAGAAAGGCTAAGCCCAGTAGGAATGCGTCGTAAGTCCTCCTATCGATGCTGAAGGCTGTATTCTTTGCTAGATGCAGTATCGAGGAGCCTAAGGAGAGCCCTGAAGTCCCAAGGAAGGTCATGGCGAGCATGAAGAAGATTGCGAAGACTATTGATTGCGAGACCGCGACCGCTCCAGCATACTCCAAGATCGCTGGTAGGGAGACGCCGACCGAAAGGCCTAGAACGAATAAGGCTCCAACAGTCACCAGCCCTATCAGAACTCCCCCGCCTAAGACGATAACTGCTTCAGCGAAAGTGTACTTAACATAGTCCAGCTTATCGAGTTGAGGAACGCTTCCTGGCGGGTACGCTGGGAATGCCTCCTTACCCAAGTAGGGTACAATATACTGAAACGGGATGGGTGTCGGCACAAAGTCGAGGAAGCCGAGGTTGTATCCGATGAAGAAGCCACCGAGAAATATAGCCATCGAGATCTTGAACCACTTGAATCCGTAGAGATCTCGAACAACTTTTCCTATCTTCAAGCGCGAGACCGTCCACGTTACAATTATAGTACGTAAAGAGGCAGATAATCGTAGTTATAGCGAATCCTCGACCGTGCCATTCGGTTGGATGCTTGAACCATATTTGCTTGAGAAGAGGAGGGCGTCCGGTTGTTCAGCGTCTGGCATAGTAATGACGTTAGGTAAGAGAGATTATAACTTCTGGTGAATGAATTAAGGTGTTGTGAATTGTGCAGTGTTTCGCTGTCCTGACCAATGCGGGTCTAATGCGCTTAGGAACCTTTACAGGTAGTCTTACATTCGCTCTGATCCACGAAATCCTGTTGGGCCTCTCTCCAGATGCCCATGATACATCTATCCTCATTCCATCGGTCGCGATCTTATGGCTCTGGCAAAACCAGACTATGTATGTGCCGATACAAGCGCCTAACGAGGCGATGAAAAGCTCAACCGAGGTCATTCCTCTATCTTCTCCACCCTTCTCCTTAGGCTGGTCAAATATCAATTCATGCTTCCTAGTTTGCGCGAGAAACTTCAACCCTCCAATGTTTCTGATAGCTAGACTCATCTCTGCCAAGTCCCGCATGTTTGAATTCGAACAGATGTCTTCCAATACTTTATATAAAGTCGACTCAGTGAGATTTCGATGTCGACTTAAATTTTTCTTCAATTTTCATCATTAAAGGTTGGATGTTCATCGGCAGAATTGTATACGCCATATCCGATGCTTACAAAGCTTTGCTCACGTCAATGATCTACGGCATTTAGGACAGAAGATTTCTTCTTTGGATATGATCGCCCTGCAGAATTTGCATTGCTTGACCTGTTTGAAACTGATCTTTCCATCCTTGGAGATCTCAAGGTTAAGTTGCTTGCTCAGCTCATCAAGTATCTTCTTCTCAAACAACTTAGAGACCCATGATCGAGACAAAGTTTCTTCGGAACTCAAATCTCATAGATGATGTATAAAAGCGAATGTGTTAGGTAGCCCATTCCGTTCAAAGTTTGAAATAGAAGTTGGGCTGGCGTTCAGTTATTTGAACGCCCGTTCAGAAAGTAAACACTAGAGCGACGAGATTCTACAGGAAATATGGATTCTATGAAAGAGGGATAGTTCTCGAGATGGGTTTGTAGGATTAGACGATAGCGCTTACGCTCGACTAACCCTTCGCTTTACAGAAATCTTCTTGGAAGCGTTGTCCAAGCTTCTACGAATTCGTGGAAGAATCTCTCCACTTTTCAAGACTCCGATCTTGGCGTTGCGGCTATGCTTCTCGAGGGCCATGGTTAAGGCTTCTTGCGGAGAGCTTGCTTCTTGGAAGCCGAGGGCTTCTTTATCGCTTCTTGATAGGCCTTCGGAGTAGCAGATGATGGAAGCTCTATTCTTTACCTCCTCATGCGTTATGAGCGTTGAGACCGCTAGTTTGTCCTCTGTCTTCCCCTCTTTAACAAGCTTCAGGTTCTCTTCGAATGCCACGGTAGCTCTTTCCTTCATGATAGGGTGTGCTGGAGATATGCCTTCTGGGCATGGTGTGATGAAGACTATGGTACCTCCCTTTCTGACAGCTTTGCACGCGTAGGATAGAGGTTTGATCGCTTGCCAGTAGTCGATGTCAGCTGGATAGCTCGAGACGACGACTATGTCTGCGTATCCGGGAATCGAAGGTGAGTAGAGTTCTTCAGCGAATCTTACTCCTTCTCGATGCGCTTGTACAAGGTGACCGATGAAGAGTTCTCCCACTTGATCATCTTGATTCAAGACTGTGTTCAAGATCATCTTCAGCCCGGCTTTCAATGCGATCGCGTCGATATCTCTCCTAACCTTCTGATCCATCTTCCCAACCAAATTCTCGATAGGATTCATCAAGTGCCCTTCGACGTGGACGGCTGTTGTAGTTTCTTCTCCACAGATTCCTGGCTGGATTATCTTTCCTCCGCCTCCCCAGCCCGCTAGGATGTGCGGAGCTATGTTGCCAACCCCTATCAGAGAGCCTACGTCTAAGGCCTTCCTGTTTATGCTCACCGGGATTCCGCTCGACGTTCTTCCTATGTCGACAAGCTTTTCTGGACGATCATATTCATGGTTGGAGACCTCTACGCGTTGGACGACCTCTCTTCCGAATCTTCCTTCAATCTCTTGGCTCGTCATAGGCCGATGAGAACCCAGCGCTATGAGGACCTCTATTCTTCTATCAGGGATTCCAAGAGCGTTCAGTTCATCCAATAGAATTGGAAGCAGCTTCTCCTGAGGAGTAGGCCTTGTAAGATCGTCGACAATTATCAAAACTCTGTCCTCGGCCTTGACGATCTCGGAAACTGGCTGAGTCCCAATAGGTCTTCTAAGCTTCTCTCTCATTCTCAACTCGAGATCATTCACGGCTGGGATTGTTCCTCTATCTATGGCGAAATACAGGTTCTCTCGAGGCACGTCAATCTTGACCCTCCTCACTTCGCCGTAGCGTAATTCTATCTCCATTGAAGCAAACCCCCTGCCGATCGGCCGCCCTCTTTTCTATTGCCAGCCCCAATAGTCCTCTTCTGCTTCGTATACTTCTTCGCAGTCTGAGCATACACCCAGCTTCTTGATCGTCCCATCGGCTTCAGCACATTTGTCGCAGAAGGTTTTTCCGCACTCCCCGCATTTGAGCAGTTCGTCATCACTCACTTCAACGCCGCAGACATCGCATGTACCCAACCAGATTCATCACCTCGATACCGTCAATCCTCGAATATGATCCTTAGTAGGTGTTCTTGCGATATCAAAGTAGCCGTTTTACGAATCTCTTTGATCCAGCTTCCCAACAATGGAGTTTGACGTGAAATGTCAGGCCGCCCATCTCAGATAAGCTTATGTACTACATAGGGTCGGTAGTACTCGTTAGAGGTAGGACAGGGTGACAGAAGAGGTTGTTGTGACGCGTAAGGGGCAGACAACAATTCCAGTCCAACTTCGTAGAAAGTACAAGATCCAAGAGGGTTCGATAATGGAGGCTATCGACACGGGGTCAGGCATACTTCTGAAGCCAAAGGTATCCTTTATTGATCTTGCCGGAAGTGGCGCTGGTAAGGCAGCCGTCGCTGAAGTGAAGAAGATGTTGGACAGGATGCGTAGTGAAGATGAGCGATAGTCTCTACGACACACGCTTCTTTGTCGAATACTTGTACAGCGGTGACAAGAGGACAGTAGAGTCAGCAAGATGTGAGATAACTTCGCCTGGAAGAAAGTGGGTTTCAGCGATCACGATCCATGAGCTTTTCAAGATACTTCTCGAGAAGGATGGACGTGAAGTGGCAAAGCACAGAATGGACCTACTTCGTAAGACGTTCAAAGTCAAAGATCTGGACTTTGAGCTGGCGATTCTAAGCGCGGATCTTCGGAAGAAATACTTGATTCCAATGGCTGACAGTATGATCGCAGCAACCTCCGTAGCACTCAAAGTTGAGTGCATCACTGACGACCCCCATTTCAGCGAAATCAGGGAATTGCGCGTTCGATGGATATGAAAGAAGACTTTTACAATTCCTGGACTTGCTCAAGGAGATGCGGCGTTCTACGGTCTAGAGCAGCTGCATGCGATATCATGTTTCTAGAAGGTGCATGGAAGACTTGTCAGGTCTGAGCGAAAGAGAGTACAGGAAGCGGAAGAGATGTTGGCTGAATGTGTTGAGAAAGCCTTCGAACCGAAAGCTGATGAGAAGTAAAGAATCCTCAAGGTTTTACAGCCCTATTAAGAATTTACATGAAACAGGGGGAGGGGTCTTGAAGGTCGACTTCAAGGCCCTACAGAATATCTTTCAATTCTACGATAAACCGATTTGAACATGGGAGAGAGGAAATAACATTATTTAAAATTGTTTCAAATGACATCATTTTCAGGTTGTTCAACTTCCTGCCGAGAAGGCTGTATTCAATCTACCTGTACCCTAAGATCCACGCGGCCTTCAAACTTCTCTGTGATCAAGCTGGCTAGAGGCGGCTGAATGAGGCTGTTGAGCGGATAATACTCAAATGGATTGGAGTGATGAATGTGCGCGATAGGATGTTTGCTTAAACGTTATGAGAGACATCTCTAGGCTTCTCTTTAAGCCACAGATCCAGCCTCCTCGGACATAAAGCCCTTTTACATGCGCCTTTGAGCACCTTGCAACGCCAGTAAGGCTGACGCTTCTCATCGAAAGCTAGGATACATTCAGTACAGTCTCCTCCAGGCTTCGGCCACTCCACCTCATAGCTACCTATCGTGATCCTACTCGCCATAACCTATCAAATACTCGAATCCAGGCATGAAGGCTAAAGTGATAGAGATCCCGAAAACTGTTCTTGACGCTCTCCTTTCTAGGCATAATTGGCGGTGTTTGGAAAGGCTTAAAAAAGAGTTGAGTAGACGAAGAGTCTCTTTGATCGCCGATGCAGTTGGTTAAGTACCTATATCTCCCAGAGATCCCAGGCGTCTCTTCACCAACCGACAAGAAGAACATAAAGGTTGTAGAATGGGTCAAGGGCGAAGGAGAATACTTCACTAAGCTTGAACCAGTAGTCTACGTCAAGGCTTCAATAGGTGTTGTCGAAGTCAAAGCCCCTGAGGCTGGAACACTACACAAGATACTCGCTCAAAGAGGAAGTAGAGTCCGAATTGGACAACCCTTAGCCACTTTCTTGGAGCCCACACGAGGAATCATAAGGCGGCTCGTCTAGAAAACCTGCCGATCTCCATCAGTATTCACACTGGGGTTTCAGTTATCTTAATCGCTTGAGTCGGACACTGGATTTCACACGCTCTACAGAAGATACAGGCAGACTCATTGATAGGGTCAGACTTCTTCTCTGACGCAGGATGACCAAGCGAATCTATCATCTCGAATACGCTTACAGGGCAAACTGAGACGCAGATCTCATCGCCGTTACAGACATCATGATCTACCGCTACGGTGGTCCCGTGTATCCCAAGCTTGCTTGGAGGCTGAACGCTTCCCCAGACCTTATGCCCCGCATGCTCCCCAGTCACTTTAAGCTTCTTCATGAAATCTTGATCTATCGGCATCGATATTCACTTCCGAACGATAAGACTACAAGTAATTGATATATCAGTTTTGCCAAGACGATCTTCTGGAGAGTTGAGATTGCATCAGCATGATTCGGTTCTAGGTTGGTGGCCCCTTTGATGTCCACTCAGGAACCTTAGCTTCAGGAATCAAGTCCGCTCGCGGAATATACGGCTTGACGTCTATTATCGGCGACCCTTCTTGCGCATCTAGCCCCTTCACGACTAAGGCACACTCCTCCAACTTCAAAAGTTGAACTACGCAAAGCCCTATCGGATTCGGACGGCTCGGACTTCTAGTGGCGAAGACACCCATCTCAGGAGCGCCTTCATGCCTCATAGGCATAACCCGTAACGTTCTACGATCGTTCTCATTGTCACGTAGATGAAGCCAGTACAGAACTATCAGATGTGAAAAGTGGTCCAGATGGAAGATTCCGCGACAGAACTCAGGCATTATCTCTATCTTAGACTCCTCACCCTTAACCGCTACCACTCTTCCAATGAATTTGACATATGCTTGCTCACTCAATGTTGAAGCCACCTTAGCTCTGGAGCTAAATCACGGTCAATTCCCTTGAGACTTTATTGAGACGCCTCGCCTTCGCGCCTTCAACAGCGACTATGTCCTCGATTCTGACTCCGAATCTATCCGGGAGATATATGCCTGGCTCGACGCTGAAAGTCATTCCAGACTTCAAGATCTCTGTGTTACCCTCCCAAATGTACGGTGCTTCATGAATATCCAAGCCGACACCGTGCCCTGTGCGATGAATGAACTTCTCTCCATACCCTTTGCTGGAAATATGGGTCCTAGCAGCTCTATCGACTCTTCGCGCTTCAACACCTTCTCCGATAGACTCGAAAGCCAATTGTTGAGCTTGACGGACGACCTCGTAGATCTCTTTCTCTTTAGAGCCGCACCTCTCGATGAAGATGGTCCTCGTGATGTCTGAGCAGTACCCTTTGTAAGCAGCTCCTAAATCGAGTACAACAGCGTCCCCACGCTTGAAACGTCGACCCCCAGCCCTATGGTGAGGGAAAGCTCCATTCGGTCCTGAAGCAACAATCGGTCTAAACGGTATACTTTCGACCCCACGCTTCCGAAACTCGAGCTCGATCAAGCTCGCTATTTCTTTCTCACTAGAACCGACTGCGCAACTCTCGATGATCTTCTTGACAACTCTGTCCGCTAATGAAGCCGACTCCTCCATGACCTTAATTTCTTCCTTTGACTTCACTGCACGAAGCCCATCGACAACTTCGCTAGCGTCCGAGTAGACAGCCTTCGGAGCGACGTTCAAGAACATCAAGAAGAATCTCGCCCACATTTTTGTGTCCAGAGCGATCTTACCGTCTGCTAAGGAAAGGCTGCGGAGGACCTCATTGAGAAGTTTGCCTGGGTCCTCATTATCCTTCCAAGCTCTAACATCAGTTATCCAAGTGGAAGCCTTAACCTGCTTCTCATACAGTTCAGGAACTATGAACAAGGGCTCTGATGCTCTCGGCAAGATGGCAACGAGAAGTCTCTCAAGAGGCTCCTCCATAAAACCTGTCAAGTAGTACATATTTGTACTTGGAAAAACCACTATGCAATCCAAATCTCTCTGAGCCATAACCTCTCGACACTTCGCGTATCTCCTTCGAAAGAGCTCCATCTCTAAACATACCTCATATTCAACATTGTACAACCCTTCGATCTAAAGACTAGCGATTTAAGAAGCTTTGTCCTGCTAGGGGATCGGTCGATAATAAGCTCTAGTGCCTTGAATTTATTCCATTACCTTGAAGGTCACAAATAAAAAAGAGGAAAAATAAAGTTACAGCCGACTACTGCGCTGACAGACTCTTCCTGAATTCAGGAGTAGCGCTCGGTATATCTTCCGGAGGACTTGACACAGCCGTCTTCTTCTCATACTGTTCTACGAAGCTCTTGAGAGTTTTGTGCGCGTCTTCAAGTCTGGTTATCGGCAGCTCTCTAATCTCTTCGAACTCAGACGATTTGGCTAGTATGTCTTTCACTCTTACCGTGACGTTGAAGAGCCTCACCAACTCTGTTTTCAGGACGAGTAGATTTCTATCTTTCACTGAGAGTTTATTCATTAAACTCTGCTTTTGGAACATTTATGAAACCTCATGTCTGGCGGCCAACACTGCGAAGAGGCTTCTATCGTCTCCTTCTCCTTCCGTTCTTCAATCTCCAGAATCCTGAGGCATCGCGATAATATTCTTCTGTGGGTTCTGTCAATGGGATCATCTCCATTGTGTTGGCTTCGAGTAATGATTGGTCTGTTTGGGATATATTAATGTTCCTTTTCTGGAACATTGACGTTTCCTTCATTCCGCCACCTCCCCAGTGAAACCGTTCATCCGCAGCTCCTTCACCCTCCCCTTATGCCTATACCTGAAGATGTAGAATGGAACGTAGATCAAACTCAACTTCGTCACCTCAAACCTGTTACTCAATATCTTAATGAACATCCTCGGAGCCTTCACTATCTTCTCATGAAACTTACGAACAACACCCTCCTTCGCCTCGATAGGCTGAACAAGCTGAGTCCCTATCTCACTCATCATAAGTTGCTCAGGGTCAGTGATCTCTCGCATAGGAACCTCAGACTTCACAAACTCCTGAAGCTTCAAGTCCTCATTTCCGTACGCATCCAGATACATGGTCCCCTCAGAGTACTGATGGGCCAGCTCTGTCGCATCGTTCACCGCAAAATACTTCGGCTTAGGCGCTAAGAGAGAACCGAGCTTCCCAGCGGTCCTCCTCAACCCTTCAGGCAGAAACTTGAAGGGCTTCTCCTCAGCCATGAGGTTCCTAACCCGCCCTTCAACCTCAACCGCTAGAACATCATCCGCAACATCGATCCGATATGAGCTACCCCTAAAGAAGAAGCACTCATGAAAACCTTGAACAACCCAGAAAGGGACAAACTGGAGCTTAGGAGCTCCAACCATCTTCACTTCTCGCAGCCTAATCCTGAGAAGCCTGATCAAAGGCAAGCCGAAAAGACTTCTCTTCCTCGACTCTCCAAGTTGGAGAGCATCATTAAACGCCATCGGAGTAACCATGTACGTTGTCTCTCGAATATTGGCTGGATCCCAACCATTACCGACTCTCGATTCATCGAACCCTCCAGCCGATTCGAAGAGAGACTCAAACTGCTCCACAGTCGCTCCGAGAATCCGCTTAATCTCGTCCAGCCGCTCGTCCTCGCTCAAAATGTCCACCCGCGAATGCCCTAGGAGAATCTGTCTAGCGTACTCGCTTATTGAGATTTGCGAAGATGGCGGCGACCTTCGAGCTAAATTCCTCAGATTCAAGAACCGCGCCTTGGAGTCATCGAACCCAAAAACCGGCTTCTCACCCAATCTCAGACTACACCTCATGAGACCGCGAATTTCCCTTCCATGGTTGTGAGGAACTTTCCTCCTTCAGAGATCATCTTGTTCGAGATGAAGCAGGTGACTCTATAATCACCTTCAGGAGCACCGATAGACAGAGCTATACTAAACCCTTCTTTCACCGTCTGGCCTCCAGCTATCGTTCCAACATGGAAGTCGACTTTGATCGGAACACCGTTCGGATCGACTATCTGAACCCAAACGATCCCGTCAACAAGATCTGCACCTGTATTCACAACCTCGACCCAAACCATAAGCGTGTCCCCTGGATGGAAAACATCCTTCTTATTCCATCTCATATCAGTCGTGTATACACTCGTTATAACGATGTTCGGCGTCGAACTTGCACCGACAGAGAACGTACACTGACCGAAAGCGTCTTGGTAGCCCGGTTTGCTCGCAGCTACAGATACAGCGTAAGTTCCGGGCTTCGCATCCACTCCTAATCGAAATGAGTCAGAGTAATATCCATCGTTCCTTGTTCTCACATAGACGATGTGTATTGTAGGTCCCATCGTGTGGACCGCTTGAATTGAGACAGTGGCGTCGCCAACAGGTCCTGAAGGATCTTTCACATAGCCGAAGAGGTTTACGGAGTCGCCTACCTCGTAGCTAAGCCTCTCAGTCGAGATCGTTACCGAGAGAGCAGTCTTCGCGCCTGTGAGAATAAGTGCTACTGTCGTTTGATGAGTCAGCCCCGCTGCCTCAGCGACTCCAGTTATCACCAATGTGTAAGTCCCTGGGGCTGTTGATTGCTTCGTGCTCACCGAGAGCGTAGAGCTAGCCACTTTCTTCCCATCTAGTGAGACTTCCTCAGGGTCGAAGGATGAGGTTGAGTCTGAGGGAGCCCCTGTCAGCGATAACGATATGTTGCCTGAGAAGCCATTCAACGAGGTTAATGTTACGGCGTACTGCGCATTCTGCCCCGGGTCTATGGTCAATGAAGAAGGAGAAGCTGCAATGCTGAAGTCAGCGCTCGGAATCCCTTTTGAAACCAAAACAAGAGTCACAAGGGTGAAGTGGATCTTCCTCCTGCTAGACCCGGTGATGTTCAAGGTATAGGCTCCAGGAGAGGCCTTCGAATCAGTCACTATCTCCAGAGTCGAGTCGAAGGGGCATTCCTCAGAATCCGGATGGAATGCAGCCCTCATATTGCTTGGGAGCCCGTATAAAGCCAACTCAACCCTGTCGTCGAAATCTCCAATAGCGGTGACCATTACCGCATAATTCGCTTTCTCTCCCACCAAGATTGTCTGAATTGTAGGATCGACCCTCAGGCTGAAGTCCTTTTCCCTATGGCGGTCGCCTAAACCGTCGAAGGGGGACCCCGCGATCCGTATTGACGGCATCGCTTGGCCGCTAGAAACCATGCCGTCTTGAATGCTATATGAAGCATTAGCGATAGGGATGAGAACCTCGAAAGCAAGGAGCGCAACCACCAGAAACACTAGCCATCTTCGCAACCATGTCGCCGCCACTTCAAGATTTGCGGCGATTCGTATTTAAGTGTTTCTTTGTGCCACAAAACGACGAAGTATTTGCGTGCCACATCAAAACATTGATATACCTTCCTAAAAGAGAGGTGATTGTGCAGACTCTGCGCGGAAAAGATGAATTATGGAATTGAAGAAGACCGCGGAGGCGATAATAGAGCTACTGGAGAAGATCAACGGCAACCTCGAGACGCTAAGCGAACGGCTCGAGAGAGTAGTCAATCTTCAAGAGGTGATGATGAAGCAAGTTCAACCCAGACGTGAAAAGATCAACCTCGAAGGGATGCCTTTAGATGCAGCGACCCTGCTATCGCTACCCGACCACTTGAGGAAGACAGCGATGGCGATATGCAAACTGGGGGAGGCTACGGCAACGGATATTTCAAAAGAGACAGGCCGCGTTCGAGCTGTTGAGAGCGACTATTTGAACCAATTGGTCGGGATGGGATATCTAAAGAAGAAGAGAAAGAGCCACGATGTGATCTTCTACATTGAGAGGTAGATTTTTAAATTGAAGAAGTCAATCGCAATTCACTCCTACAAAGGCGGGACAGGCAAATCTTCTATCGCTGCGAATCTAGCGGTTGCTTATGCGAAACAAGGATCAGATGTCTGCCTACTCGATTACGACTTCAGAGCTCCAAGCCTACATGTGCTATTCAAAGTGAAGCCCCAACATTGGCTGAATGAGTTCCTCGAAGGAAATTGCAAGATCGAAGAGGCCACCGCTGACGCGACGCAGAGATACGGAACTAAAGGCAAACTCATAATAGGACTGGCAAA
>CAYOZM010000029.1:0-12639 GCA_964408475.1 uncultured Candidatus Bathyarchaeia archaeon | reverse complement strand
TCTCTACGATCTCTCTTGTTGCCGAGTCTGATATGACTTGTCTTTCTAAATAGAAAAAAGAGGAGAATTGCGGGAGACGTCGCCACTCTCCGATCTAATTGTTTTTAAGTTCGCCTTGAATCTAGGCTCTAGACTGGAATCTCGACGATTGGAGGTTGAAAGTTTGAGCGTCATCACTATGGCGCATGGAGCTGGCGGAACAGCGATGCAAGACCTCATCAAGCAATACATTGTGAGGTATCTCGGAGGTAGTAGAGCGGAGGTTCCGCTTGAGGCCTTGGACGACTCGGCGGTGATTAACGATATCGTTTTGAAGTCTGATTCTCACACGGTTAAACCTTTGTTCTATCCTGGAGGAGACATCGGTAGGCTTGCGGTTTCGGGGACCGTGAATGATATAGCTGTTATGGGCGCTGAACCGCTCGCGTTAACTTCAGGTTTCCTGATGGAAGAAGGCTTTCCAATCGGAGATTTTGACAGAATTGTCAAGAGTATGAGAGATACCTGTAATGAAGCGGGCGTCTATGTGATAACCGGGGACACAAAGGTTGTTGAGAAAGGCGCTCTCGATAAGATTATGATCAACACTTCTGGGATTGGGTTGCGCAGTCCAGTCCTCAACCGCAATATCCGAGTGGTGAGAAGATACCGGGCGTTCAAGGCTAAGTGGCTTGTCGACTCGAATCTCAAACCAAGAGACAAGATATTGGTGTCAGGGACTGTAGGTGATCATGGAGTGGCTGTTCTTTCATGTAGGGAAGGGTATGGGTTCGAGAGTGAAGTGAAGTCTGATGTTGCTCCACTTAACAAACTGATCATCCGTTTGCTTAAGGTCGGTGGGATAGTGAAGATGAAGGATCCTACGAGAGGGGGCTTGGCGAATACGTTGAACGAGTGGAGCGATAAGTCTAAGGTTGGGATATTGGTTCGTGAAGCGAAGGTTCCTATGCGAGAAGGTGTTAGGGCTGCGTGTGAGATGCTGGGGATAGATCCGTTCGAGATAGGTAATGAAGGGAAGATCGTGATCGCTTCGGTGCCGGAGATGGCTGAGGAGATTCTGGAGGAGTTGGCTTCGACTCCGGAAGGAAAGAATGCAGCGATTATTGGAGAGGCGACAAGCAAATTGGAAGGCGTTGTTCTTGAGACAGCTGTGGGCGGAAAGAGGATACTTCCACCGCCTCTTGGAGACCCTGTTCCGAGGATATGTTGAACTCTCTCAAGCGTTTAGCGGTTTCTTGCGGACCCGCTCTTTCGATGAGTATCTGTATGCGATGTTGCATAACCCTTCGACCGAGACCATGCATGGGCCTACGGGATGCTGCGGGGTGCAAGCTTTCCCGAACAATTCGCAGTCACTCGAGTCGAGTAGACCTCTTAGAATTTCGTTGCACCGGCATTTTTCGCTACCTTTGATCTCAAGTTCAGCGATCTGGTGCAGTTCGTCGGCGTAGATCTTCCTCGCGTCAAATGATTCGTGCTTCTTTCTTAACTTCATGCCTGAATTGGCTATGACGGGGAAGCCACGCCAATCTGTATCGAAGGGTTCGAACGCTTGATTCATCGCTTCTAGCGCTTTTACATTCCCTTCATAGGTTACGGAGCGGGTATACTCGTTATCGACTTTTGCTTCTCCTTTCTCTATCTGTTTTGCCAGCATGTAGACTGCGATGAGCATGTCTAGTGGCTCGAAGCCGGCGACGACCTGTGGGATTCGATACTTTCTGCTTAGAGGTTCGTAGGGTTTGACGCCGATGATCGTGCTGACGTGTCCGGGCTCGATCAGGCCGTCGAGTTTCACCTCGCCCATTTCGAGTAGCTTGGAGAGGGCTGGGGGGACGTAGCGGTGGCAGTTCAGAATCGAGAGGTTTTCAGGCGGGTCGCTGAGAATGGTTACAGCTGTGCTTGGAGCGGTTGTTTCGAAGCCTACGGCGAGGAAGACAACTTCGTTCTTCGTCTTCTTGGCGATTTTCAGCGCATCGGCGATGCTGTACACTATGCGTATGTCATGTCCTTCTGAACGCATATCGAGTAGCGATTTCTGTCTGCCCGGTACTCGGACTGCATCTCCGAATGAGGCTATCGTCTTTCCGTTCTTCGCGAGGGTTATCGCTTCCTCGAATTCTCGTCCTGTGGTTACGCAGACTGGACATCCGGGTCCTTGCCTCATATCGATTCCGCATTCTCGGAATATCTGATCCAGCCCGTATCGGACGATCGTGTCTTGGTGAGTGCCGCACACATGCATTATCCGTAAGTTCAGCTTCATCTCTTTCAGTCGTGAGACCACTTTCTTTGCGGTTGAGTTGTCTCTATACCTGAACATTTTTGCTGCTACACCGTTAGTTTGACAGTTTTGACTATGCAATCTTTTCCGGAGATGATTTCTACTGGGCTTCCGCATTTAGGGCAGCCTATTGCTGGGAATGCTGCGTGGTGATCAACGGTATCCAAATTCTCTATAGGACCTTTGTAGTTGCAGTTGCTGCATTTCACTTTGCCTTTCTCATGTTCGATGAAGAGTTTCGCTCGTTTGAGGATTGTCTTCTCTTTAAGTAGGTCGAACCACATTCTAGCTTGTTCTTCACCTACAAAGGCAAGCTCCCCTACTAGGAGATGAACCTCGGATACGCTCTTCGCTCTACGGCGGCTTGCTTCCTCGATTACGCTTTGGACGATCTTGTCCATTAAGAAGTATTCATGCATCTTTGAGCCACACCGGCTTTACTTCATGTCGAGCATCTCGTTCCATAGCCGGATGGTCTCTTCAGCGCTTCGCTTGTCTAGGACTTGGATCGCGAACCCGGCGTGAACTATGACGTACTCTCCAACATCAACGTCGACTAGAGATACGTTCACCTCTCTTGCAGTGCCGTCTCCAAAATCGACTTTCGCGATGCTGCCTTTTCTCTTTAATACTCTTGCCGGGATCGCTAAACACATGTGGTGCTAGATACAATTCCTAAGTATAAAAACAGTATTCCTGTACGTTTCAGTCTCAGTTTGGAAACCGATCGAGAATTGCAGGGGCGGCTACCTAGGTCCTCTACCCTCGACGAGATACGGCATTGTCCTAGTCCTGAAGGCGACAATGCTTTCATTGAATTCCATCAGGTATGAAAGCAGTAGATCTTTGCCAAGTCTTGTTAAGGCAAAGACCGGGATAGTCAAACCTAGCTGCAGAAGAGCTTTCGGCCCAACCCTCTCGCGGATGAGCTTGGAGGCGCTGGCGCAGACAACATCCGCTCCCATCAAGATCCTATCCACATCAACGCTCTCCGCACAAGTGTTGCAAACAGAGAAGACCGCCACTCGAACAGACGTCTCCTTCTCGAACCTTCGAATCTTCTCGATCGCGTTTGAGTTGAAGCTAGCTACAGTCGCCGCAATACGTTTATGCCCAAGCTCCCCGGCCCTAACCACACCTTCAGCTTGATCGATCTTCGCTGACCCTTCATCCAAAACCCAGCCGCCTTTAGCCTTGATATACTCAATCGTGCTTCTCACCGGCGATGTTCTAACTATCCCCGTAAGCCTAGCACCGATCGCTTGAACGAGATCAGGGCTATCTGCTATAACTGTCCCAGCACCATCGCATACAGTCACTCCGCAATCAAGCAACCCTTTCTTCATACATACCATGATGATCTCTGAGCTTCCGTAAGGAACAACCGAAGACTCGTCGAAGATTCTATTCTCGCAGCAGAAACCCAGATCCTTAATCTTAATCTCCGCAGTGCGCTTGACAGCTTCTCTATCCAGAGTCTTAGTCCCGTATATTGCCTCATGAAGCGGGCAGTAAGAGACCCTAGGCTCAGTCAAAACCTTGATCTCGCCGTCCTTGATCAAGACCTTCGCTCCGCAGCAATAGAACTTATGCTCACCAACCTGGGTCTGACGTTCAATCTTCATCAGCACTCATCCTCGACCAAATCATTTACCATCAAACTACCAATCACGCTTTCAAAAGCCTATCTAAGATAATTTCGGTAACAGGAAGTTCTGCGAGTAACAGAAGAAGGTGCCGAAGGCTGAGAGAATCAGGGCGAAGGTTGACTAAAGATATCTTTAGAGCCGCCAAAGAATATTCTGTATTCGACTTGGTCTAGAAGCTTCAGAGATAGCAATGGTGAACACGCGTTAGAACCATCATTAACCTTCTCTGGAGGTCGCGGGTCTAAGGAGCTTTCTAATGGCTTCGGTGATGCTCCATACCCTGATTATGCCCTCATTCCGCATTTTGTCGAAGTGTCTGTCGTTCGTGATTAGGATGGAGTTTGTCTGTAGGCATGCAGATGCATGGAGTATATCCGCCTTGTCTGGAGTTCTAAGATATGCTTTGCAGATCTTCCTATAGTTCTCCGAGACATCAACTATCCTTGTCTTTGCAAGGAGGCTTGCCACGATTGTGGCTGCTGTCTGAGATTTCAATAGCTCAGCGTAGCGGAGCATCTCCTCTACGAGGAGGCTGTTTCCGATCAGCTTGATGTTTTGGTCTTCAATGATCTTTATGATGAGTCTGAGGGTTTCCGTATGTTTCTTCGGATCTTTTATGGCCGCTATGAATACGTTGCTGTCAAGTAAGAAGGTCTGGGTAGTTGGCTCTGATCTTCTCATCGATCTCCTTCCTGACGGTCTGGACTATAGCGTCTATATCCCTTCCAGCCAACTCCTCTTCAAGCCTTCGAGCGATCTCTTCGACATCGAGCTTCTGAAGCAGTAGTTGCCCATGACCCCTCTTCGTAAGGATGAACTTGGTATTCTCCTTGATCCCTAACTCTAGACGCAGATTCTTAGGTATGACTATCCTCCCCGACCTATCCGAAGCGACTACTTCTGCCATCAATGCCACCAGGAACTTCTTACGGTAAAATGGCATTTAAACTTTCTGCTAAGTCCTGCCAGCGACTATTGCTTGGCCGAACGATATTCCAGCATCCCCTGGAGGCACTCTATTATGCATGATGAACCTGAATCCCCGCTCTTGAATGAAGTCGCGGATCGCAAGCGTAATTTGTTCGTTATATGCGACGCCGCCTGAGAAGCCGATCGTGGGAAGCTCAAGTCGCTCCGCCCCCGAAACGGCCAGCTCAGCCAGCCCTCTTGCCAAGTAGGATTGAGCTGAGCAAGCAAGGTCAGCAACAGGCAGACTATCTCGTCTCCTATAGACCTCTTCAAGAAGAAGTCTCGTATCGAGGATTTCGCCCTGAATCCTTGGCTGTAGCTTTAAGGCATCCTTGCCGTAGGCCGCGGTCGACTCCAACTTCATCGCAGGTTCTCCTTCGTATGTTCGAGAGTAACAGATGCCGAGCAGTGCAGACACAGCGTCAAGAACTCTTCCGCAACTCGAAGTGTACAGCCCTTTCTTACGTCCTAGTTCAGCTAAGACAATCTCAATCTCTTTTTGACCATGGGGGAAGTATGCTGCTTTGGAATTGAGCCATTCATCGATTCCTTCAACGTCGCCAAGTATACTAGCGACCATACGCAATGGAAACTTCGTCGCAAGATCCCCTCCAAGCATAAGGTGCTCTTCAAGATGGCCGATCCGTTCATAACCGTTCGAAGAGCAGTGCAAGATCTCCCCTCCCCAAGCCTTTCCGTCCTCGCCGTAACCGAATCCGTCGCACGCTATCCCAACGACTTCATCAACGTCGTTTTCAGCCATCAGCTTTGCTATGTGTGCGTAGTGATGTTGAACCTTGATTACAGGCACATGACAACTCTCGGCTATTTTGAATGCGAGCTTGGTCGTTGCAAAGCCGGGATGTAGATCGCAAGCGACACGCGTTATCTCGCTCCTCGTTAGTTTGGATAAATGCTGAATCGTCCGCTTCAGAAATACGAGTGTCTCAGGCGTCTCAATGTCTCCAATGTGTTGAGAAAGGAAAGCCTTCTTCTGCATTAGAAGACAGCAAGTTACATTCAATTCAGCTCCGACGCCGAGAACACAACCGTCCACATCCATCTCAACGTGGATCGGGGCTGGAGCGTAACCTCTCGACCTCCTTATCATCGCAATATTCTTCCCGACTACGCGAACAACAGAGTCGTCGCATCTTTGAGCAATCTCCCGATCGTGAAACAGAAAGAAGTCAACGTCAGGACCAAGTCTCTTCAAGGCTTCTGAATTTCCAGTAGCAATAGGCTCATCCGGAGGATTGCCGCTCGTCATAATGAACGCCGGCTCTTTCGCGTTCTCGAAGAGCATGAAATGTAAACCAGTGTAAGGAAGCATAACTCCCAAATTGAATAGTCCTGGCGCGATCAGATCGGAGAGACAAAAGTCTCTCCGCTTTCTAAGCAGAACTATCGGTTTCACATAGGATTCAAGCAGAGCGGCCTCTTTTCTATTAACGTAAGCGAATGATTTGATTGTCTCTAGATCACGAGCCATTATCGCGAACGGCTTCTCCGCTCTATGCTTCACTCTTCTCAATCTAGCGATAGGATCATCTTTCGTTGTCGCGCAGGCGATGTGGAAGCCCCCGTTCCCTTTTATAGCTACAATGCTTCCTTCGTCGATTAGCTTGCCAGCATCCCTTATCGGGTCGTCAGATCTTACGCGGTTACCCTTCTTATCTGTCAAATAGACGCTCGGCCCACAATCGCCACATGCGATCGTTTGCGCATGAAATCTTCTATCCGCAGGGTCGGTGTACTCCTTCTGGCAGAGTTTGCACATGTGAAATCTCTGCATCATAGTGTTCGGCCTATCGTAAGGCGTATCCCTAATGACTGTATATCTCGGCCCGCAGTCTGTGCACGTGATAAAGAAGTATCCGTGTCGCCTATTCGAGAGGCTCTGTAAATCCTTGAGGCACTCTTGACATATCGAAATGTCAGGCGGAACAACAGATCCAGAAATCTCTCGAACCAATGCACTCTTGACAATTCTGAATTCTTCAAACTCGCCTTGCGCTCGACCGTACTTAACTGAAAAATTGTCAATTCGAGCAAGCGGCGGCTTGTTGCTCTTCAATTCGCTAATGAAACGCTTCACATCTCGTTTTGAACCTTCAACCACCATCATTATGCCTGCGTCTTGGCGGTTCTGAACGTAACCTACCAATCGGTTGCGCACTGCACATCTATATACGAAGGGGCGAAAACCCACGCCTTGAACGATCCCTTCGAGTAGAATTTCAGCCCGCAACCACTATATTCTCCAGCGGATACTATGATTCACTTTGTGAGAATCAGCCTATTCAAGACTGGTATTTCTCTATTGCGTCGAACATAGTGGCGTGAACCAAAGGTAAGAAATTATAGAAGGAATAGCTCTCCGGTTTCAGGCTTCCGCGCACAATCGGTGTTCATCGGATGTATGCGCTTGCGTCACGAGTTTTCTTCTTCTCAGATATCTTCTGGACTAGAGAGATCCCTGGCTTAACTTCGCTTAACGGCTTCCATTCGAATAGCCCTGCATCACAAGCGCTTTTGAAGACTTCTTCCCCAAGTTTCGTCCTCGTAATCACAGTACTCCAGCCCTCAGGCGATCCAACGCCTCCGACCGAGATATCGGCCAGTTCGGATGTATAGTCTATACACTTCCGGCAGGGCTCACGCATGTAGACGTCGACTTCAGCTACAGGGACGTCGAGCACCACTTTCTCGCCGACATTGACCTTGAACCTGTTCTTCTTAACGCCCATCCTCGTTATCTGACTTGGATCGAGACCATGTTTGCCGCGTAGATACTCGTTGACCAGCTTGCTATAGTAGTAGCTCTCGCTACAGAATATCCCAACCGTTAAAACGACTCTTTCAGCCATCTTCGTGTTTCCCAAGGGAGAGGTCTGCATTCTTCTAAGGCCTTCGATCTGGCAAGGCAAACCGACCATGCCTATTCTTCCGTTCGGATATCCCAAGAACGCGTCGCCCACTCCAGCGGTTGTTCCTCCCAATGTGTATTTCGTCCCCGCCGCCTCAAGCAGCTGCTCGTACCCGGTCGCAACGATTGGGAAAGGTCTCCACGCTTTCTCACCAGAGGTCTTAGTCACAACAGCGCAATCTATCAATTTCCTGTCCAAGGCATACTTCATTATAGACGTAACTACTCCGCCGTCTTGGCATACCTTCAAGACTCCTTGATCTGTCGATCTAGCTGAGTAGCTTCCTACGATTATTCCAGTCGTTTTCTCCTCAGGGTTCCTTGTTCTGCTGAAAACAGCTTTTTCAATATCCCCGATCGGAAGCTCAACTCGAGGGCAACTGTAGTAGCAGACTTGGCATAGAGCGCAAACCCCTCTTATCGTAGGCTTCTCATCGTCCGTAAGCATTAGAACATTCACAGGGCATGATGCCACACATGTACCGCAGTAGCTGCAGAGATTCTGGTTGACAACCTTGGTGACGAGGGTTCCAAAGATGTTCAGAGCCTTGGACAAGCGAGATCACCCTAATACCGCGGAAAGGAGCTCTATCAGTTTCGACGCTTCAAGTCCAACTATTTTGCTGGCGACAGTTGGATAAACTCCTAAAATGATAGCGATCGCGGCAAGGATAAGTATCGGACCTACCATCAGCGCTGGTCCCTCCTTCGCATCCTTAACCCGCTCACTCAACTGCCCATAGAATACTCTCCTCACCATCCAGAGGCCGTATCCCGCAGTCAAAATCGAAGCGACAACAGCCAGAGCCGTGACGAACACTCTTCCCATATCTACGCCGATAACCCCGGCCAGACCTGTGTACATCGATCCAGCAAAGATGAATATTTCGCCCCAGAAACCTACCAGAGGAGGCACACCTGCGAGGCCTAGAAAACCTATCAGAGTTGCAGTGGCCGTGTAAGGCATCTTGGAAGCCAGTCCGCTGAGATCGCTAATGTCTCTTGTCTTGAAGTTGTGAATCAATATTCCTGAAACCATGAAGAGAACCGCTTTGCTCAGCCCATGACTAACATACAGGAGAATCGCACCTGTAAGGCCTAGAGTCGAAAGAGATACTATTCCGAAAAGCATGTAGCCCATCTGGCTGATGCTCGAATAAGCTAGAAGCCTCTTAATATCGTTCTGGCCAAGAGCCATCGCTCCCCCATAGAACATCGTTATGATCGCGAGGATCGACAGTCCTATAGAGAATTCTTGAGATCGTAAGACTACTGGGAATGCCGTATAGACGATTCGAATAGCAGCATAGCCGCCTATCCCGATCATCGCAGGGGATAAGAGTGCGCTTATCGGCGTCGGTGCCTCAGCATGAGCGTCCGGAAGCCATGTGTGGAGAGGAAAGATCGCCATCTTCACGAACAGTCCAAGCATTATGGCTACAACGATAGCCATCTGGACTGTTGGATCCACCTTCGCAATCGCCTTAGCTATCTGAAAGACATCGAAGGTTCCCGAAATGAAACGCGTCGTGACTATTCCAGCTAAGAGCGAGAGCGCTCCCGCCTCGGTGAACATAAAATACTTGAATGCTATCGCCTCCTTCGGGCCTGTTCCCCATACCCCAACAAGCGCCCATGATGGAATCAGCATCAGCTCGAAGAAGAGGAAGAATGCTGCAAGGTTTGTGGTTAAGACTGTTCCTATCATTCCGCTCCCGTAGAGTAGATAGAGCGAGAAGTAGGCGCCCAGCCGATGCTCATGCTCCATATACGATATCGAGTACGCGGCTATCAGTGTTGAAAGTAGAGCTATCGTGAGCGCTACAGGTCCGCTTAACCCGTCAGCTACGAGCGTAAACTTGCCTATGTACGGACCCCAATCGTAGGAAGCTTCAAGCCCATTCTTAATCCCTCCTGAAAAGAGGCCAAAGTTTGCGAAAGCAAGAATAGCCGTGGAATACAGCATTCCGAAGAAGGCCAGCCAACCTGTATGCTTTCCGTATGTTTTTCCTAACGCCAGCGAGAATACTGATAGCACTACTGGAACAACTATCGCTTGTATAAGTAGATTGCCCGTATCGATCATCTTCAACCACCCATTGCAGCCCTGGAGAGGAGAATCAGCAGAACAGTCAAACCTAGAATCATCGCGACCATGTTGTAGTTAAGAATCCCAGTGTGCGTTCTTCTGAAACGGTTCGCAGCACCGCTGGCTGCTCGAGCCATTACGTAGTTGAATCTGTCTATTCCTCCAGTCTCGATATTCCTCAAAGCCCAACGACTGAAGTTGACCGTTGGATAAACGAAGAAAGAGTAGTAGAATCGATTGAGGTACCATCTATTCGAGAGGAATCGCCAAGTAGATGAGAGCAGAGAGCTGCCTTGAACGGTCTTAACGGGATCCGCTGTTCTCTTTACGTACATGCGATATGCAGGCCAAGCCCCCAAAGCCAGCATGACGAGAGACGTGGCTATCGTTATCCAAACTGCCTGATCCGCTGAAATCCAATGCGAAGCTTCTGTTGCAATGGCGGAGTGGCCGATTGCCGGGCCTACTAATCCGCCGAGGTATTCGTGAAAAGTCTCCTCAAACCAGTTCTTGACGAAGTATCCCCCAACACCGAACACGACGGTCGCACCCGCGAGCGCTGCGTAAGGAACCCACATAACCGCAGGTGCTTCATGCACGTGATGTCGTACACCTTCGAGTTCTTTGAGATGAGCGCTCTTTTCACCGAAGAAGATGATCCCTAACATTCGAACAGTGTAGAAGCATGTGAGCGCCACCGTTATCGCTCCCAGCAAGTATATCCACATTTCTCCCGCTAGAAGAGGCGCTTCTAGCACCATGTCTTTACTCCAGAATCCGCTGAAGACGAGTGGAACACCCATCAGAGAGCATGCGGTTAGAGTCATACTCCAAAATGTGATAGGCATGTTCTTTTTGATCCCTCCCATATGAGTCATGAACCTCGACTCACAAGCATGGATTACAGCTCCAGCCGTGAGGAAGAGAGCTGCTTTGAATATGGCGTGGCTCATCAAATGGAATACTCCCCCTGCGTAGCCGACTATGAACTCCGCAGTTGACCCTGCGATACCTAAAGCGAGCATCATATAGCCAAGTTGACTGACCGTCGAGTAGGCAAGCACCTTCTTCACCTCCGTCGAGACCATCGCTTGAGTTGCGGCGACGAAGGCGGTTATGGCGCCGATCCATCCGATGAAATAGAAGAACTGTATGAGATCGTTAGGAGCTCCAGAATGCCAAGTCGCTATGTAGAAGATTGGGAATACTCTGCCCACTAGGTAGACTCCAGCTTTAACCATCGTCGCAGCGTGAATGAGGGCGCTAACCGTAGTCGGGCCCGCCATCGCGTCAGGCAACCACTCCATTAGGGGCAGCTGCGCTGATTTTCCAATTGGCCCGCCGAAGAGGAGAATCGCAGCTGGAATCAATGCCCAAACCGGCACTTTGAGGATTGCACCGTTTTGTAGTTCAACGAAGTTCAGCGTTCCTGCGAATGCTAGGATTATGAAGACTCCAATCAGAAAGGCTACATCGCCAACCCTAGTGGTAATGAATGCTTTCAGTCCGCAGTGGGATGGCGGGTAAGCCTCATTCTTCTCGCCAACCCAGCACTTCAACCAATCGTCCTTCGAGTCTTTATACCAGAAGCCTATGAGTGCGTAGCTGCATAATCCAACGCCTTCCCATCCGAAGAGCATCTGAACAATATTGTCAGACATAACTAGGAGGAGCATGCTCCCGATGAAGAGGTTCATGAAGAACCAGTATCTCGTTAAACTTGGGTCCCCATGCATATACCCTAGAGAATAGACCATTATCAGGAAACTTATCACTGCCACTATGTTTGCCATTATTATGCTCAATGGGTCGACGATTATTCCCGCTTTGAGTTGACCTAGGATCGGCGCCCCAGGGACCGTGACCCACTCGACTTGACTTTGAATCAACTTAGGTTCAAAGACAAACGGTATCAGACTGACAGCCATCACCGCGGCGACGAAGGAAAAGAGAACGGCTCCGTAATCTCTAACCTTTGGATGAATTTTCGCCAAAACGGGCGTAAGCACAGCTCCAATCATAGGTATTATCCAGCAAAGCCAAGCCGGCCAAATCCACTCAATAGTCGACTCCATAATACGCTAACCTCCCAACAATACTCGCCCAGCACTTTCTGCCAAGCCTATTATCGCGCCAGGCCAGATGCCGATCACAATAGTCAACGCTGCCAAGATAACTATCGGTAGAAGCATTGAAGCAGGAGCCTCCACCGCATTAGCGATCTTCGGCTTAGGCTCCTTAAGCATGATTCTCTGCATCAGCCAGAGGTAATATGAAGCGGCGAAGATACTGTTGAGCACTACGAGAATCGAGATGAACTTCATAAATGAATCCTCTGGAAGGCTGAAGCCAGCCAAAATAATGAAGAGTTTGCTCCAGAAGCCGCTGAGCGGCGGAACCCCAGCCAAAGCCAGTAGGCCGATCGAGAAAGAGGTTCCGGTCCAAGTCATCCTCCTACCGATCCCTTCAAGCTCCGGGATATCTCTAGTCTTCGCCTCATGAACGAAGCAGCCGGAGCAGAGGAAGAGAAGCCCCTTTCCAACAGCATGATTCAATATGTGAAACATAGCGCCCATCAAGGCGAACACGGCGATCGGAGTTGCCAGTTTAGGTGATGGATAGTGAGAAAGAGCGTATCCGCCTATTCCCACTCCAGTCAAAATATAGCCGATGTTGACTATACTCGAGTATGCAAGCAGCCTCTTGATATCTCTCTGCA
>CAYOZM010000028.1:0-12930 GCA_964408475.1 uncultured Candidatus Bathyarchaeia archaeon | reverse complement strand
CACCAAGCTTCTATGAAGCCAAAATATACGTAAAAGACTTTGCTTCAAGTTTGAAGTGTGAAAGCTCTTAAGCCCCTAATCGTTGCGGTCATCGGTATTCATAGAAGCCTTTTCCCGTCTTCATTCCTAGGTTTCCAGACTTCACCATTTCGACGAGCAGGGGGCAGGGTTTATACTTGTCGCCGAAAGCCTTGTGAAGTGTCTCGACAGTTGCTAATGCTATGTCCAAGCCGACGTAGTCAGCTAACCGCAACGGACCCATCGGATGATTCAACCCAAGCATCATCGCTTTATCGATATCTTCAGCCGTAGCCTTCCCCTCGTACAGAAGGTATGTTACCTCGTTGAGCAATGGTCCAAGAACACGGTTAACTATGAACCCCGGAGAATCCTTTACTGTTACAGTTTCTTTTCCAAGGCTTTTTGCGAAAGCTTCAGCGAATCCCCGAGTCTCCTCAGAAGTGTTAGTTCCCATCACTATCTCGACGAGCTTCATAGCTGGAACTGGGTTGAAGAAGTGAATACCGATAACCTTATCCGGCCGCTTGGTCGCACTCGCCATTTCTGAAATGCTTAATGAGGAAGTGTTCGATGCAAGAACCGTTTGAGCTGGACAAGTCTTATCAAGTTCAGCGAAGAGCTTCTTCTTGACATCCATATCCTCAAAGACCGCTTCCATAGCCAAATCAACATGCTCGACCGCTTCACCCAGTCTCGTCGTCCCTTTAATCTTCTTCATAGTCTCTTCCGCTTGCTTAGGCGTCAACTTGCCCTTGTTAACGCCAGTAATAACATGCTCTCTAACTTTCTTCAATCCCTTTTGAAGCAGGTCCTCGTTCTGCTCGACGACACGCACAGTGTAGCCCGTTAACGCAGAGACATAGGCTATACCTGAGCCCATCGCACCGCATCCGATGACCGCTATTCTTTCGATCTTCACTTTTCACTACGCCTCCGTCATTACCGTAGCTATCAGTTTTCCCAACGTGAATCCCTCGTGACCAGCGCCTATCAAGACGAGCTCCCAGCTTTTCATAGCGTCTCCGATTCTTCTCCTTCCTGTGAAGACATCGGATACAAGTTTGGAAGACCCTTTAAATGTCAGATCCGGGCTCGAGTACTCTCCATCACGAACTTTCATCTTTCCTGCAGCGAAGACCAGATAGAATTTCTCAGTATCGGTAACGAATTGGATCACTTTGCCATCGTAAGGTCCGATCCACTCTCTCATGATACGCACTCCTTCGTTGCTCTTGTTAGCCTTCATCGCTATAGCTTCAAACAAACGTTTGGATGACGATCCGCTCACTTTGACTCCACCCCTTCAATCCACCCTTTTACTGCTTCTAGAGCCGCCTTCTCAACATTAGCGGATGAGATGCTTCCGTAACTCTTTCGCACAGCCATTAGAAAACGCTTGTACAAATCGCTGTCCATTAACAGGTACACTCTGCCTTTCCTATTTTCTACAAGTGATTGCGCAACAAACCTGGTAAAGGCGAAGGATTCATGCTCTATATCTTCAAGTTTGAGAACGGGATAGCCCAGCCATTCCCCTTTCGGCGCCTTTCTGTACGCAGGCATTTCACTTCACCTCCACTTTCGCTAGCTCTTCATCCTTCAACTTGATGAAGCCCGTAAGAAATGGCCATTGCACAGCGAACATGAGTCCGCCGCCTTCCTTCCACGCTCCAACGTAGATTCTTCCTCCTTGAACTCTGGCGAATTCGGAAAGGATGATCTCGCATGCCTTCTCCACAGAGAGATTGCATTCTTTCGCTATCTCGGTCAACTTCTCCATAACCTGAGCGCTTAGATCCAAATTCATTCTATTTCGCCCCCTCTGCTCTGAACGCGATCCTCCTATATGGGTTCCCCCACCTTTCGCTGTAAGCTACTCCCTCTAGAGGGAATCTAGAAGGGCCTAGCATTCGCTTCTCTTTAGGGACTCCGATGCATAGTATCCCGACCGGTTCCCAACTTCTAGGGATCCCAAGCCTCTCGCATATCATTTCTTTGTGTCTGGGATCAGAGATTGCAAGAGCCATCCATCCGACGCCGTATCCCATCGAGTGCGCCACAAGCCACATTTGAAGCATACCCATCGCAACAACCACTGACCCGAATAGGTAGTTTGGATAGAAGAGATGTGCATCATGGAAAGATTCGGAGGCGCATCCAACGATTATTGTATCAGCAAATTTCGGATAGATGAAGAGGCTGCCGTCACGAATATCCTCAAACTCGGTTGGCCGTGCTTTATCTGGAAGATACCAGAGCCTCCCTTGAGTCAACTCGTAAGGTTGGGAGCCAAAAACCTGTCTCGCGGTCTCCATCGAGAGTTCCGCGATCAAGTCCTTCATACCTTGATCCTCCCTTATCACCAGGTAACGCCACATCTGCATATTCTCAGGCGAAGGAGCGTATCTACCGGCATCTAGTATGATTTCGATATGTTCATCAGGTATTCTATCGCCAGTGAATTCTCTAATACTTCTTCTCGTCTTTATGGCGTCCAACAATTCCATCTGCATACTACCTCTCTTTCAAATCCACTCCCAAAATATGCAAGGGCACAATCTTATATCATTAAGCATTGGGCAAACGCCGAGCCAAGCCTCGATAGGCTATAGCATTAAATACATATTGTTCCGTAAATACGAAGACTGGTGTTCTCGATTGGAAAAACCTTGGTTGAAATTCTGGCCAGAAGGGATACCGCAAACAATAGGATACCCTGAGATCTCCTTGCCTCAGATGTTGAGAAACGCAGCGCGGAAATTCCCCGAAAACTCGGCCACCGTCTTTTATGGAGCCAGGATCAGCTACAAAGAGTTGGACACGCTAACTGATAGGTTTGCGACCGCTCTTCAAGATCTGGGAGTAAGAAAAGGAGACAGAGTGGCAATCTTTCTGCCAAATTGCCCTCAATTTGTAATTGGTTACTACGGTGCTTTGAAAGCTGGAGCGATCGTTGTAGCGTGCAGCCCGCTCTACAAAGAGAGAGAGCTTGAGTACCAATTGAACGATTCAGCTGCTGAAACTATGTTAACATTGGATCTCCTCCACGCTATTGTTAGTTCAGTCAAGGAGAGAACAAAATTAAGAAATGTGATTAGCACGAGTCTCTTGGACTATTTTCCGCCGGTTCTCGGAGTCCTTGCGCGCCTCACAGGCAAATTAAAGAAGACTCCATGCCCTGGAACCCTTAACATGAAAGAACTCCTATCGAGGTATCCCGCTAGCCCAAGCCAAGTAAATATCGACACGAAGAGAGACGTCGCTCTCCTACAGTATACAGGCGGAACAACAGGAGTCCCGAAGGGGGCGATGATAACACACTTCAACATGGTCGTAAACGCGGTTCAAACAGCCTATTGGGCGCCGGTCATAGAAGGAAAGGACATTCATTTGTCCGTTCTACCATTCTTCCATATATACGGCATGAGCGTAGCGATGAACGGTCCAATATACATGTCTACAACGATGGTGCTTGTTCCTAGATTTGAAGCCAAGACAGTCCTAGAGGCGATAGAGAAGTACCACCCAACTGTATTCTGTGGCGTTCCGACAATGTACATTGCCCTCTTAAACCACCCCGGGTTGGAGAAGTATGATCTACGCTCAATCCGAATTTGCATCTCAGGTGCTGCGGCTCTTCCAGTAGAGGTGCAGAAGAGATTTGAAGAGGTAACAGGAGGCAGACTAGTTGAGGGGTACGGACTCACAGAGACGAGTCCTGTGACGCATGTCAACCCATTGGATAAGAAAGAGAAGAACAGACCCGGATCGATCGGTATACCCATTGAGGATACTGAAGCTAAGATCGTAGATATAGACACAGGCGCGATCGACCTACCGCCTGAACAGATCGGCGAATTGGTAATCAGAGGACCCCAGGTAATGGCGGGATACTGGAATAGACGAGAAGAGACTGAACGAGCCTTGAGAAACGGCTGGTTCTATACAGGCGACATATCGAAAATGGATAAAGACGGCTATTTCTACATCGTCGATCGAAAGAAGGATATGATAAATGTTTCAGGGCTCAAGGTATGGCCTAGAGAAGTGGAGGAAGTACTCTACGAACATCCAGCAGTGAAAGAGGCTGGGGTTATAGGAATTCCAGATCCATATCGAGGAGAAACTGTGAAAGCGTTTCTATCTCTGAAGCACGAGTATGAAGGCAAGGTAACTCAAGAAGAAGTGATAAAGTTCTGCAAGGATAGAATAGCGAGTTACAAGGCTCCGCAATATGTAGAGTTTAGAAAAGAGATGCCGAAGACAGCTGTTGGGAAGATCCTTAGAAGAGTGCTAAAAGATGAAGAGTTGAAACGATCTGCATAGATGCATAGATCACTCTCCCGTTTACAACGCTTTAAAAGAGTGCAGTTGGCCAAGCCGACTTAGCCCGGGTCCAACATTGGCTTTCGTCTCTGTATTTGTCTATATCTATACAACGCTGAGAGTGCCGCTATACTTTTTTCGATCGACGAGTAAACTGGAATGCCTCGCTCTTCCAGTTCACGCGTATGAAAATCTACCGAATCTTTCCGTCCGATAATGTGAACAGCGATCGGTTTCTCAGAATACTTTGATTTGAATTCAGAGATCAGTCTACTTATGTCGAAGTCGAATACAGGCATCGAGACCAGGACCAACGAGACGCAGTCAACTCGATCGTCCTCGAGCGCGGCCTCTAGGGCAATTCTTATTGAAGATTCAGCTCCAACTCTTTCGAATAGAGGTTCAGCGTCTATCGGATTCCCCGCCCTAGCCCAGCTTGGAAGATTCGATTGAAGTCGGGTCATAGTGCTTCTTGAGAGTTCGATAACGCTCAGCCCGTACCTGCTACAGGAATCGGCGCTCATAACCCCTCCAGCTCCAGTAAAAGATATTATGGCGATTCTATTTCCTCGAGGAATAGACGCATACGCGAACGCCTTGGCGATATCGATGAGCTCCTCTAGGTTTTCAACCCTAATTATTCCAGCTCTCTTGCAGACGGCTTCGAAAACACGATCGTTCACCGATAGGGATCCCGTGTGGGAGCTTGCTGCTTCGGCGCCCGCTTCGCTCTTTCCAGCTTTAAGCACTACTATTGGCTTTATTTTGGAAACACGTTCAGCAGTCTCGAGAAAACGTCGACCCTTATCCAATCCCTCCATATAGATGGCTACAACCTTCGTTTCATCATCTTCGGCTAAATAGTCGAGGATATCCGAGTCATCGACGTCGGATTTGTTGCCCAAGCCAGCTACTTTACTCAGCCCGAAATTCTGCGTCGAAACGATCCAGTAAAGTGTCGCCGCTGCGAAAAGACCTGTTTGCGCGATGAATGCTACAGGACCCCTCTTCGGCTTAGGAATGGGAATGAACGTTGTTGTGAAGTTGTTCTCCGTATTGAGAATTCCTGTCGTGTTAGGTCCAACGATGCGCATTCCAGATTCTCTCGCTATTCCAACTATCTCCCTCTCTCTCTGAGCGCCGTCAATTCCAAGCTCTCGAAAACCAGATGAACAGATCACGACGCCCTTGACACCCTTTTTGGCGCAGTCCTTCACAACTTCGGGAACGTAGATAGCCGGGATAACTACTACAGACAAGTCGACCTCATATGGAATTGCGTCAACCCTAGGATACGCCTTAAAGCCCAAAACCGTCTCAAGGTTCGGATTGACAGGGTAGATTCTGCCTTTGAACCCTATGTCCACCAGGTTCTTGAGTAAGAAGTAACCGAATTTTCCTGGAGTGCCTGACGCTCCGACTATTGCCACACTTTCCGGCTCGAAGAAGACCCTGACAGAAGACTTTTTCACGAGCTGGGACATGAAACTCACCTGTCAAGCAATTCGCAATAGGCTAAGTGAAGTGAACTCCTAATTAGCTTTGGCTTCTGGGAGAAAGAGTTCCCGATGATCGAGATCACAGTTCGTTGTGCAGTTACCTGAGATCGACGATTATCGATGCTAGTTCGGGATCTAGCGGATTGAGCTCCTTCAAGAAGCTTCTGAGTCTCAATATAGGAACTATAGGGATTCCTTCATGCAGGCCACGAGTGGTATCTGATAAGGTAATAACTGTCGGCAGAATGACCACTCTCTTCCATGCCATAATCCCCAATCGGCTTGCTAGCCTAGGCGTTTCTTCTGCTAGGGAGCGCATACGTTCGAACTGTTTTCTCGCGGCGGTCTGAACCCTTTTACGCCCTAAACCACAGCTCCAGCGCTTGCAATCGGCACACATCAGTAGTGGCTCTTTAGACCCTACAACATCGATTTCATACCTATGTCCATTGTGCTTGAACAAGAGATGTTTCTTCACGCTGAAGCCGTTCGCTTCAAGAGCTTTCGATGCCAGTTCCTCAAACTCCCTCCAGTCAAGCTTCCTACAGACCCTTCCGACATCAGCGTTGGCCTTCAAAGCTTCTGTCGCCAGCATCAGTCGCTGTTCTGAATCAACCTCAATCCAGTCACCGATACGTCTTAGTAAACCGAGCTTCTCGCAAGCCTCTATATTTCTTTGGATTAGATCGGCGCTCTGATGGATTGATTCGCATAGATCAGTTACGGGAACCCGTGCTCGGCCAAGAGTTGATTCCAATAGACCTACGAGAAAATCTCGCATCACCATTTAAACCTCCGAACACTCGCATGCTGTTGGAAACCGTCTGCAGAGAATTTGCGCTTGGAGACGTAAGATCAGTCGAACCAACAGAAACTTCTCACAGACGTGTTGTGAATGGGGTTGCAAAACAAAGAATTAGAATTACCAGAACTAGGAGAAACAGCAGCTTTCTTGAAAGCGTTAAGGGCGAGATATCGTCTAGAGGTTCAACCCCTCTTAGAACCTGCCTATTTGCGAGCATCCAGAGCAGAAGGAATACAGCAAAGAATCCGTACCCGCTCACAAAGAGGACTACGATACCGACGATCGTTGCTATTCGATGACCGCTCGCGCCGAAGACAGCTCTTGAAATGTGCCCTCCGTCGAGCTGCCAAATAGGAAGAATATTGAGAAATGTTATTAGAGCACCTATCTCTGCCGCGAATTCCACTTGAGATAATATCAGCATACTTCCAGGTGGAACCGACACTATTCCTAGGGTGCCGATAAGCTCAGATAAGAGAATAAGCAACAGCGGTGAAGAAGGCCAAGACACCAAACTGATTAGACCCATCTCCCGGAATATCTCTGCCTGGGCCTCAGAAACTGTCGCCCCCATGACGATACTTAGGGCGAAGACGAATATCGTAGCGAGGAAGCCTAAAAGTGGCCCCGCGATGCCGATGTCGAAGAGTTGGTCCTTGTCAACCGGAACCCCTCTGAGTGATATGACGGCGCCGAAAGTGCCGAGGCCTCCTAGAGATGGTGGCGGACCCGGAATAAAGTAGGGCAACGTAGCATCCAAGCCGTGAATACCGCATGCAATCTTATGGCCGAATTCATGAAGACCGATTATTCCAAGCATGCAAGCAGCGAATATGGCGGCTTGAACGATTGCGTTGGCGTTCGGCGAAAGTATCTCCTTCCAAAGTCTATTATAACTCCAGATCTCATATCCAGTAACAGTTATTGTCGCAACCGTTAGGATGAAAAGCCCAATGTTTATCTTGCTCCTCGCTGGCTTCACGAATGGTTTGGGGATAATCCTTATCACCAGTTGACTGTTGTTCTGTCGAACAGCAGCGACGAGGTTAAACTTGGAAATCTCAGACAATAATTGCTTGAACTTCTTCTTGAGCGGCTCAACGGAGACGACGAATACAGGGGCTCCGTGCATGTCGACATAGGCATCTTGGACGGTGAAATTAGATGAAACTAGCGATCTCAGATCAGAAAACGTTGGAATATACGAGCTGGATGCAAAGTTCAAAGGCGGGCAATTTGGCAATAGGACTTTCTCCGAACCTCTACGAGGATTAACGATTAACACTTGACCATTTAAGATTATTGCAGCCTTTAGAGTTCTCCGACAAATCTTATACCTTGGAGATTCAAAGATCAAGCTGGAATGATATGAATTGGGCGACCGAGTTTTCGCGTTCAGACAATTTATCCCCGATGACCTCTCTCAAGTAATTGAGATAAACAGAACTTGCCTCCCTGAAAACTATAACTCCATGTTCTTTCTTGACATCCACAGAAATTGCCCTGACGCTTTCGTGGTAGCTGAGGTTGATGGAAAAGTTGTAGGGTACATTATGTGTAGACTTGAGCATGGGCTTTCAGAGACAAGAAGGTTCAGCTTGGTTAAGAAAGGGCACATAGTCTCGGTGGCAGTGCTCCCGGAATATAGGAGAGCAGGTATAGGCAAAGCTCTCGTGACTGAAGCGCTTAGGGCGTTATCGAAGCACAATGCAGAAGAGTGTTTCCTTGAGGTACGGATGACGAACGAGCCAGCTATAAACTTGTATAAGAAGCTCGGCTTCGATATCGCCCGAAAAGTTTCTCATTATTATTTTGATGGAGCAGATGCGTACGTAATGACCTTCAGATTGCCAGAAGGCAGTGGCAACGTTGGTTGAAGAATGCTTTGAAGCTTTGACTCATCAGAGAGGCTGAGTTGACGAGAAGGCTACGCCGATCCTCTGAAGTGAAGACAAACAGCTCCGACGACTATTGTTGGCAAGTAGAACATACAAAGTTCGAATTCCAACGCAAACGCGGGTATGCTCAAGAATCTAAGAGCGACCATCACTACCGATACAATTGACATAATAACAAGCGCATATGTCCAACTTCTTGCTTCTTCTCTTCTGGTGCTCAACTTCCTCACACGGCGACTAGATTCATCATCACGAAGATTCAATCAACTACTCTAACGGTGTCTGAGATAAGCTAGCGCCCTCTGTCCTCTTCGAGAAGAAGTCTAAGGGGGATATTCCTGCTCGTCCCATCAGGCAGAGTTCTTCTAATACTTATTGGAAGTACGCCCTGCTCAAGCTCGAGAAGAGCGATATCGATAGGCGATTCCGACCCCCTCGGAATATCGATCAGTATAGGTGCTCCCATTGCGATCTGAAGAGCTCTCGCTCCTACTACTCGGGCCTTTTCGAAGCGCGTAAGCTTCTTTGGCCCGATTATATCTGAAGTCAATTCTTTAGGGCTCTCCGGTTTCTTCTTCGGCACCTTCTTCTAGCCCCTTTGACAGCTTCCTCTCTTCCTCGCTCTTCAAGGCCGCCATCAAATCGTCTATCTTAAGAATCATACCCGTAGCCTCGCTCGCAGACTTCAACGCCTGCACTCTTACGACAAGCGGTTCGTACAGATTACGTTTTCGCATATTATTCACGGCCCAGCGAGCTATTGACAGCTTCGACCATGATTCTTGCAGCGTCAGTTTTAGCATGTTGAGCCTCTGTTGCCCGTGCCGTTCCTTCCTTCAGAATCAGTGCAAGCTGGTTTGCCGGCTCAGCTGCGGCCAATCTTGTCTAACTCCCAAATAAGCGAGTAACGAAGAAAATTAGCGAAGCCAATATAAATCTTACGATATGACTGCCGCTAGAATACAGACGACGTTCAAGCCTCGCCGAATCACCGTTTTTCCCACGTAAACTTGCACGCTCCAGACTCAACCGAAGATTCGCAACCGAGTGTTCCCCTGCGTAAAGCAGAATGTCTAAGCTGCGCTTTTGTCGAGTGATTTCCACAAAGGTTTTTTAAAGTTACGAGGGACTAGTAACAAGCTATTGTTATTGAATCCACGGCGATGAGGAAGATTTGCGAGATTTGATCAGGATCAATCAACCATTTCTCGGCAAAGAAGAGATCGACGCAGCTGTTGAAGTTATAAGAACCGGGATTCTGACAGAAAAGAGTGGGATGGGTCCAAAAGTTCTTGAATTCGAGAGAAGCTTTGCGAAGTTCGTCGGGACGAAGCATGCAATAGCTCTCTCCAGCGGAACAGCAGCTTTGCATGCAGCCTTGTTGGCTGCGGACGTTAGAACCGGGGATGATGTCTTAGTACCTTCATTCACTTTTGCAGCCACAGCCTCAGCAGTTCTACTGGCGGGAGCTAGGCCTGTGTTCGCCGACATCGACAAAGAGAGCTATTGCATGAGGCCAGAAAGTATAGAGAGTGTAATAACAAGAAGAACGAAAGCCGTTCTGCCTGTTCACCTATATGGAATGCCTGCGGATATGGATTCTATAATGGACCTCGCTCACCAAAGGGACCTGATTGTTATTGATGATGCTGCACAGGCGCATGGCGCTGCGTATAAGGGAAGAAACGTAGGAAGCATTGGAAACATGACGTGCTTCAGCTTCTACGCCGGAAAGAACCTTACGACAGGTGAAGGAGGAATTATCACCACTAATGATGATGACTACGCCAAGATATTGCGAATGATTAGGACTCACGGCGAAGAAAGACCTTACTGGATAACTAGACTCGGACACAACTACCGTATGCCTGAGATAGCTGCCTCAATCGGTTTGGCTCAATTGAAGAAGCTGCCCTCATTCCTTGAGAAAAGGAGAAAGAATGCTGAGTCGCTAACCGAGAAACTGAGCATGCTAGGAAAGCTCGCCCTCCCTAGAGAGCCTGAAGGAGGAAAACATTCATGGTATCTTTACACCGTGAGACTGAGAGGCGCGAATGCAGGTAAACGAAACAAAGTTGTGGAGAAGTTGCGTGCAAAGAACATCGAGGCTTCGATCTACTATGAGACGCCTGTACATCTGCTTCCGCTATACCGTAATAGTTTCGGCTACAAGCGGGGAATGCTCCCAGAGACCGAGAAGGCTGCAAGACAGGTCTTCTCTTTGCCGGTGCACCCCAAGTTATCTCCAGAAGATCTGGATTACATAGTTGAGAATGTGAAGAAAGTCATTGTGTAGCTAAACTGCAACTCTAAAGGAATGGTTTCAAGACTTCTTCCAAATCCGGCTTCCCTATCTCCTGAATCTCATATCCGACCCTTACGGCAGGCTTCCGAATCTGCACAATTCTTCTTAGGTTGATAGGTGTCCCGATAACCACTGCATCGCAGCGAGTTGCGTTTATCGTTTCCTCAAGCTCTTTTATCTGTCTCTTTCCATAGCCCATCGCGGGTAGCACTGACCCTAAGTGCGGATACTTTCTGAAAGTGCTCTTGATAGAACCGACCGCGTAAGCTCGAGGATCGACTATTTCCTTCGCTCCAAACCTTTTCGCGGCTATTGCTCCTACACTGAATTCCATTCCTCCGTGGGTCACTGTCGGTCCGTCTTCGACCACGAGAACCTTCTTCCCTCTTACTTGGGACGGTTCGTCGACAACGATAGATGACGATGCTCTAATTATCAACGCCCTAGGATTTACTGCTTGAATATTCCTAGTCACCTTTTCAACGTTATCCTGAGTTGCCGTATCAACCTTGTTGATAAGGACTGCATCGGCCATTCTAAGATTTGTTTCCCCTGGGTAGTAGGCAACCTCATGTCCAGCTCTGTGAGGGTCCGCCACCACTATGTGGAGATCTGGCTTATAGAAGGGAATATCATTGTTTCCTCCGTCCCAGACGATTACATCGGCTTCTCTCTCCGCCTCTCTCAGGATCTTCTCGTAGTCGACACCAGCGTAGACCACGTTTCCCGCGTCGATGTGAGGCTCGTATTCCTCTCTTTCTTCTATAGTACACTCTTGCTTGCCAAGGTCTTCATAAGACTCGAACCTCTGAGAGATCTGCTTCGCCAGCTCTCCATAGGGCATCGGGTGGCGAACGACTACTATTCTCTTGCCTCTCTCCTTCAATATCCTACAGACCTTCCGTGCAACTGTGCTCTTTCCAGCTCCAGTCCTAACCGCGCATATCGAGACCACTGAACGTTTGGCTTGAAGCATCGTCGTCTTAGGACCCATCAGCTTGAAATCCGCTCCGTAAGCTGTCACTATTGACGCCTTATGCATCACTTCCTGATAAGACAGGTCGCTGTAAGCTAAGATAGCCTCGTCAACATCGTACTTTCTAATGAGCTGCGCAAGCTCCTCCTCTGGATAGATGGAGATTCCACGGGGATACAGACTTCCTGAGAGCTCTGGCGGATATACTCGTTTCTCTATGCCAGGAATTTGAGATGCTGTGAACGCAACAACCTCGTAGGAGGGATTGTCCCGAAAGTAGACATTGAAGTTATGGAAATCTCTGCCAGCCGCACCCATAATAATAACTTTGACCTTTCCATCTGACTTCATTGAGCCCCCCTTCCGCGCGAGTATAGCCCGTCGAATCTTATTATTTTTGCTAAGATCGATAGGAAATCCTGTAGGTTGAGCTACAAGAAAAGCTTCTCAATCTTAGCTGCGACGTCGATCGCTTCGAGATGTCAACCTCAATCTTCTATAGTTAAGTGTGCCGTGAATCTGTTGGATGCCAAAAGCATAGTTAAGTAGAAAGAACTCAAGCCCCAAAACTGCAACATTGAATACCGTAACGGTTGGCAATGCTGACATACCTAGAAGCATCATCACGATAGAACCGGCACACTGGAGAAAAATTAGACCAATGACAGTCTTCAAGATATTTTGCTTCAAAATCAGAGCACACGATGCGGCTGAAAGCAATGCGCTGGCAGCGCCGATGGCAAAGCTTGAAGAAATGGTGCAGCCAACTAAAAATATGCTTGCCGCGGCCGACACCAAGATTATCGTTGATATAGGCCTCTTCAAAGAATCCAAGTCCCGAGTGACATTGAACTTGTTCTCAAACACCGCCACTAACGTCAACATAACTATTCCAAGTACAACGAGTTGAAATAGCGCCAAAGAAATCGATCCGAGCAAGAAAGTTGCAAAAGACGAGAAGAGAACAGAGAAGCCGGTTCCAAACCTTGAATATGCAAAGCTACTCGATTCTGCGCCGAGGATCGCGAATATCAACGAGAGCACCAGCAAAGACTCTACTATCACTCTCTCAGCAGCCTATCCAGTTCAGGAAGACTCTA
>CAYOZM010000027.1:0-13173 GCA_964408475.1 uncultured Candidatus Bathyarchaeia archaeon | reverse complement strand
ACGAGAACCTCTACGATCCGAAGAAGCACAATATAATTTCAATGGCCTCCTGCACGACGAACTGTTTAGCGCCAATCGTGAAGGTGCTGAACGACAAGTTTGGTGTAGAACAAGGGTTCATGACAACATGCCACGCTTACACGAATGATCAAAGAGTCTTAGATCTTCCTCATAGGGACCTTAGAAGAGCTAGAGCAGCAGCATTATCAATTATACCTACAACTACAGGCGCTGCGAAGGCCGTTGCAGAAGTTATTCCTGAACTAAAAGGAAAGCTTGACGGCCTTGCTTTGAGAGTGCCTGTGCCGGACGGCTCAATAAACGATTTCGTCGCTGTGCTGAAGAAAGAAGTGACGAAAGAAGAGGTTAACGCCGTTTTGAAACAGTGGTCTGAAACGAGTCTCAAAGGTATTCTACAGTACACAGAAGACCCGATAGTCTCAGCTGACGTAATCGGCAACCCGCACTCTTCGATAGCAGATGGCTTAAGCACAAATGTGATCGGCGGACGAGGAAGACTGGTAAAAGTCCTTTCTTGGTATGATAATGAGTGGGGCTTCTCGTGCAGACTCGTTGACTTGCTAAAGCTCATGGCAAGAAAGGAAGAACGTTGACGCAGACGAAGGAATTCCTTACACTAGACGACTTCGATTTCAAAGGCAAGACAACTTTTCTCAGAGTCGACATAAACTGCCCCCTCGACGAGAAGACTAAGAAGATCACTGACATCTCTAGGATACGAGCCGCTGCTCCCACGATAAGAGAATTGACGGGAAAAGGAGCGAGGGTCGTCATACTAGCGCATCAAGGGAGACCGGGTGACTGGGACTTCGTCACACTTGAAGAACACTCCAGAAAACTCGGGGAAGTGCTAGGTGTAAACGTGAAGTTTGTCGCTGATGTTTGCGGTGAAAAGGCTCAAGAGGCTGTGAAGGGCTTGCGGAACGGAGAGATCCTGATGCTTGAGAACCAGCGCTTCAACCCGGATGAGATGAAAGAGAAGACCGCTCTGGAGCACTCACAGACAAGTTGCATCCGGAACTTAGCACCGCTCGGCGATATCTTCGTTAACGATGCGTTTTCGGCCGCACATAGATCCCAGTGTTCACTGGTCGGTTTCACGGAAGTAATGCCATCAGCAGCGGGCAGATTGATGGAGTCAGAAATAACGAGTCTGATTAAACTCGTCAACCCAGTCAAACCTTCAATCTTCATATTCGGCGGAGCCAAATTCGCGGACTCCATCAAGGTTGTGGACAACGTACTAGAGAAGGGGAAGGCAGACCAAGTGATTCTGGTCGGCCTGACAGCACAAGCTTTCCTAAAGGCAAAGGGGTTAGACTTAGGTCCTCCAAATGAGAAGGCGCTGGAGAAAGAGGGCACTCCGGAACTATATCAGGAAGCCAGAAGCGTTCTCGACAAGCATAAGGACAGAATTCTCCTACCCGACGACTTCGCAATCGACAAAGATGGCGAAAGGTCTGAGATCGCGATAGACAAGCTTCCTACGGACTACCCGATCTGCGACATAGGGTCAAATTCCATTGAACGTTTCCGCAAAGTCATCTCGAAAGTCAGAACCATTTTTATCAGCGGCCCTGCAGGCGTTTACGAGAAACCCCAATTCTTGAAGGGAACATTATCGATCATGGAAGCCATAGTGCGTAGCAAGCCGTTCTCAGTTGCTGGTGGAGGCCATACTACCGCTGCCCTCGAACAAGTGGGGCTGCTTAACAAGATCTCCTACGTCAGCACTGCAGGTGGAGCGCTGGAAAGGTTCGTTATGGGAAAGACGATGCCAGCCATAGAAGCCCTCAAGGCGTCGGCCGCGAAGTTTCGAAGGTAAGAAGTCCACACAAGATAGCCGCGTCTGCTTTGGACGATCATGTCGAAGATACGCCAGGTTTAGCTCACAAACTGGCCACGAAGGGTTTGAAGGTTTCAGAGTACCGAAACTGTCGATAGTGATCTCTCTACGGGTAGACGACTTTGGAACCTCAACTCTTGGCCTTTCTTGTCTCTCGCCTGTCCGTGATCCGGCGGTAAAAAGTAGTGTCTCTTACAGAATCGCATCCAGTTGAAGTTCCTTGATGGTCTCCTTCGTCGGGTTCCCATTCGAGTCCCATCCCCTAAGCTCGTAGTAGTCGTTCAACATCTGCTCAAGGTGAACAACCTGTCCTGTAGAAGGGCCTTCTGTAAGCGGCTCCATAAGAGACCTCTTGGGCAAAGTGTCATCTTTTCTGCCGAGACCCTCGCGAACGTTGTATAATCTCGCGAGTGTTATCACTCTAGCTCCCAATCTTTTCAGCTCTGTTACATCCCTGTAATTGAAGCCCGTGCAGGAGACTATCATCTGGTAGAGCTCCTTCAATTTCATCCCGAATAATGTGAAGAAGCAAAGCACTGAAGAATCTACAACGGCTTTCTCGTCTTGACGATCGACGGCTAATTGAACCTTCGCTCTATCGTAGGTTCTAGGATCAGCGCCGCCGCCATATCCAAGCAGTTCAGCGCCTGCGGTGTATGCTCTAAGATGGCACGCCCCCCGCTCCGAAACAGCGTAACATAGCCCCATTCCTTGAGCGGCCCGTGGCTCGTACGCAGGCATCTCAAGACCCTTAACATGCATAGCGAAGTCCTCACTACCTTTATACCTCTCACTGAGCTTCTTCACGCCAAGCTGAAGAACTGAGCCGATGCCTTCTCCTTCCCCGATCTTCCTAACCAGATCAATCAACGCCTTAGAGTTTCCCCATGTCGCATCAATGCCTTCCAACTCTTCTCTACTAATGAAGCCCTTTCCATAGAGCTCCATTAGAAACCCGACAATGTTGCCTGTGCTGATCGTGTCAATCCCGTACAAATCGCAAAGGTAATTAGCGTATGAGATAGCCTCGACATCGTCGACACCGCAATTGGACCCTAAAGAGAACACTGTCTCGTAGTCAGGGCCATCGACCACGATCCCCTTATATGCTTCATCTTTTAGGAATGCTACCTTACTGCATTTGATTGTGCAACCCATGCTGCACGCGAAGTCTTTTTCCCACAGCTTTTCTCTGAAGGCTTCTCCGGATATTTCATCCGCCCCCTGAAATCTTCCAGTTTGAAAGTTTCTGGTGGGAAGTGCGCCTGTCTCATTTATTGTCAGCAGGATATTGGAAGTCCCGAATTCAGGCAAACTCCTAACAGTAACCTCGTTCATCCGTAGCGCTCTATATGCGATCCAAGTCATTTTCTCAAATTTCTGAGGGTCGCATACTCTAACTGGATGCTTTCCTCTAACAGCTACCGCTTTCAGTCTCTTAGAACCCATCACAGCGCCAATTCCGCCCCTCCCAGCGCATCTCCCTTCAGAAAAGACTCCGGCTATTGGAGAACACCTTTCACCCGCCGTCCCGATCTCAACGATTTTGAAATCCTTCCCAAGCTTGTTCTTCAGAATCCTCTCCGTATCGAAAGTCGACTTGCCCCAAATTCCTTGGGCTGATTCAAATCTAACATCACCGTCGTCGATCACCAAAACGGTAGGGTTGCTACACTGGCCAAGAACGACCAACGCATCGTATCCTGCAAACTTCAACTCAGGCCCGAAGAATCCGCCGCAGTAGCTATCATCAACTGCTCCGGTTGCAGGGCTCTTCGCTATCGAACAGAACCGACTATTGGGCGCCAAAGTCCCCGTTAATGGGCCTGTAGCGAATATTACTGGGTTGTCTAGGGATAATGGATCGACGTGAGCGTGGGTGGATTTGTAGAGAAGCCAGATTCCCAGACCCTTCCCGCCAAGCAGCAGAAAAGCAACTTTCTCGTCTAGCGATTCTATTCTATCAGATTCATTCTTGAGATCGACTCTGAGGATCTTGCCCATGTAGCCTCTACTTATGCTGTGCATCAGGTCCCCTCTCGAGTGTAAGGTACAGCCTTCAAGGCTACTGGTTGGCACCATTCGGCGCACTTAGGCGAGCCTCTACACATATCGCAGATGAACGGCTTATTCTTCTCCTCATCGAATCCGACTATATTGAAAGGACATGCGGGGACGCATTCCTTGCAACCGTTACATTTCTCTTCTATGAGCTCGACGTAGCCTAGCTTCGCGTTGAAGACCAATGCGCCGACAGGGCAAGATTTGACGCAGTGTCCGCAAAGAGTACAAGGATAGGGTATGAACCTGTTAATAGAAACAACATCGACGCGTAGTCTGGCACGTGATGGAGAGAAAAATCCATCATGGGTAAATGTGCAGATAGCCTCGCAGAGTCTACAGTTTGTACAGTTGCTCGCAATAACTTGTAAACGGGCAGGACCCTTAACGCCCCCCACGACTTCGCCTATACTCTTACCTTCATGGACAAGTGCTCTAACTGCACCAACAAACTCAGAGGGGTCTTCTGCCTGAACCACTTGGCGACCGTAGACAACCCCAACTGCTCCAGCGTCTATAGCTTCCTTGGCTATCTCCAAAGAGTCTCTAACCGTCTTAGCCTTAGCTCCTCCCAGAACCAAGACGGGGATGCCAGCCGCTCTAACGGCTCTTTCAAAACTGTCAGTATCGCCGGTGTAAAGCACTTTCAGGGCATCAGCACCAGTTTCAGCAGCGATTCTCATGCCCGCGGCATCCAGATCAGCAAAGTTTGCTCCTGTGACTCGTTCGCCCATTGGAAGTGCTTCAACGATCAGCGGCAAGCCCAGCTCTCTGCATTCCCTAGCGAAAAAAGTCATAAGCTCGAAGTCGCGAGCCTCAGCCTCCTCATCGCTCTGCCCAATGAAAAAATAGGTAACGATTCCTGATGCACCCAGTGCGATGGCCTCCTTAGCGTTTGCTACAGCAACCCTTTTGATTCTACGAGCTGGAAGCGTGTACGTCTTGTCCCTGAAAGCGTTCGTCCAGTCCGCCCTGACCAGAAGCGCTGGACTGTCTTTTCTACGAAAAAAGTGATTTAATCGCATAGCTTGGCCGGGACTCACCAGAATCGCATCGGGCCGACCCTTGACAACTCTCTCTAGAGTCTTCTCAAGGTCGACAACTCCTCTTATCGGTCCGAGCATGAACCCGTGGTCCGCCGCTACAACAACGGCTCTTCCATCATCAGGATCTATTATCTTGCTTAAGCGAATCGTCTTCCCTGGACTAGACGTAGAGATCACCTACGAAGTAACTGAATTTCTTATCCGCTTGGATGAACGAGTCCATGAAGTGCAGTCAATTGAGTCAACGGATCAGCGGCTCGATGTACACTCCTTCCGACAACCGCGCCTGTGGCCCCTGCCTTGAGACTTTCCTCCACAGCTTTAAGAAGACTTCCGGCATCTATCCTTCTATCAAGCATGAGGACAGGAGTTTTCGAAGCATCTACGATTTCTCTGAACGTAGCAGCGCTCCCTGTATACGGGGTTGCTATAATATCGGCTCCAGCCTCAACAGCCATCCTTGTCGCCAGCTTGGCGCAATCCAAATAGTTCATTTCAGTTATTCGCTCGCCTATGGGAATACACTCGACCAGTAGTGGTAACCCAAATTTCTCGGATTCTCTGGCGAGCGTCGCAACAGTCTCTAGGTTTCGAGCTTCGTCTTCATCGTCGTCGTAGCCGACTAGTAGAAAGGCGGCTAAGGCCAAGGCTCCAAGTGCCACTGCGTCCTTCGGCTCAAGGTTCAGAACATGCCTCACCTTCCGTGTTGGGAGGAAGTACGTTTCATCTCGGAAGGCGTTCGTCCAATCGGCTCTGATCAGAAGGGCCGGCGCCCCTTTCCCTCTCAAATGTTCCACAGATCTTTCGACCTGCCCAGAACTCAGAACGACCCCATCGACTTTGTCTTTGACCATTGAGACTGCTTCCGGCAGGTTCGACAACCCAGGAGTCGGGCCAAGCATCGATCCTTCGTCAGCTTCGAAGATGATCGCCCTTTCATCTTTGGCGTTCATCAGTTGACCGAGACGTATTGCTTTCCCCATTATGATCGGCATAATCGAAGCACCGAGTTCCTCGCGTTCTATTGGCATCTAAGCTCAAAAAGGCTTCTGTTGAATCTGACAATACGCTCTTAGATCGCTGAACGTACCGTTATCCATTTCGAAGGCTTAACGCCCTATACTAGTCTCTCCGCTAACCTACCGATAGACTAATGCAAGTTTCGTGGAAAGCCTGCTAGGGCAGGCTGACCCATTTTTCTTTGGTTGAGGACTCGATAACCGCGTCGAGTATCTGATTGTTCTTCATACCATCGTAGAACGTTGCGCCATACGGCGCTACATTCCTGTCGTTCACTATGCAGTCGATCAAGTGGTAGACCTCATGTATGAAGGTGTGCTCCCAACCTATAATGTGGCCATGAGGCCACCAGCGATCGATGAATGGGTGAACGCTCTCGGTCACAAGTATATTCCTATAGCCCATCCGGTCTTCGGGGTCTTTCCTTGAGTAGACCTCGAGTTCGTTTAGCCTCTCTAGATTGAAGGCAATAGTTCCCTCGGTTCCATGGATTTCGATCCTCTGATAGTTCTTACGCCCAGCGGAGAAGCGTGAAGCCTCAATGCTTCCGATGGAGCCGTTCTTGAATTTTAGAAGAGCGATGAAGGCGTCGTCCACGTCGACTTTGCCTTTCTTTGACGGGTCATTTGGGAGCGGTCGTTCTTCTATGAATGTCTTCGTCAGACCGCATATTTGAGATACATCTCCAACAAGAAACCTCGCTAGATCGGCAACATGTGCCCCTAGATCGCCTAGAGCTCCTGAACCGGCTACATCTTTCCTCAACCTCCAGACCAGGGGAAAATTCGGGTCCATTATCCATTCTTGCAAGTAGACGCCTCTGAACTGGAGGGCCTTGCCGATGTATCCTTCGTCTATGAGCTTCTTAGCCAATCTGATCGCCGGAACGAAGCGGTAGTTGAAAGCTACCATATGCTTTATCCCTGCTCTCTCTGCTGCGCGGTACATCTCTTCAGCTTCCTTCGCATTCATTCCGAGAGGCTTCTCGCAAACTAGGTGTTTCTTCGCTTCAGCCGCAGCGATGCATGCATCCCTGTGTTCATTGTTCGGCAAGCCGTTGTCAACGAGCTCCACATCCTTATCCTTTATCAAGTCTCTCCAATCTGTGTAGTACTTCGAATAGCCATAGCGTTTGGCAGCTTCCTCGACCTTTTCTTTTGTTCGTCCTGCGATAGCGACTAGTTTTGGTTTCGCTGGAGGAGGGTAGAAGAAGATCGGCATGTCGATGTACGCATGGCTATGCGCCTTGCCCATGAACGCGTAACCCAACATGCCCACGCCTATTTCTTTGATCTCTGCAGGTTTTTCAGCCACCTCTGCCATTCTCACGAAACCGACTTTCTGTTTAGCCATTTGCCTGTTACCACCAGACCTTTTCAAGAGGCGCCTTTATTATCAGGGGTTTCAAGAAAGCTATGCATTTCTCTACACCGTCCTCGCTGCTCATAACAGGATCCTCATGCTCATAACTCATCACGTAGTTGTATCCTACCTCGAGAAGCGCCGTTATTACGCGCTTCCACGGGACGTCGCCCCATCCGACCACTCTGAATCTGAAACCTCTCCCCGGCCTCCGCCAAGGTCCGGTAGGTATATGCCCTGATATTGGTAGGTTCTCCTTGACTAACTCCGCGTCTTTCGCATGCATATGGTAGATTCGGTCTCCAAATCTCTTGATGAAAATGACGGGATCTATTCCTTGCCAGATCAGATGGCTTGGATCAAAATTGAATCCGAATTCTTTTCTGTAGTTTATGGCTTTAAGCGCCTGCTCAGCTGTTTCGATGTTGTATGCTTGCTCTTGAGGATGGACTTCGTGAGCGAACTTTACCCCTTGCGAAGCAAAAGTATCGAGTATCTCGCCCCATCTTTGAGAGAAGAGTTTGAAACCTTCTTCGTACATCTTCTCGTAAGCAGCTGGGAAGATGTACCATGCTCCCCAATTCGGAGCGCCTATGAAACCGTTTACAACAGGTACATCGAGCGCTGCTGCAGCTTCAGCTGTTCTCTTCATCCTCTTAATAGCGTACTTGACCTTCTCTTCCGGCGACCCCTTGTACCACTCGTCAGTAGAAGAATCCAGTGGGCCCAAAACCATCTGTCCCTCCAGATGGTTGCTCAAGCCTGAAATGATCATGCCATACTTTTTGACAGTATTCTTCACAGCGGTTGCCTTTCCCTTTAGGACCTCATCTATGTTCAAATGGTTGCTGCCTTTCCACGCTGCCAGTTCAACTGCTTCATAACCCAGTGAGGAGACGTACTTCAGAACATCTTCCAAAGGTTTATCGTTGTAGAGGATAGTAAATATCCCTATTTTCATTTCTCAAATTACCTCCATTTTTTGGTAAAATTGTATTTGCACGTGATGATAGTTTAAAACTTGTGGGGTATTGGCTCACGAGCTCATCAGGGTTGTGACGAAGGGACTACGGCAACTATAAGCTCAAATTTGAATCCGAGGATTTACTTTGGAACATATTTAGACAAGAACTGCAACGAATAGATCGTTGACATTCGTTCCCGTTTGACCTGTGAATATCAGGTCTTTCATATTTGAGAAGAATCTGTAGGAGTCATTGTTTGCTAGAAACTCGGTAGGGCTAAGCTTCATTCTAACAGCGCGACTTAAGCTCTTGCCGTCAACTATAGCCCCTGCGGCATCGGTAGGTCCATCAACCCCATCTGTTCCGAGGGAAGCTGCGGCAATTCCCCTTATCCCAGCAATCTTCTCGAGTAGACTCAGGACCGTTTCTTGGTTGCGCCCGCCTTTTCCAGAACCCCTAACGGTGACCGTGGTTTCTCCTCCCGCAATCAATGCGGCAGGTCTACGGATCGGGCGGCCAGCCGCGTCGATCTCTCTAATTATAGAAGCAAGAACCAATCCCGTTTCCCTCGCCTCACCCTCTAAGAAAGATGTTAGATGAAGCGTCTTCAAACCAGACTTTGTCAATGCGCTTTGTGCTGCATGACATGCCAAACGGTTGTTTGCTAGGACGATATTGAATGCTTTCTTGAAGCATAAATCGTAGGACTTAGGCGTATCAGGGACCATGCCTCTGATTCCTTTCAGCAATCTCATTCTAACCGAAGCCGGGGAACCCTTCCAAAGATCATACTTCTTCAGCACGTGTATTACGTCAAGATATGTCGTCGGGTCAGGAGCCGTCGGTCCGGAGGCGATTGAATCGAGCGGGTCGCCGACAACGTCGGAAACTACTAGACTTACGAGAGTCGAGGGATAGGCTTTCTTCGCCAACCATCCTCCTTTTACCTTGGATAAATGCTTCCGAACCGTATTGATCTCTTGGATTGTTGCTCCACACTTCAGCAGGGAACGCGTTACCTCTTGTTTGTCTCTCAAAGTTATGCCCTCTGCTGGGCAGCTCATCATCGCAGAACCTCCGCCCGAAATTAAACAGAAGACGATGTCGTCTTCGGAAAGGCCGGTTAACAGCTCGAGCATCCGTTCGGTTCCCGCGACGCTCTTGCCACCAGGTATAGGATGGTTTGCTTCGTGAAGTTCTATCCTATCTAATTGAAAATTTGACCTAGTTCCTTCAGGAATGTTAACAACTCCGCGGTCTATTCTATCTGAAAGAATTCGTTCTAGAGCCTCGGCCATGGCGCCGCTGGCTTTGCCTGCTCCGATTACAGTTACTCTCTTGAAATGTCTTAAGGGCAGCTTGAAGCCGTCTATGACTAAACTATCGCCTTTGATCTTGACTTTTGATTCTACAATTCTCTTAGGATCAACGCTTCTAATGGAGACTTCCATAGCCCTCAATGCTAGTCTCCTAGCTTCTCGATCTCGAGTCGATTCTGCGTTCTTGACAAGTTCGGAAATGTTCTGTATTATAGTCAAGACATGCACCTCAAACAGTTGCTCAACCAAACCTTCAACATCATTTGACAAGACGACTGATGTACGACACTCGGCAGATATGCAAGATGAAAGTTAAAAACCTCTCTCGGCGAGCCGTGGCGAAGGCTATTCTTTGTCTAAAGAGTTTAAAGCTAGTTTGGCGTTCACTCTTAACTGAGGAATCTTGTTATGAGAACAGAATTGAAATTCTCCACTGGTATATGGGTGTTCGGCCCTCCGAAGGACAGGTTCTGTCCAGTGGGATACCGGGACGCTCGTCCACTAGAAGAGAGGTTCGAGCAAGCGTCCCGAGTAAGAGGTTTGAAAGGGATTGAATTTCATTATCCGAGTGAAGTTTCAGAGGAGAATGTCGATTCAACGAGGAAACTCTTAGCGAAGTTCGATCTCAAGCCCGTGTTCGTTGCGCCTGGACTCTTTGGTGAGCCTAAGTGGAAGATGGGGTCACTTTGTTCTACAGACGACAAGATTAGGAGTGAAGCTATAGAAAGAGCGAAAGCGGCTGTCGATACAGCGAAGAAACTAGGAGCTCCGATGGTTGTCATTTGGCCTGGTCAAGATGGATATGACTACCCATTCCAAGTGAACTACCTAGCGATTTGGAATAGGTTCATCAATGCGGTGAAAGAGATAGCTGCTTACGATCCGAAGATGAAGGTCGCGCTCGAGTATAAGCCGTTTGATCCTCGCAGCCATATTCTGATCGATAGCGTTGGCAAGACGCTTGCGATAATTCAAGAGATCGGTTTGGAGAATCTTGGAATAAACATAGAGATCGCACATGCTCAAATGGCTGGCGAGAGCCTCGCCGAGTCCGTTTGCCTAATGAGCAGATACAAGCGATTGTTTCATACGCACTTCAACGACAGTTTTGCGATGTACGACAATGACTTGATAGTCGGCTCCGTGAATTTTTTGGAGACGCTTGAGATGGTCTTCTGGCTTCAGGAAGTGGGTTATAGTGGATGGTTCGGGTTGGATCTTTTTCCGGCGCGCGAGGATCCTGTGGTAGCCGTTCAGCATAGCATCGATAACATAAACCTAATGGTAACGTTGCTCGATCGCGTCGATAGGAAGGAATTGAAAGAGGGACTTCAGAGAGGCGATATCGCCAAGACCCAAACGATTCTTAGAAAGATGCTGATCTCGAGAGGCACTTCTTAGCTTCTCTTCTTCTCCCTTTACAATCTACTCTATGTTGAGGCTGCGGGTTGCTTATGGCTGATTGAACGGACTTTTAGCTGGACTAGCTGTATATCTCAGCAAGTTATGCTCTGCAGATCTATGAAGCTTTGGAGGATCCTGTTTGTATAGTAGTTCTGGATTACTCTGAGTGAAGGTAGTGTACAAAAAAAGAGAGAGGTTGCGAAGAGGTCTATCGAAAAGTTAGCCTGTATATCCCGAAGCCTTGGCTACTTCGGATACCGACGCCCACTTTGCGATTATCGCGTCTTGTTTGACCGCTAGATCATCTAAGGCTGCTTTAATATCTGTGATTGTTCCTGCAAATATCCCGTTAAGAGTTTCGCCCTCGGTAAGCATCAGTTCGTTGTAGACTGGTATATTCCAGAAGTCTTTCTGAAGGCCTATTGTGTCTCTCACAGCTCTATTCCAAGGAGCCGCATTTACGAATCGATCTGTATTCAGAATTTTTAGAGCAGCGACGCCTCCGCCGCCATCAGACCACTTCCACTGCGCCTCCTCGGTGAACCAGTAGGTGAAGAATGCTAAGCCCTCATCTTTATACTTGGAATATGCACTTACGCACATCGGTTGCCCAACTAACTGAACGTACTTATAGTACTTCCCATCGGCGTAGGGTCCGTGATCTCTCACCAAGCCCGGCCATACCGTGCATTGGACGACATCAGCAACCTTGGACTTTGTCTTATCCCACAATGGTCCTATGAAGCCGACAGCGTTTAGTGACATCGCAACTTTGCCTTGCGCCATCGCCGTGACCGCTTCGTCGAACCAGTAGGCTTCCGCTCCCGGAGGCTCGAAAGGTCTTAATGAAGCGTACCACTTGGCAGATTCGACAGCCAGTTCGCTGTTTATGTAGCCGCTTGCCTTGAATCCTGGAGGACCAGACCATATTTCGCCGCCCATATCCCATAGATACGAATGGAACTGGTAGGCGCTGGAGTCATATTTAGCGTTCCAAGTAGTACATCCATAGACGTCTTCGGTCAAAACCTGTCCAGCTAGCTTCTCACCCGCCTTTCTAGTGAAGAACTCAGCGAAATCTTTGAACTGGAGCCAAGTAACCCAGTTATACCAGTCTTCATAGGTCTGCGGGAGGTCATAACCGTACTTGGCTTTGAATGCAGTACGTTCATCCGCATTTGTGAACAGGTCTGATCTGTACATCAAAGCCATAACGTCTGCCTCATGGGGTATGCCCCAGTACTTAACCTTGTCCAACTGAAGGTCTCCAGCCTTGAACTTGTCCATGTCGAAGTCCCATACAGGGTAAGTGCAGTAGTATTTCACTAGGTTAGGTGGAAAGTCAAACATGTCGATATCCTTGCCTTGATGTGCCTTGATCCAGTCATTGAAGCTTATTATATGGCCCGCTTCAGCAAACTCGCCTACAAATTGGCTGTCGGATATAAGCAGGTCGAAGTCACTTCCTTTCGCAGAGAATACCGTGGCTAGCCTATCGTGGTAGGTACCCCACGGATTCAGGTCCATCTTCACTGTGACTGGATATCCAAGGTTCTTCTCCGACAATGCAGTGAACCCCTTAGCTATCTCTCCTGTTAGTGAACCCGGTAGCCACTCAGGACTTGTGAAGACCAGGGTTACCGGTCCTTTCTTTGCAGGCATTGTAACGTAGTAGGCGCCTGCGATTACGGCTACAGCGACTACGCCAACTCCTGCATACTTCATATAGGATCTTCGGGTTATCTTCTTTTCAGCCATTTTTCCAAATCTCTCCACCGATTTGTATCAGGCGATCTGTTCTTAAGACTTTCGATATTTCTGTCCCTTGGATTCATTATTTTCAACTCACAATTACTCGAAAATGCAAAACGGATGTCGTAAAAAAGGCATATAAATCTGAGTCTGGTAACACTAAAATCCGTTAAGCGGTTAGTTGAACATGAGAGAGAAAACGCTCAAGTGGGTTATGATAGCCCCAGCTATCGTGATACTTCTAGCTTTAGTAATCTACCCGTTGATGTGGTCTCTAGGTCTCAGTTTTTTTGACTACTCCATTATGCTGAAACGTGCTCCTATATTCATAGGCGTGGAGAATTACATAGGGATCGTGAACGATCCCACAGTTTGGG
>CAYOZM010000026.1:0-15158 GCA_964408475.1 uncultured Candidatus Bathyarchaeia archaeon | reverse complement strand
CAACTTCTCTAATTCTCGACCAAAGACCGCCGAAGATCTTGATTGGCGTATACCTTGTAGCTGTAGTCGTAGGCTTCATTCTGCTCTTTCCTTTCAAGAAAATACCATGAGACGACAGCCTCAAGCCTTTTGGAAGAAAACCCGAAAAACGATTTGAGCGCAGAGTTATCTATAGCTAAGGCGAATTACAGTCGTAGAAGAGACTCCAGGACGATTGAAGCAAATGGCCGCCACCCTCAGTCGGCTCGGATTAGCTAAAAACCACGTATACGAGACTATTCTCTCAACATACGATGTGAATGGAAAATCGACAGCAGCTCCTATGGGCATCATACCGAAAAGCTCGAGAAGATTCATCATCCGCATATTCAAACGGACTTTCACCTTTAAGAGTTTGCAGAGATTGAGGTGCGGTGTCGCTAACCTCACAACCGACCCAGAGATTTTTTACAAGATGGCGTTCAAGCAAACCTCAGGTTTGAGATCGCTTAAGCATAGATGTTTTGAAAAGGCAAGAACTGTCGAAGCTCCTCGACTGAGATCTGCAGATGCGAACATAGAATTCAGAGTCAACAAGATTGAGGATCTTGATGACCTAAGGTCTAGAGTGACATGTGAGGCTGAGCGTATCGATATTCGAAGAACTTTACCTAAAGCGTATTGCAGAGGAGCATTTGCAGCGATCGAATGTATAATCCACGCGACGAGAATTCAACAGTACCTTTCTGATGGTAGGCTTGAAGATGCGGAGAAGCTGATCGCTCTGGTAAACTACTACAAGGATCTCGCAGGGAGAGTCTCTCCGGGCTCCAGCTATGTTTCAATAATCCGTCGGATCTGCTGTCAAATCGATAGATGGAGGAGAGCCGATGAAGGTCTATGTTAAGACGCCTTCAAGATTGCATTTCTCGCTGATAGATATGAACGGCCGACTAGGCAGAGTCGATGGAAGCTTGGGCTTAGCTCTTAACCATCCAAACGTTGTCCTAGAGGCTTCCAAGAGCGAAGAGATTGAAGTCCGAGGAGAAGAACGCGCGTTCGTCGAGAAACTTGCATCAGTGTTTCTGACGCACTTCAAAATACTGTCCGGCGCTCAAATCAAGGTGAAAAGCACAATTCCGAAGCACGTTGGCTTAGGCTCAAACACCCAACTATCCCTCGCGGTTGCCTCCGCGCTCTCGAAAATATATGGGATCAAGAAAACAACGAGAGAATTGGCAATCATAATGAAGAGAGGAGGGACCTCAGGAATAGGTGTTGCAGCTTTCGAGAAAGGCGGGTTAATCCTGGATGGCGGCCACAGCTTCGGAAGAGAAGGTGAAAAACAATCCTTTCTTCCATCCAGCGCTTCGAAGGCGCAGCCTGCTCCCGTACTAGTTCGATACACGTTTCCGGAAGACTGGTTTTTCGTCATAGCTATACCGCATATTTACCGAGGGGTACATGGGGAAGAGGAGATCCGCGTCTTTGAAGAGCGCTGCCCGATAAACGTGGCTTACGTTGGCAAGGCATGCCGAATCATTCTCATGAAGATCCTCCCCGCACTCCTTGAGAGAAACATCGAGGATTTAGGCTCCGGTCTAACGGAACTGCAGGATGCTGGTTTTGCAAGTGCTACTAAAGACTTGATGCACCCCATCGTAAGGAGATGCATACGGTTTATGTTGAAGAAAGGAGCCTACGGAGCTGGTCAGAGCTCTTTCGGTCCTTCCACCTTCGGATTAGTTCAAGGTGAAGATGAGGCAAGGAAGCTTAGAGACTTGGTAGTTGATTTCCTTGGAGGTACGGGTGGAGGAGACGTATTCCATACTTCCGCTAACAATAGAGGAGCTACTGTAAAGATCGTTTAGGATTGATCGTCCAAAAAATAGGCTAATCACGACGCTTAGATGAGGATTCTATATGAAGACGCTTGTTGTAACTGGAACCTTGGCTTATGGAATGGTTAGAAAGTACGTTCAAGAAAGTGGCGTTGAGGCTGAAGTCATATCCCTTCCGACGCAAGTTGCAGCGTTGATGTCTATCAACTACATTTCAGATATGCTCGAATTAAGAGACCTCTCGAAATTCGAAAACATTTTGGTCCCAGGGCTCGTGGCCGGGGACGTCTCCCATATAGCGGAAAGACTTGGGATTCCAACCTATAAGGGTCCTAAACAAGCCGCAGACCTGCCGCTAGTCCTCCAACAGCTTGGCAAAGTAAGATTGTCCACGACGAGGCCCGCATGCGAGTTGCTGCAAGACTTACTCGAGCAAGAGGCTTTCAAACAGCTGGAAATATTGCAGAGGAAGACTCGTCGACTTGCGGAAAAAAAGCCGGGGATTCGGATTGGAGAAGGAAGAAAGGCTGTTTGGATTGGGCCCCCCTTCCCTCCATGCGTTTTAGCTGAAATCGTAGATGCATCTGCTCTATCGAGATCTGAGTTGAGAAAGAAGGCTAGAAACTTTGTGAAATCTGGAGCTGAGATAATAGATGTCGGGATGGTGGCTGGCGGAGGAAACCCGTCGAAAGCGAAGCTTGCAGTCAAAACCGTTAGAAAAGCCGTCTCAACCCCAGTAAGCATCGACACAAGCGACGCGGAGGAGATTAGAGCAGCGGTAGAGGCAGGAGTAGACCTCATACTAAGTATAAACGCTGAAAACATGAAGGATATTTCAAAGTTTGCCTGTGAGATTCCAGTTGTGGTAACTCCAGCTGATGAGAGACGGAACTGCCCAACCGATGTCGACAAGAAGATTGAGCAACTCGAAAGAAACCTCGAGCGAGCGAAGCAGCTTGGCTTCAAGAAGTTAATAGCAGACCCGATACTTATGCCGATCTTCACACCGAATCTTACAGAATCTCTTACGGCATATTACCGCTTCCGACAAAGGAAGCCTAACATCCCAATTATGTTCGGCGCAGGAAACGTAACAGAGCTTATGGACGGAGACTCGATCGGAGCAAACTTACTGTTAGCTTCAATCGCATACGAATTAAACGCGAACATAGTCTTGACCACGGAAGCAAGCAACAAGACAATGGGCTGTGTAAGAGAGTTATCGACCAGCATCAAAATGGGGATGCTTGCTCGCGAGAGAGCTTCACCGCCTAAAGATCTCGGGTTGGACCTACTGGTAATTAAAGAGAAAAGGAGCAGGGAGGAGTATTATGAGCATGCGATTGAGAAGTACGCTCCAGAAATCCCTGTGAGGAAGAGAAAGTTTGTATACGATCCAAGAGGATGTTTCAAAGTGATGGTGGACAGAGATAGAAGACGCATAGTGGTTTCTCACTACCAATACAATCAGGAATACCCGGACGTTATCATCAAAGGAAAAAACCCGTTGGAAATATGTACAACCATAATCGAGAACGGGCTCCTATCAAGGTTCGACCACGCAGCCTACCTTGGAATTGAATTGACGAAGGCGGAGATCGCGCTCCAAACGGGGAAGAGCTACGTTCAAGATAGCGCACTACTGTTTTGAATAAGGCAGCCGATTTTTCAGAGGCAGGAAATCTTATAAAATGCTATGTAAAAAATTACATTGCTTCCCCAGCTGGGTGAAAATTGCAGCTCGTCAGGGGCCAAACAGCGAGAACACTGGCATTGACAGCCACCTTTGGAGTTCTCTATATGGTCTTCCGAATGATCGCGACGTTTCCGATGGTGGGCGTATCTGGAGCTGTTTTCTCTGCATCGGATATGATTGCGCCACTATACGGAATCATACTCGGACCTTACATTGGCGCCTCATCGATCATTCTGGGCACTTTCGTAGCGATAGCGTTCGGTCGCCCGATTGTCTTCCTCGGTCTTGACTTTTTGCCAGCCGCGATGAATGCGCTAGTAGTAGGCTTCCTCGTTAAGAGAAAATGGGTTCACTCAGCAATCTTCTACATCGTTCCATTCCTACTGTTTCTGGCACATCCTTATACTCTACTGCTCGTTCCAATTACTAATCCAAGTTCAGGAATAACTTACTATGCGCCCTTCGCTTGGGTCCATTTCATAGCCCTCATAGCGTTAATTTCACCTCTAAGTAGAAGGGCTGTAAATTGGGTAATTGGATCGTCTGTATCCCGGCTTTTTCCCGGCTTAATCGTCTTATCTTTCATCGGGACCTTCGCTCAACACCTAACAGGAAACCTCCTATACGAAACAATCTTAGGAATGTATCTGGGCATAGTCAAGCCTGAAAGCTTCTTCATGATATGGCGTGCAATCTTCTGGGTCTATCCTATCGAGAGGACAGTGATCGTCATCACAGCAACGGTCTTCGGCACCGCATTGATAAGAGCCCTAAGAGCTGCGGGGGTCTCAAACTTCATCTTCTCTTAGCCACTAGACTCATAGAATCCGACAAGTGTAGTTGCGCTGGAGACAGCGAGATTCAGCGGGATCGACGACACCAAAAAAGTATCTTACTGCGCATCGCTACTCAAGCTTTCCTGCTTGTTTCAATCTTTGAACGGCGTCCTTCAGCGCTTGAATGGGAACCTTGAGATCTTTTGACGCTTGGCTCCATGATATCGCGCCTTCTCTATCCAGTATGTAGTTGTACACTCTCTCGTCCAAGTTCAAACCCGCTGAACTATGCTCTAGACCTGTCGCCCCAGGAGGCCCCTCTGCGAAAGTTACAGACTTTCCTCCGCAGCTAGGGCAGTATGCAGCGCGGTACGGTACAACCGATCCGCAATGGACGCAGTATTTCTTCGGAGACGGAGGTGCATCAAGCCTTCCTCCACATCTTTGGCAGAAGTTCTGCACATGCCCTCTAGTTTCCAGACCGCAGTGGTGACAGAAACGTTTCAGCTGTCTTCCACACTTGGGACAGAAGCGTGCATCGTATGGCGTAGGAGATCCGCAGTACGGGCAGCCAGCAGTCTCAGTGGCCGAGGCCAATTTTCGATCAGTTACATTACGTAAGGGATCGCTTTAGAAGATTTGGTTTAGGCAATCTCTTTAAAATCCGGCGCAACATTGAAAACTCTTTAGATTGGTGCTAGATCTTGGCGATTGATCTCGAAAAATTCGGAGCCTCGTTAAGGCCTATCCATTACATTGAGGGCATAGGTCTGTCATCGAACGTTTACGTGATTGGCGAGAAAGATATCACTTTGATAGACACAGGTGCTGGAGATGAGATGAACAAGCTAAGAGAAACGATGGAGAGGTCAGGTTTGAGCGTTAAGGATGTGTCTAAAGTTGTCTTGACGCATTCGCATCCTGACCACACAGGCGGATTGATTGATCTTCTTGTGGCAGGTGCGCCCACCATACTCGTCCATTCAGCTGAAGCTGAATACTTAGGTCTTGATGATTCATCGATTACGAAAGTAGTTGAAGGGAACGTAATAGAAACACCGGGCCACACGTTAAAAGTGATTCATACTCCTGGCCACACTGTCGGAAGCATCTGCCTATATGATTCAGATAATAGAATCCTTTTTTCAGGAGATACAGTCTTCGCGAATGGTGCATTCGGTAGAACTGATTTGCCTACAGGCGATGCGATGGCGATGAAGGAATCTCTGAAAAGATTAACTCAATTCGACATAGACTCGTTGCTTCCAGGACATGAAGAACCCGTGCTGGAAAACGGGAGCGCTCATGTGAAACTCTCAAATGAAATGGCGAGAGCCTACTTCTGAAAACAAGTGCTATCCTGCTATTCACTATGCATATTCAATCCAGTATGATTTGCCAGAGGCCAGTACCTCTTTCTTCCATATGGCCGCTTCTCTCTTCACCCTGTCTACCGTCTCGACCAGTGCTGGAAAGACATCTCTTCTTGAAGCCCCTGCAACAATAACGAACAAGATCGGATCGCCAACTCCCAGTCTACCGACAATATGGTGGATGAGAACTTCCACTACGCCTGGGCGGCTCTTAACGTCATCAGCTATCGCTTGAAAAGCTTTTTCTGCTTTTTCAGTGTAAGCCTCCAACTCAAGTCTCTTGACTTTCTTCCTAGCTTCAGTGTACCCTCTCACGAAGCCGAAGAAGCAAGCTAGGGCTCCAACTTCATCGAACCGCTTGTTCGATCTGACGAAATTGATTAAACTTTGGATTGAGACCCTTCCTTTCTTGGTCACACCAACGTTTCTCAATGGCCGATCACCAATCTTACAGGTAGCGCCTGATCAGTCTAAAAGCTTGCAGTCCCAAAGGCTGGTTCGAGTAGCCAGTTTCTGCCCTCTAAGAAATCCTTTTACATATGTAAAGGCCCTTTACATATGTAAAGACCCCTCAGCTCGGACAAGAAGGCCCTAGAATGTCCCATCTTAAGAGAGAAGTCATCACCAGCTCCAGGATCAACCCTGAACTTTCACAGCTTCTCATCAACAGTGGAATTGAACGTATAAGGGCATGTATCCAATGTGGAACCTGCACCGCTTCATGCCCTTCAACAAGCAGAACAGCTTACAGAACGCGAATGCTAATCAGAAAGATCCTGTTCGGATTCAAGGAAGAGATCCTAGCGAGCGAGGATTTGTGGCTCTGTACCACTTGCTACACCTGCTCAGAGAGATGCCCTAGGAAGATTGAGGTTACGAACGCGATTTTGCTCCTAAGGAATCTAGCCGTCAGAGAGGGCTTCATGCTTGGACCGCATAGAGATGTAGCAGGATACTTGATAGAGCACGGGCATGCTGTGCCGATAGATGAAGAAACGAAGAAGAAGAGGGAGAGGCTGGAACTTCCAACATTGCCTCCGACCGTACACTCATTCGCGACGGCTCTAAAGGAAGTTCAGACATTGGTCAAGATCGCTGGATTTGAAACGCTTGTGAAACATGGTGAAAAACAAAGGTGAAGTATGCATTCTATCTAGGATGCATCGTTCCAAACAGATACCCCAACATCGAGAAAGCTACGCGAGTGACTCTACCTAGACTAGATATAGAGTTAGAGGATATGGAAGGCGCTTCTTGCTGTCCCGCCCCTGGGGTAATCAAGTCATTCGATAGGTTGACTTGGCTGCTGCTTTCAGCTAGAAACCTGTGTATCGCAGAGGAAATGGGATTAGACATCCTTACTTTATGCAACGGCTGCTACGCGACACTCAAGGAAGCAAATACTGTTCTAACCGGAAATGAGAAAGAGAGACGAAAGATCAATGAAATGCTTTCTGCTATCGGACGTAAATTCAAAGGCTCCATAAAGGTGAAGCATGTAGCTGAAGTATTGTACCGCGATGTAGGTTTAGATGCGATAAGAAGCTCCGTTAAACGAGGACTCCCAATAAAGGTCGCTGCTCACTATGGATGCCACATACTGAAGCCCACAGACCTTAGAGAATGGAATACGGTAGAACACCCGACCTTCCTGGATGAAATGATAGAAGCCACAGGTGCCTCCAGTGTTCCTTACAGAAACAGAATGATGTGTTGCGGCGCAGGAGGCGGACTGAGATCCGGTGTACTGGATGTCGCGCTCGATATGCTTCGCGAAAAGCTTGAAAATATGAAGCAGGTTGGGGCTGAATGCATAGTCGATATCTGCCCGTTCTGCCATCTCCAGTTTGATGCTGGTCAAGTTCAGCTTGAACAGAAATTCAAAGCAGTCTACAACATCCCGGTAGTCTACTACACTCAATTGTTAGGGCTAGCGATGGGGCTATCAGAAAGTGATGTTGGGTTGAGAATGAATAGGGTTGCCGCCGCCAGCCTTTTGGAACTTGAAAAGAGGTGACCTCGAAGTCTATGAGCCCCCCTAGAACTCCACTTTCGCCTGCACAGAAGCTCAAGATCGCGGAAGTCGAGATAATCGTGATCAATGATAGATGCAAGGGATGCGGCTTCTGCATCGAGCTTTGCCCGAAACATGTTCTCGACTATGAAACTAGACTGAACATTCGTGGTGCTCACCCACCTTATGTGAAGACTGAAGGATGTGTTGGATGTGGAGTATGTGAAGAGATCTGTCCAGAGATGGCGATCTTCATGAAAATTAAGGAGAAGGAGAAATGAGAAGAGACATCATCACAGGCGTATACTTCGCTCTAGGAGACGTCGCGTGCGCTGAAGGAGCTATCGCTGCTGGTTGCAGATTCTTCGGAGGCTATCCGATAACGCCTGCAACTGAAGTTGCAGAACATATGGCCAAGAGACTGCCTGAAGTCGGGGGTGTATATCTTCAGATGGAAGATGAGATAGCATCCATGGCTGCTGTAATAGGAGCCTCCTATTCAGGGGTCAAATCGATGACGTCGACATCCGGCCCAGGATTCAGCCTTATGCAGGAGAACATAGGTCTAGCCGTTATGACTGAGACCCCTTGTGTAATCGTGAATGTTATGCGAGGAGGACCCAGTACAGGGCAACCGACAAAGACGGGCCAACAGGACATTATGCAAGCAAAATGGGGATCGCATGGGGACTACGAGATAATAGCCTTCGCTCCATCGTCTGTTCAAGAGATGTTCGATTTAACTATACAAGCGTTTAACATCTCAGAAGAGTTCAGATGCCCCGCTTTCATTATGGCCGATGAGGTTGTCGGTCACCTTAGAGAGAGGCTCAACATTCCGAAGCCTGAAGATATACATTTGACCGAACGTAAGAAGCCGAAAGAACTACCGCAAAGCTATGCGCCTTTTAGACCTGATCGAGACCTAATCCCGCCCATGGCTTGTTTCGGAGAAGGATACAGATTCTATGCAACAGGCCTGACCCACGATGAGACAGGCCATCCTCAAACCGATAGCGCTGAAGAGCAGACGAAACTTGTGCAAAGGCTCTGCGACAAGATCAGAAGAAATAGAGACAGAATCGTAAGAGTTGAAAGAATAACACTTGATGACGCTAAAGTATGCGTTATTGCCTATGGAAGTGTTGCAAGATCAGCTCTCGCTGCGGTTAATAGAGCTAGAAGACAAGGCTTGAAAGTGGGCCTCCTACGGCTCATAACTCTATGGCCTTTCGCGGAGAAGGAAATCGAAGAAATCGCCGACGAAGTTGACGGAATAATCGTTGCAGAGATGAACTGCGGACAGATAGTTAGAGAAGTCGAGAGAAGAGCAGACCATCGAAAAATAACCTTCCTCCCAAAACTCGGCGAGGACCCGCATACGCCTGAAGAGATTCTAGCTCAAATAAGGAGGGTAGCGCGATGATGCAGGAAGCTCACCCCATAGAAGAATTTACTCGAAAAGGCATGATACCGCACATATGGTGCAATGGATGTGGAAATGGAATAATCCTTAGTGAGTTCCTCCGCGCTCTCCGGGAATTAAACTACGACATGAACAAGATCGTTATAGTGTCAGGAATAGGATGCATCGGTAGAATATCAGGCTATATAAATGCGGATGCATTTCACACGACCCATGGCCGTCCAATAGCATTTGCAGTAGGCGTTAAGGCAACAAGACCTGACTTGAAAGTTGTAGTAATAAGCGGCGATGGAGACCTCTTCTCGATAGGTGGAAACCACTTCATACACGCGGCAAGAAGAAACATCGATATGACCGTGATCTGCTCAAACAACTTCAACTACGGGATGACTGGAGGGCAGTCTGGTCCAACCTCTCCGCTGGAGGCTTATACGACAACAACGCCATACGGCAACATTGAACACCCGTTCAACCTTGTTCATCTAGCAGCAGGTTCCGGTGCTGTATACGTAGCTCGTTGGACCACTATTCATATCAGACTATTGCGGGAGTCAATAAAGAAAGCTCTGAAGAAACGCGGTTTCACCTTCATCGAGGTTCTTTCGCCGTGCCCTGAACAGTATGGAAGAAGAAACAGGATGCCGAAACCTATGGATTCCATGTTATGGTTCAAAGAGAAAAGTGTGATCCGACATCGCATTAACCCGCTGCAGGCGGAGATAACGCCGAACGAGATAGTCGTCGGAGAATTCGTAGACACAGAGAAACCAGAATTCACAGATCTCCTTCAACAGCAGGTTCAATCGATTCAAATGAAACTGGAGAAGGAGGGAAAATTGACCAATGTCCCGCTTTGAGATCAGAATCGCAGGGCTCGGTGGGCAGGGAATAGTTCTGGCGGGAATAATCATTGGAACAGCGGCTTCCATATATGGAGGTAAGAATGCGACTCAAGCGCAATCGTATGGCCCTGAAGCAAGAGGAGGAGCTTGTAAAACCGAGATAGTAATTGGGGATGAGGAGATAGACTACCCTAAAGTTGAACAGCCTGACATCGTAGCGGTCATGTCTCAGGAAGCATACAACACATATGTAGGAGAGATCAAAGAGAACGGTACTCTCCTATACGACTCCGATATGATTCTTGAAACGAGACCGATGAAGAACGTGAGGATATATGAAGTGCCAGCTACCCGAATTGCCGAGCAACTCGGGAAGAAGATAGTTGCGAACATGGTTATGATAGGCGCGATCATAGCGATAACCAAGATAGTTGACAACCAATCTATCGAGAAGGCCATCGCCAGCAATGTTCCGCGTGGAACAGAGAAGCTGAACATAGAAGCATTCGAACGAGGCTATGAATACGCTAGAAGACTCTTGGAGGAAAAAAGGATCTGACACCGGAGCCTAAAATAGGCGTATACGTCTGCCATTGCGGAACGAACATAGCCGGAGTAATAGACGTTGAGGCATTGAGAGCGTACGCTGAGAGCCTCCCAAACGTTACGGTAGCGAAAACATACACCTACATGTGTAGCGAACCGGGTCAGCAACTGATCAAGAAGGAGATCCGAGAGAAGAAGCTTAACAGAGTGGTGGTAGCTGCGTGCACACCATCGCTCCACGAACCAACATTCAGAAAGGTCCTCGAAGAAGAAGGGTTAAGCCCGTACCTTTTCGAAATGGCGAACATAAGGGAACAAAACACTTGGGTGCATATGCAAACGCCGGAAGAAGCCCTTGAACTGGCTAAGGATCAGGTAAGAATCGCTCTTGCTAGAGCTGAGAAGCTGGAGGAACTGCATCCGAAAGAAGTCAAAATGGGAAGAAACGCTTTGATAATAGGGGGAGGAATCGCTGGAATATCTGCAGCGCTCGACCTCGCAAACGCAGGCTTCAATGTCTACTTGATCGAGAAGTCCCCAACGATAGGCGGCAGAATGGCTCAATTGGACAAAACCTTTCCCACAATGGACTGCTCTTCCTGTATTCTGACGCCGAAGATGGTTGAGGCTGGAAGACATCCTAATATCAAATTGATGACCTACGCTGAAGTCAAGGATGTTCAAGGGTACATCGGAAATTTCAAAGTCAAGATTCTGAAGAAACCGAGATATGTTGATGAGAAAAAGTGCACAGGCTGCGATGAATGCGCAAAAGTTTGTCCTGTTGAAGTCCCAGACGAGTTCAACTCAGGCCTCAGTTGGAGAAAAGCGATATACATCCCATTCCCTCAGGCCGTTCCTCCAGCCTACGTTCTCGATGACAAGAATTGCCTAGGGCTTACACCCCTTGCTTGCTCCAAGTGTAAAGAAGTCTGCGAACCTGAAGCGATAAGCTACGATCAATACGCCACAGAGGTCAACCTAGAAATCGACACGATAATAGTTGCTTCAGGATACGAGCCTTACAATGCCACCGTTGATGAGGAATACAATTATGGCGTTTATCAAAACGTTTTGACAGCTCTGGAAATGGAACGTATGCTGAACGCTGCTGGCCCAACTTCAGGAAGAGTTGTAAGACCTTCAGACCTGAAGGAGCCGAAGAGAATCGCCTACATCCAGTGCGTCGGTTCGAGAAACGAACGAAGGAACGTTTACTGCTCAAGGATTTGCTGCATGTATGCAGCCAAACAAGCACGACAATTGAAGGAGAAGCATCCAGACATGGAGGTCTACGTCTTCTACATTGATGTACGCGCTTTTGGAAAAGGATTCGAGGAATTCTATGAGAAGACGTGCAGAGAATACGGAGTGCAATTCATACGGGGAAGAGTAGCGGAGATACATGAAGATCCTGAAACGAAGAACCTCACAGTGAAAGCTGAGGATACTCTACTGGGAAGACCGGTTGAACTCGAAGCCGATGTAGTGGTACTCTCGGTTGGAATCGTACCTGGTCAAGATACAAAGGTGATACAGAACGTACTGAAGATCCCTGTTGGGGCGGACGGTTTCTTCTTGGAAGCACACCCAAAATTGAGGCCTGTAGATACAACTGTTGACGGAATATTTGTATGCGGAACCTCATCTGGCCCAAAGGATATTCCGGATACAGTATCTCAAGCCAGAGCGGCCGCTTCAGGAGCGATCGCTCTGATGGCCGCTGGAAAATACGTGATCCAACCATACTTTGCCTCGGTCGATGAACCTCTCTGCGGTGGATGCGGAGTATGCGTACCTCTTTGCCCGTTCAACGCGATAACCCTAGAAGAGAAAGTCGCAAGGATAAATGAGGCTCTCTGCAAAGGATGCGGCGTCTGCGCAGCAGGCTGCCCTGCAACCGCTATAAGAGCCAATCACTTCACCAATGAACAAATTCTCAGCCAGATCGAATTCGCCTTATCAAGGTAGATGGAAATGACATCTGAAGCATTCGAACCCTACATAGTCGGCTTCCTCTGCAACTGGTGCGGATACGCCGGCGCAGACCTAGCTGGAACGAGTAGGATACAATACCCACCGAACCTTAGAGCAATACGGCTCATGTGCAGCGGAAGAGTTGACCCAACTTTCATCTTGACCGCGCTAAAGAGAGGTGCTGACGGCGTCCTCGTCGTCGGCTGTCATCCCGGTGACTGCCACTACATAAACGGGAACCTCAGGACAGAACGGAGGGTTGCGCTTCTAAAGAAGATGCTCAATGATCTAGGATTGGACGATAGAAGAGTCAGACTCGAATGGATCTCAGCCTCTGAAGGTGAAAGGTTCGCTGCCGTCGTAAAGGAATTTGTAGAAGACCTACGTGCACTTGGACCTAATCCACTCGAGGGAGACAAGAATGAAACTTAGAATTGCCGTTGAAGGGTTGGGAGCATGCGCGGGATGCGAGATCGCTATTCTGGACCTACATGAGGAAATTGTATCCCTACTGCAAGATATGGAAATAGACTACGCCCCCATATTAATCGACAAGAAAAGCTTGGATCACAACGTTGATGTCTTACTGTTAAGCGGCTCTGTCAGAAACAAACATGATGCCGAGGAAGCAGCGAGATTATGTGAAAAGGCCAAGATCACTATCGCGTTCGGCTCATGCGCATCGTTCGGAGGGATACCTGGACTAGCAAACCTGTATGCAACTAGAGAACTCTTAGAGCGAGTCTATCTGACTACGGAGAGCACTGACAACGAACAGAGAATTCTGCCTTCAGAAGAGGTGCCACCAATCGAGCAGGTTATCAAGCCTCTAAAAGAATGGGTCAAGATCAGCTATAACATTCCTGGTTGCCCACCTCAACCAAAATTGATCAAAGAAATGTTTCAGATGCTTCTGAGCGGAAAACCGGTCACGTTATCCAAGAAGACTGTATGCGATGAATGCGACTTGAAAAGAGAAGAGAAGAAGATAACGAGAATCTTGAGGTGGGGGCAAGGTGAACCTGACATTAGTCGATGTCTACTGGAACAGGGCTACTTTTGCGCAGGTCCTGCGACTAGAGCTGGCTGCGAAGCCAAATGCTTAGCGGCACCTATGCCTTGCCGCGGATGTATGGGTCCGCCTGAGAATGTTGCTGATCAAGGGGCTAAGATGGCCAGTGCGATTGCTTCAGTAGCATCTATCGACGAGAAGAATAGAGTTGATCCAGAACAACTAGCGACTATGTTTAAAGATGCTGTAGGAAGCCTTTACAGATTCACTTTACCGTCTTCGACTATCCCGAGGAGAGTGTTTGAGAGGAAGGGCAAGTGAAACATCATACCGTTACTATAGATCCAGTGACAAGGATAGAAGGCCGAGCTAAGATAACGATATGGCTAGATAAGCAAGGCGATGTCAAGGACGCACACTTCAGCGTCTTCGATTTGAGGATGTTCGAGAAATTCCTAGAAGGAAGGCCAGCTGAAGAGGCTCCTCAAATAGTTCCCAGAATATGCGGAATCTGCCCAGTCTCCCACCATTTAGCATCAGCCAAAGCTTGCGACGAGTTGTTCGACGTGGAACCGGCTGAAACGGGGACTCTAATTAGAGAACTTATGCATATGGGCCAGTATATACACAGCCACTCACTACACTTCTTCTTCCTAGCCGGCCCCGACTTCTTTGCTAAAGGAAGAGAACAAGGATTGCTCGCTCTGATACGAGAGAAACCTGACTTAGCAAAGAAAGCTATTCAAGTGAGGAAAGTTGGCCAGAAAATCGTTGAGAAAACCGGAGGAAGAGCGATACATCCTGTAACAGCGCTACCGGGTGGCGTGACGAAGAAGCTGAGCAAGAAAGAAGTCGACGAGATAGCGGCTGATCTATCAAGCGTTGAGAAAGATCTACGTGAGCTAGTCAACGTATGTAAGGAGGTTCTGCTTGACAAAAAGAAGCTTATGCTCGACCTTGACTCGCAACGCTCTTACTACAGTGCACTCCTGAAAGATGGGGATTTCGACCTCTACGACGGTAACATAAGAATAATCACGCCAAACGGGCAGATCGCGGAGGAGTTTAATCCAAACAATTATCTAGCTCATATAAGAGAACGCGTCGAACCTTGGACCTACCTAAAATTCCCATTCTACACCAAAGCTGGATGGCCTGACGGCGCGTACAGAGTTGGTCCGTTAGCAAGATTGAACATAGCTGAAAACATACCAACGCCAGAAGCAAATCGGGAATTCACCGAATTCAAGAACGAATTTGGGAGGCTGGCGCATAATACTCTGCTGTACAATTGGGCAAGATTGATAGAGCTATATTACGCTCTGGAAAGAGCGGAGGAAATAGTTGAGTATGAAAAAATCACTGCAAACGATGTACGACGCCCTTTCAAAATAAAGCGAGGGGAGGGAGTAGGCGTAGTCGAAGCGCCAAGAGGAACATTGATCCACCACTACACCGCGAATGAGGAGGGGATTATAGAACGAGCGAACTTGATCGTGGCAACCACGCAGAATAATGCGCATATGAACCGAAGCGTTCGCGACGTAGCGAAGAGGAGGATAGAGTCAGGAAGAATAGATGAGAGAGTTCTCAACGACATTGAGGTTGTGGTTCGAGCATACGACCCATGCCTATCTTGTTCAACCCATATGTCAGATCGAACAGATCTGGAAGTT
>CAYOZM010000025.1:0-15768 GCA_964408475.1 uncultured Candidatus Bathyarchaeia archaeon | reverse complement strand
CAAGATTTTCGTCGAATTGAATAGTCGTCTTCGTACTCAACTTGTCTACGCAAACGGATATGCTGTCATGGTAAGGTAACCGGAGCTTCTCGTCTCTCAAGCCGTGATACTTTATTAGCCCTTGGATTGCGTGAGCTGTGGCTGATGCTTTTCCCTTATCCACCAAGCTCTTGTCACATCAGAAGACTAGTCGATAACCTCGGTCACCCTCGCGAGCTTCTCAGCAGCTTCGATTGTCAAGCCGGTCTCGCCAAAGATCGTATATCGATCCGGCCTGATCTTGTGGCCTAGGGTCAATGCTTTAACGATATTCGAAGCGTCCAATCCCAACTCCTTGCCGGTTGTGGGAGCGCCTATCTTCTGGAGAACAGATCTCACCAGTTTCCAATCGACGCCATGGAGGTACGCGCACATTATCGTACCGACCCCGCACTGTTCACCGTGCAGTGCATGCTTCGCAACAATCGCGTCAAGGGCATGGCTGAAAAGATGTTCCGACCCGCTGCAAGGTCTTGTGCTTCCGGCTATACTCATCGCAACCCCGCAGCTTATCAAAGCTTCAATAACCGTTCTAATGCCTTCTTGGCTTCTGTTTCGAATCGCTTGAGCGTTCTTCATAACGAGCTTCGCGCTCATCAAGGCTAGGTCGGCTGCGTAATCTCCATAATATTCATTCTTTATCTTGTGAGCGAGCCTCCAATCTCTAACAGCAGTATATTTAGCTATAATGTCTCCACACCCGCTTGCGAGAAGCCTGTAAGGAGATTCAGCTATCAATTTCGCATCGGCTAAGATAGCTAATGGAGCTTGTCCTTTTACAGAGTATGGCTTATCGAATCCCTTTATCGACGCGTACGGGCTTGATATCCCGTCATGGGAAGCAGTTGTAGGTATACTTATGAAAGGGATTTTCATATTAGCTGAACTGAGCTTAGCTACGTCTATGTCCTTTCCTCCCCCAACTCCCAATACAAGGCAAGGCTTTTTCTCAGCTATTCTCTCTTCAGCTAGCTTCACGTACTGCATCGTTGATTGATGAACGATCATGTGGTCTGAGGGAAGTCCTGACGCAGCAAGCGATTCAACGACTTTCTTTCCGGCTATGTTATACGCGTTGGGGCCGGTGACAATTAGTGCTGTCTCTTGAAATCCAAGTCTTCTACATGTCTCACCGACTGTTCCGAGTATGTCTGTTCCGACGATCACTTCTCTAGGTAGTTGCATATAGTGAAATGAGAGACTCATCTCATCCACCTTTAATCAGATGAGCACTACTACGCCGACCAATGTTGAAACTACCATCGTCAAGACCATCGATGCTGCTACAAGTTTAGCAACACCGTAGAGGAACTCAGTCAGCTTAGCGAATGCTCCAAGTCCTAGAACCATAACCTTTACCTTGCTATTCGCATAGGCTACTTCCGCTTCCTCCAGGTTACGCTTCGCTTCATTAACACCGTTGATAATATGCGTGAGAATCTCGTTTTCGTCCACAGCCTCGCCCACAGGGTAATATCCTAGTCTTGCTGGGACAATTCCATTCACCATGTGAGTGTCTGTTGTCATAACCTCGCCTTCATTCACTCCGATTCTCTCAAGCCCCTCCAACAACTTTTCCCTCAATCCTGCTTTCATATTATTGCCGTCAATTGTAATGTACGCTGAAAGTTCACCTTGAGCCTCCACGAGTAGAATCGCAGCTCCTCCCAACCCGATTCCTTGACTCAATCTATAAGGGCTCAGATCGATCTTCGAAGCTCCTATCTTGAAACTTGACTTACCCGCCCTTGAAGCGGTTTCAATTGATCTTCTAGCAGATTCGACTAGACTGTTTATTTCGTCTTCACTCATAGGTTTGACTTCGTTTATGCTATTGTGTGCATCTACTACCGCTACGTTCTTGAAGTATCTACTCGCCTCGAGGCTTATCGATGACCCTACCTCTAGAGGAATATCCTCCATGTCTCTTGGCGAGAGAGTCAATGTTATCAGGGCGCTATCTCCGAAGACTTGGCAACTCGCTTGAGCTGGTTCGCTCTTCCATCTTATGAAGCGAGTTGCCTCTCCTGAGAAATCTGATGCGTCAAGTAGATGCAACGCCTCCCTAAGAACTGCTTCATTCTCTTCTTGGGAGACAAGATTCAATTCATGCCCCGAGACTCCGTGAGGAACTGAGACCACGGTGCCAGTTCTACTCTCCAAGACCTTCTGAATCAACAATGGGAGAACACTGCTTCCGACGTTCAAAAAGGGACCTGGGTGAAAGTTTGATGTTATCATGATGGCTTTAGGCCTATGGCTGTTCTTGCCTCTAAATTGTAGGAGCGCTATGTTGATGGTCTCGCGAGTTCCGAGTTCTTTCAGATAATCTTCGAACATCTCGTTCCTTCCATCAAGCCAATCGAGTAAGAACGCTCGGAAAGTCCGGAGCGGGGAAGATCCGATTTTCATAAAGCCTTTCCGTTCGACGTAGATTAGGAGGGCAGAGGTTGAAGTAAACGCTAAAAGCGAACTCAAGAATAGCGCGGCCAAGCTATTGATTAGAGGCAGATTCCAGAGTGCTACACCTGCGAGAGCGCATGCCAAGGGTTGAGAGATCGATGATATGCTTCTCCGCCATAATGTAGCCGTCGACATCGATAGAGTGGATATTGTTCGCACAGGAAGGACTATGAAGAAACCCAAGTAGAAGGGGAACTCAGGGAAGGATATTCCATTAAGCCATCGAGAGGCTACTCCCGCGGCAAACATGACGGCTATCCAGATCAGGCATGAAAATAGAGAAAGGGCAAAACATCTTCTCAGATAGAAAAGAGGGTCCTTCTTCAGCACGAGAGCATGGAGAAGAAGATCAGAGACTATGCTGGGAATAGTGAGAACGATCAATCCGAAGACCAATCCTTCAACGAGCGCTTCAACTGTGAACTCGAAGAGAGTGAATGCGAAGGCTAGTCCGAGCAGATTCGCTAGCAGGGTTGAGGCCAGTATTCTTGGCATGGAGGGAAATGCAACTTTACGAACGATTTTGTAGTATGGTACAGTTCTCCTTATCTTTGCGTGACTTGAAAAGGCCATTTACAGAGTGCCTCAAAAGAAGGCTTACTTCGCTTTCTTGATCGATTGAATTACCTTCCCAATTTCTCTCGACGATCTTTCAATTAACGTCCCGGTAACAATTATGTCAGCCCCAGCCTTGACAGCAGAAACTGCAGCTTTAGGCGATCTTATCCCTCCGCCGACTATTACAGGGATCTCGACCATTCGTTTCACAGCTCTTATCATCTCGGGTGGAACAGGCTTCTCAGCTCCTGATCCCGCTTCCAAGTATACAAGGTGCATCCCCAGATACTGAGCGGCTAACGCATAGATCCCAGCGAGCTCAGGCTTCTCGTAAGGAATCGGACGCGCTTGACCTATGAAGCCAGCCGCGCCTCCGCCCTCGCCGACGATCAAGTAGCCTAGGGAGATAGCCTCTAAGCCGTACCTCTTGACCAGAGGCGCTCCTAAAGCTTGAACGCCTGTGATGTAGTAAGGATTTGAAGAGTTCAGAAGAGACATGAAAAATACAGCATCCGCGTACCGGCTGATTCCCGTAACATCATTAGGGAAAAGAATCACCGGTATCTCCACGGTCTTCTTAACCGCCTTCACTACATCGTCCAAGTGGTAGACGGAGATCGAGGTTGAACCGCCGATCATTATTCCAGACGATCCGGCTGACTGAGCGATCCTTGAGATCTCAGAAGCGTTCTTGGTATCGACCTTCTCAGGATCTAGAAGGGTTAAGTGAACAGCTCTCTCACTCTTCAGTCTTTTAAATAGGTATTCTTCGACAGACCCTCTCATTCTCTACAATGCCTCCTTTAGGAGTAGACTACAAACTCTTGATGAGAGAAGAGGATGCTTTAATAACATTTCAATTATACGTTCCGCGTTTAAGCCGATTGCCAAGTTCGCCAAGTCTTTTGCGTTGAGAACCTCTAAGAATCGATTCAACTCGTTATCATCAAGTCTCCTATAAATCTGAGCGACTTTCAGGCTGTTTTCAATCTGTCTTCCGTAAGCGAGGTTGTAAATGTCAGCGTAATCGGAAAGCCGTTTCTCGCTCAAGTCGTTCTCTTCGATAGCTCCAGCGGAAACCTCTCCAGCAATCTTTCCAGCGATCAAAGCCGTGTGAATCCCAGCGCATGTTAAAGGAATCACTTGCCCAGCAGATTCTCCGCATATCATCAAATTGTCGGAGACCACGTTTCGGAGTTGCCCGCTGGTTACTATTGGGGCAGACCCGACTTCGAGAATCTCTGAGTCCCTAAGTCTCTTGTCTCTTTTAATGAACTTGTCGAGCATCTCCTTCGGGTTCGTTCCTCTCACACCTACTCCAACATTGGCGATCCCTTTTCCCATCGGGAAGATCCATAGGTATCCGAGGGGAGCTGTACTGCGCCCCAGGTGGATCTCTAGTAAATGCTCATCCTGAAGATCGCAGTTGCTCAGTTTATACTGTATGCACGACGTCATTTCGACCCCCTCGTTTAAATGGAAACTTTTGGCAACGACTGAGGCGAATCCATCGCATCCGAGAAGAATCTTGCCTGCAATCTGAGAGGTACCTTCCTCTCTTTCTGCAGTCACGACTATTGCGTTGCCTCTTCGAGTTACGCTGGTCACAGCTGATTCTAGCTTGATTTCAGCTCCCTTCGATGCAGCTGCCTCAGCCATCTTCCGTAGAAAGTTCGGCTTATCAATAACGTAGCCCTTCCCCCAGCCTATCGACTCTGCATCGATAATAATCTTCTTTCTCACGTCTGGGCCGTGAATGCAAGCGCCGAATATCTCGTTCTCGATGAAATCGGGCGATGGCGAGATCTCGGAGTCGATAAGGGTCTGCTTCGTTATACCTCCAGCGCACACCTTACGGCCAAGGTAGGGCTCCTTCTCCAATAGGAGGACCTGCGCGCCATTCTCAGCAGCCTTCTTGGCAGCCATCAAGCCTGCTGGACCCCCGCCGACGATTAATGCTTCATAGTGATCCAAGCCAAGTCCTCCAGCGGTGTAAATGGACGAATATTATTGAGTTATTCAAGAACCCTATTAAAATGCTGATAATCCTCGCATTTCGATGAGCATGGAAAATCTCTATTAGGAAGTTGCGTCGCCTCAAGAGAATAGGACGGCGAGTTGAAGGCTGCGAATCAACTCCAATCTGAGGAAGTTGGAGCGAAGCGGAAGGCGCTTGGTTTCTTTGAGATAATTCGACCGATAAACTGTCTTATGATAGGCTTCGGTGTCGTTATCGGAGAGACCATAGCGTTGAACGGCCGCTTCACCCTCGTTCCTGCATTAATCGGGTTCCTCGTAGCTTTTTTCCTCATGGCCGCAACGATGGTGATGAACGACTACTATGACCTTGAGATAGATAAGATAAACAATCCTAGGAGGCCGATCCCTTCGGGGCTAATATCCCCCCGTGAGGCTCTCAGCTACAGCTTTCTGCTAAGCGCTATAGGGTTGGTCTTTGCGGCGTTAACAAATCTTCCAGGTTTCATAGTTGCCGCATTCGCATTGGGATTGATGATGTACTACAACACCAGAGGAAAGAGAACGGGATTCTTCGGAAACATAGTGGTTAGTATCTGCATAGCACTACCTTTTGTCTACGGTGGCATCGTTGTTGGCGGCCTAAAGCCCGTTCTAGGAATCTTCTCAATAATGGCGTTTCTCTCAAATCTAGGGCGTGAGGTGGCTAAGGGAGTTATGGACATCGATGGAGACTCTTTGAAGGGTGTCAAGACAGTTGCAGTATTACATGGATCTTCAAAAGCATCTCGAATAGCTGCGCTCTTCTTCTCACTTGCTGTGCTGATCAGCCCGATCCCAATAGTATTCGATATGGTTTCAACTTTTTACCTACCTCTGGTGGCGGTTGCGGACGTAGGTTTCATTGCATCTTCAATTTTCTTTGTTAAAGATCCTTCACGTAGAAACGCTAAGGCCGTGAAGAGCTTGGCGCTTATCTGGATGACTGTCGGGCTAGCGGCATTTGTCGCGGGAAGCTATAGTATTTAAAGGGTTCTCAGTTCGTAGGCAAGAAAACATTTTTACCTAAAGCGATCCAGTATAGTATCGAAGGAAGACGGAGCGATGAAAAAATCGAGAGAGAGAACCGAAAGAGTAGATTCTCGAGGAAAACGTAAACTTTCGAAAAATGCATTATTGATGTTTCCTCATGAAATAGTCGGTGTTTTCGCTCGTCTTCCAAAGGTGTTCAAGAAACTCGATATAGATCGTCTTCTAGGCGATACTATCTCAAGGAGTATGAAGTGGCGCTACGTACGTAGAATGGAAAATCTCGGGCTGGTCAGACATACTACAAAGAAATACTATAGAAAAATCTATGACAATATCTCTGACTGGATAGAGAAAGACGTGGTTCCTAGAATTAGGAGAGCAGAATCCCTAGAGTACTTGCAGATACCTAAGAGCTGAATCCATTAGGGTTTCATTGCGAATTGAGCTAGTAACTCCTTTGCTCTATCAATTCTGATCTTTCTCTCCTTGACCATTTGATCAGCGATCTGATCGACTAGATCTCCAGTTGCACCGGCTGTCGCAGCAATATTCCTAGCGTGAAGTTTCATATGCCCTTCTTGAATGCCTTCACTCGCCAAGGCTCTTAGTGCAGCCAAGTTCTGAGCGAGCCCTACCGCGGCTATGACCTCTCCAAGTTCAGTAGCTGTCTTGACGCCTAAGATCTTCACCGCTATCTTTGCGGTTGGGTGTATCGCTGTCGCACCACCGATAAGGCCCACAGCCATAGGCAACTCGATAGCGCCGACCAAATCGCCTTCGCTATTCTTCTCCCATGTCGTCAAGGGATTGTAGCGGCCTGTCCTTGCAGCGTAAGCATGAGCTCCAGCCTCCACAGCCCTAGTGTCGTTGCCTGTAGCCAACACGACTGCGGTAATACCGTTCATTATCCCTTTATTGTGCGTGGCGCATCTGTACGGGTCAGCCAACGCGAATGCATAAGCGTTCACGATTCCGTCGACAACCTCCTCTCCTCCTACCGCCTCTTTTGGAACAGTCGTTGTCGCACGCGCCAGCCTCTCAGTAGCCAAGTTACTGATTATTCTGAGGTAGACTCTTCCCATTGAGATTCTCTCTATTAGAGGTGCAACAGCTTCAGCCATAGTGTTGACAGCATTCGCTCCCATCGCATCTCTGCAATCGACGAGGATCTCGACAATAACCATTGAACCGACAGCTGTTTCAATAACCTTCACTTTCAAGTCCTTAGCCCCTCCTCCTTTCGACACTAGAACAGGGTCTTGCTCATTCGCCTTTTGGAGAATCCCACTCTTAGCTGATAGAATTCTCATCCTCGCGCCAAAAGGATCAGGAACCGCGACAACTTGGATTTGCCCTATCATTACAGGTCCTGTACTCGATGTGCTAAACCCGCCTCTCACTCTAGCCATCTTAGCGGCATTGCTGGCTGCAGCAACCACTGAAGGTTCCTCGATCGCCATCGGAATCAAGTAGTCCGTTCCATTTATGAGAAAGTTGGTCGCGATCCCCAACGGGATCGGCATGGTTCCAACCACATTCTCAATCATCCGATCGGCTTGCTCAAGTTTCAACGGTCCTGTAGACTGGAGAATGCTGACTTCTTCATCAGTAAGAGCTGCGAACTCTTTCACTACTCTTATTCTTTCCAAAGGTTTCAGATTGTGAAACCCTGAGATCTGCGATGTTCTCATCATCTACCTCAGCCCTAAACCCTCTACCACATTTAATCTATTTTCACTATTGATAATCAATGCGGAAGATTATATTAGCTAATTCGAACTCCGGTTTTTCCTTTAACACAACGTTGACAGCGAAACCAGTTTATGGGAGCGAGATTATGAAACGGTTCTTCTCGCATACTCCTGGATGTTAACGCCTCGCTGTTCAAGCCATTGATAGAGTTCGCCTGTGATCACTAGAGGCGCCCTCGTCAGTTCGCTTGGATCTCTTGACCCCGTCAGAAACATCGCAGTTCTCAATTCTTCGAACATCAGCGAAAGCATCTCATGAAGACTTCTTCTTCCCATCGCGGCCGAGCGTAGCGCGGGAAGAGCTATCCCCGCGGCCTTGGCTCCAAGCGCTATTGCTTTGGCTACGTGAAGCCCGTTTCTGATGCCGCCTGATGCTATTACAGTCAGCCCTGTTGACTTTACAACTTCAATTAAGCTGGCTGCGGTTGGGATTCCCCAGCTCCAGAAAGTCTTTCCAAGTCTTACACGAGTTCTATTTCTGATCTCTCTTGCCCGGTGGTACTCAACCGCGGCCCAACTGGTTCCTCCAGCGCCGGCGACATCGATCCCATCGACTCCGGTCGCTTCGATAGCTCTTGCAACTTCCCCTGATATGCCTGCTCCTGTCTCCTTGACGATCACAGGTATGTCAACTTCATGGGCTATCTCTCTGATCTTGTTCAGGCTGCCTCGAAAGTTCGTCTCGCCTTCCAGTTGAACAGATTCTTGCAGCGGGTTGAGGTGGACCATAAGAGCGTTGGCGTCGACCATATCTATGGCTCTCTGGACTTCTTCCTTCCCATATCCTTTTGTGAGTTGAGCGCATCCGAGATTTGCGAAGACCATAGCGGTCGGAGCTTTCTTCCTGACGATCTTATAAGTATAAGCTAAGCGAGGGTTCTCTACGGCTGCCCGCTGGCTGCCCACTCCGATCGCGATTTGGAGATCTTCCGCTACCTCCGCCAATATTGCGTTGATTCTCGCGGCTGAGGGGGTTCCGCCTGTCATCGATTCTAAGATTATTGGTGCTCTTAACTCGTATTCGAAGATTCTAGACGTCAAGTCAACTTCTTTCTTGTCTATCTCAGGTAAGGCCTTGTGAATGAGGTGCACATCCTCGAATCCAGTTCCTCTCCGAGACTGGACCTCTTTACGAAGCGTTACCTCTATATGGCTCAGTTTTCTTCTCTCAGTTTCTCTCGACATGCGAAATCAGCACTTAGAAAACTGTGTTATGGTTACATCTTGTCAAGCCAAGCTCTAACGCCAAACTTGTCCATCTCGACGATGTAAGCCTTTCCACCCGATCCTTCAATCGCGTCTGCAACCGCGTGCCGCGCATCTTTCTCCGCCAGCGCGATAATACATCCTCCCCCTCCCGCGCCTGTCAACTTCGCTCCAAGAGCCCCCGCCTTCATGGACACTTCAACTAGTTGATCCAAATTTTGACTCGACACCCCTATTTTTCTCAGGATCTCATGGTTTGAAATCATGAGTTCCCCTAGAGTTCGGAGATCGCCATCTCTTATAGCTTCTACAGCTTTAGTCGAAAGTTCGCCGACATTCTTCGCTAGATGAGCGACGATATCTCTCCGCTCCTCGAAGAGCTTCCTAACCTTGGCCACCTGCTCGCCAGTAGATCTGGCCTTCCCAGAATTCCCTACGACTATCGGAAGTTGATGTCTCATGGATATGGATTTGAATCCTCTACCGGGCTTGTATAGAATAACTCCGCCATAGGTGGATGTCGTCTGGTCGATTCCTGAAGGTCTTTCATGTATACGTCTTTCCGGAATGAAAGCTAGATCGCAGATCTCCTCTCTCTGTAACTTGGCTTCTAGTAATTCAGCGACAGCTGCGATGGTGGAGACCGCAGTTGCAGCTGATGATCCCAGCCCAACGGCGACTGGAATCTTTGAGTCGATTTCAATGTTGAAACCTATTTCACGGTGTTTTACGTGTTGGCAAACTGCTTCAGCTACCATCTTTAAAGGTTCAAGAACCCTCCTTGCGTCTTCGCCGCCTCTTTCTAGCTTAAATTCATCATTCTTGAAAGTTCCAGAAGTGTTCAATGATAGTGATCTTACGTAGATTGAGGAGTCTCCTCTTCTTTCAACATTGACTTCCGAGTTGAGGCTTATCGCCATAGCTATTGCCTGTTCGCCTAGAACGACGAAGTGTTCGCCAAGAAGTATCGTTTTCGCTGGAGCTGTTGCGTAAGCCTTCATGTCGGCCACATGTTGATTGAGATAGAGCTCATGTTCTACTTGGAGATAGCAACTGAAGCGTATCCGACAACTGCATCATAATCGCCAGTGATGTCTCCACTGGTCTTGTAATTCAGCAGATTCGCTCTGCTAGCTCCAAGTATCTTAGCGCATCTGATAGCTGAGCTTACGGGTCCGCATCCGCACATGGATATGTTCTTGGATTCAACAACGTCTTGTAACTCTTTCTCGTCGAGTTTCAGAATAGCGTCTATTGCTGCTCTATCCTTCTTTTCAGCTGATCTCTGAGGTTCGTAATGAGTCATATCTGATGATGCTATTATAACGATATCCTTACCTTCGGTCGCTTTGGCTATTGCTTCGCCGACCTCTACACTCGTCTTCAAGTCTTGCATCATCATGCAAATCGGTACAAACCTAATCTCATGTCTATACACATATTGGAGGAATGGCAGTTGAACTTCTATAGAATGCTCGAAAGCATGGGCGTCATCATCTACGTCTACGATGCTTGATTGCTTACAAATTAGGTTCGCAATATCTGAATCTATAAGCGATTCCCCTAGTGGAGTCTGCCATCTTCCTTCAGTCATTATAGATACTCCACTCCCCAATCCTGAATGGTTTGGACCAAGTATAACGAATGCGTCGGGTGTGCCGTCGCTTGCTAAGCTGTCGTATCCGCTTGCTGCCACGGGTCCAGAGTACATGTACCCAGCATGCGGGGAGACCAGAGCGACAATCCTCCTTTGGCCTTTAGCTGGAACATCGGGTAGGTGTCTCGGGCCAAGCTCATGGAGAAAACAGTTCTTTATCTGCGCTTCCAACTGTGCTCTGTTTCCTGCGTAGAATGCTCCTGCCTGCGCTGGCCTTCTGACCTTCAAAGCTCACCGCCCGGTCGAGGCGATACAGCTGCCAACTTGGTTTCAAAATCATCGACAGTATGTGATATGTTGCCGTCAGCCGGGATCTCTCCCCTCTCGCGGACGACTTGCCGCGCAAGGAGCCAGTAAGCCATCGCTAACGCTCTTCTACCCTTATTGTTCACTGGTATGGCTAAGTCTACGCCGCTAAAGACGTTGTCTGTGTCGCATAGAGAGATGATAGGTATTCCAGCTGAAGATGCTTCTTTTATCGCTTGCCAGTCAGCTCGAGGATCGGTTACGATGATCAACTGTGGTTCTGCATGTTTCGGTTGAAGAGGGTTTGAAACAAGCCCAGGCATGAACCTTCCTACGATAGGGACGCAACGTGTAACTTCACAAAACTTCTCAACAGGAGTCTTCCCATAGAGTCTAGATGAGACGACCAAGACTCTCGATGGCTCAAAACGAGCGATAAACTTTGCAGCCAACCTTACTTTCTCATCAGTCTTACCAATATTGAGGATGAAGAGTCCGTCGGGTCTAACGCGGAAGATGTACTGCTCCATATCGCCTGTCTTTATTCTTGTACCTATGTGAAGCCCCGCCGCTAGCAGCTCTTCCAGCGGAATTAGAAGATTCTCCGCCTTAGGCATTATCTCCTTTTCTTCAGTCGCCATTCAGATTTCCTCTAAACTTTGATCGAAGCCATCTTGGCCCTATCGCCGAGCGATTCCTGTATTCTGACCAGCTCATTTATCTTTGCCACTCTTTCTCCTCCAACCACTCCAGTCTTAATTATAGGGCATTGGAATGCCACAGCCAAATGTGCGAGGACAGGTTCGGGGACATCCCCCGACCTATGCGACATCACGGGAACATATCCAGCGAGCTTCGCTCTTCTAGCAGCCTTGTATGCGTCTGTCAATGTTCCGACTTGATTGGGTTTTATTATAGTGGCGTTTGCGGCATTGTGCTTGAAACCTATTTCGAGTCTCTTGATATTCGTTGTAAAAAGATCGTCTCCGCAGACCAAGCAGTGTTCCGCTCTCTTCGTCAACTCGCCGAAGGCTTCGAAGGCGTCTTCGCGCAGCGGATCCTCTACGTAGATCAAGTTATAGTCTTCAATCAGATCGAGAACGAAGTCGATCTGCTTCTCTTCTTCAAGACGCCTTTCATCCCTCTCGTAGATGTACACCTTCTTCTCGGGGTTCCACAAGGTTGAAGCGGCCATATCTAGCCCCAACCTTACCTCGATGCCCATATCGTTTGAGACAACCTCGCAAGCTTTCGAGAGTAATTCAAGCGCCTTATGTGTCTCAAGATCTGAAACCCAAGCGCCTTCATCTCCTTTCCCTCCTACAGCGCCTCCAAACTTGGAGATCAAGTTGGGAACCTCTGCGTGAACCCTTATATTGGCTTCAGAAGCCTCCACAGCTGAGCTGGCTTTCGTAGAGAGTACCAAGAATTCTTGGATGTCGGTTCTTCTTCCTTTTGCATGCATCCCTCCGCCGACCACGTTGCCTAAGGGAAACGGAATTTCCTCCGTGAATGCGCTTGAGAGGTGTTGAAACAATGGGATATGCTTCGAGGATGCTGCTGCTAGCGAAGTGGCGACTGAGATTGCGTACGCAGTGTTTCCGCCTATCTTACTGAAGTCATCGGTTGCATCAATATCGTGCAGAACGGTATCAATCGTCTCCTGTTCATCAGCATCCATCCTAATTAGCTTGGGAGCTACGGTCTCCTTCACACTCTTAACAGCTTGATCAACTCCGCCGGAAGGATACGACTGGACTTCCCACTTGCCTTTGCTTGCACCGGCTGGCGCAGCTGCTCTTCCAAATCCGTTGTGAGTCACAATATCGACTTCAATCGTTGGGTTCCCACGACTATCGAAGATCTTTCGAGCTCTTACGTCTTGAATCTGAGTTGGAACGCTCATTCGGATGCCTCACACTACTTGATTCCTCTTCTTTGCTGAGAGCTCAGCAAACTTGAGGAAGTCGTCTATTATCTCAACGTGGGAGATGAACATTCTTCTGCAACAGTACCTTCTAAGACCGAGATCATCAAGTATATGACTTGGCTTCTCTCCTTCCTTGACTCTTCTAGAGAATTCTTCCCATTTGTCCCCTATGACCTTCCCGCAACTAAAACAGCGGACAGGAATGATCAAAGCAAATCCTCCAAGACTACCGATAGGACTTCTGCCGCCTCCGTCGAGCTCCAGGGCCTCCGAACTTCTTCGGTTCTGTGTGTCTCGGGTCGCCTGCTAACATGGTTCTATCGTAGCTCAGCAGCATTCGCCGTAACTCACTGCTCTTACTCCACTCGACTAAGCCTCTAGCGATCGCCATTCTCGTTGCCTCGGCCTGCCCCATCACGCCCCCACCACGAACGTGTACTCTTATGTCGACGCCTTTCATCCTCTCTCCCGCTACCACTAGCGGTTCCATAATCTTCATCTTAGCAGCTTCAGGCGTAATCAATTCGACGGGATATTCATTAACAGTGACTCTTCCTTTGCCTGGCTTAACAACGGCACGAGCTATCGCCGTCTTTCTCTTTCCAGTTACGAGTAGAATTCTTCTTCTTTCACTCATGCTCTGTATAGCGCCCCTATCTCTTTCGCAATCTCCTCTACTGAAACATATGGTCCTCGAAGCTTTGATACTTCCGCTTGTGGTACTCGCATCATAGTCCTTCCGACGAACTCTTCAGGGAGACCGATGTATACTTCAACTCTTCTATATGCATCTTTGCCGTGAGGTTTCTTCCACGGAAGCATTCCCCTGATGACACGTCTGACAAGTGTGTCAGATCTTCTAGGGTGAGTCGGACCCTTTTCAAGCGAACCTAAAGTCCTAGTTCTCAAGCGAGTCTTCACTCTTTCGAGGATCCTCTTCCTTCGACCGGCTATAACCGCCTTCTCAGCATTGACGACTATCACATGATTTCCTTCGAGCGCTTTCTTTGCCACATGGCTTGCCATTCGGCCTAAAATAAGATTAGATGCATCTATGACGATCGGTTCCTTAACCATTACTCTTTCATCCCAAGAGTCTTATGCCTGTTCCATTCGGGTTTTCTTTCAGCACATCGAGGATCGAGATGCACATGCAACCTGCTTTTTCAAGTTTCTGCTTGGCTTGCGGAGAAAATCTGAAAGCAGCTATAGTCAATCCGTGGCTTGCTGTTCCTGCGCCCAGCACTTTTCCTGGAACTACTATCTTCTCTCCTTCAGCTGTATTCCTCATCAATTCAGCCACGTTGACTATTGCTCGAGAACGCTTCGACCGACCTAGAAGCTCAGCAACCCTCCTCCAGATTGGTGCATTGCGTCGTCTCGCCGTTCTTTCCAGTTCCGCAATTAGTCCTTTCAATTGTTGATTGACAGCTTTGGATTCCATCGATTTCCCTTCGTTTTCATTTCTCAAGTGCTCTTATCTGCTTGGATAAGAGAGTGGACTTCTTGCCGAGTAGGGTTGCTGCTTCCTTTACAATCTCTTCAACAGGCATCGAGCCAGTCGACTCGACATAGAATATGAATGCAGTATCATCCCAGTCTATGGTTATCGGGCTCGGCTTCATCGGGCAGTGTCTTACGCAGTCGGTGCACAGTGTACAGTTCATCTCATTCCTAATGATCAGTCTCGACCCTTCGATGGCAAATACGTTCCTCGGACAGAATTTCACACATTCTCCGCATACATCGCACTTCTTTACGTTCACACTGACATGTGGCTGATACTTGTAGGCGCATGCTGACACAGGCTGCCATTTTGCATGTTCAATACCTCTTCCGAGCCTTGCGTAGGCTTCTAGCTTCAATCTCTGTCCGGGCGCAAGCTTTACTATTGGAATCTTGTCCACAATAGGCTTCACATCGGGGTCCTCTGACTTCAGATCGCCTGAGTAGACGGTTATCGTGTCATCTGTAGCCTCAACCTCAAGAGTGAATGATACTCTGCATTTGCTGCAGCCGAGTTCGCTCTTACAGTCGCATTCATCAGGTGAAACGTAACCCTTAACGTCACTGGATAGAGGAATCAAACCGAGACGATGTGCAAGAATCTCATCATACATAACGGAATTATTCTCAAGCACTATAACATTTTCAATCGCCATAGTTTCAACTTCACCTATCATAGCTCTCCTCAAGGCATTCGCGAAGGCAGTTGACACCTTGCTTAAAGTGAAACTGATTGAGTTCTCATCCCTTTCGATGACCTTGACTTCCATATCCGTGTCATCCTTCTAACAGGCTTTCAAAGCAAGAAAGCCAAGTCATTACTTATACTTTTCTATGTCAGTCTAGTCTGTTTCAGCAGAATCTATCCTCATTTGGGGCACTTTCTCCTTTTTTCAGTTGAGATCAAGAGCGAAAGGAATATCTACAGTTCCTATTGAATACTAGTAGGCGTCTCAGCAAAATATTGGCATTACACAATCGGACGGAAATGAAATGTCAGCATACAAGTATATCTCCAACGCATGGCGGAAGCCAGCTCAATCTTATGCTGGAGAACTGGCTCGTCTACTAGCGATAAAATGGAGAAGAGAGCCAGCGACTACCCGAATTGCTAAACCGACGAGGCTCGATAGAGCGAGAACGCTTGGCTACAAAGCTAAACGAGGGTACGTGATGGTTCGAGTAAGAGTTAGGAAAGGCGGAGCAAGAAAGCCTAGACCGATATCAGGTAGACGGCCGAAGGCGATAGGCGTAACCAAGTTCGTTCGAGGGAAAAGCCTTAAGCAGATTGCAGAGGAAAGAGCGGCTAAGAAATTTCCGAATCTCAAGGTGATAAACAGCTACTGGATTTGGGAAGACGGAAGAAACACTTGGTTCGAGATCATTATGGTCGACCCGAAACA